>NZ_DATFZD010000082.1:0-35162 GCF_035314665.1 Mycobacterium sp. | reverse complement strand
CCCGGCCGGACACTGGGGCCGGCGACGCCTGCCCCTGGTGACCAGCCTGTCGCGGGTGTGAACTAGCGATCCTCGGTCGCTAGAACTTCGACAGTTGTCTTGAGTTTTCAGGCTGTTTTGGGTAGTAGGCGAGCCTGGTCGATGGTTTTCCCGTTATTTTCCCCTTACCGTCGCAGCATCGCCGAGCAGGCCGATGAACCTCGGGGGTACCCCACCTCATCGCTCATGGGGACACGTGTTTATGTCGCAACTGGTGGAAGAGGAACAAACAGGCGTGGTCACCCGCCGGGGAGGGCCGCGTCGACCCTCGGGGCGCAAGCTTGGCCGCGGCCAACCGGGATCCGCGACGCTTCGATGACCCCGACCGCTTTCTGATCACCCGGCCCCTGGCACGTATCAAGCCGGCCCGCTCGCGCCGATGGGTGAGCGGGCTTGACGCCGTCAAGACCCGAGACGAAACCGCAGGTGATGAGCGGGACTGAGTCGGACCGAGACGGAGCGAACCTGCAGGTGAACCCGTATTTTGCCTGGTCAGGGCAGGGGTTCAAGTCCCCCTTCGCCCACAGAATTGACTTGAGAGCCGCACTTATTGGCCGAGGTGTTTCTCCCGCGTGACCTCGCCGCGACGGTGACGAAGAACGCTGATCACCATGACGGTGTTTGCGGGAATCGCCGCTCTTGCGATGGCAACGTGTGTCGGCTACTACTTCGGCCGGCGCGCGGGCTCGGCGCCGTCAACCTGGAAAAAGCGAACGAGTCGGATCACGCTGGGGAGGCTGGCGATCAGCCTGCTCGTGTTGCTGACGGCGCGCCGCATCCGGCGGAGCCTTCGGCCCGAGCAGATCTTCGCCGTCTGGGGACTGAGACTTATTGCGCCACTTGAGTTGCTGCGCGGTAGCGTGGCGCGGACGCGAACCTAGGAGAACGGGAACCGGTATGGCTGCACTGCAAGACAAAGTCGCGTTGGTGACCGGTGCGTCGTCGGGCCTCGGCGCGCAGACGGCCGGGCTGCTTTCCCGGCAGGGCGCAACGGTTTTCGGCATCGGCCGCGACACTGGACGCTTGGCCGAGGTATTCGCCGAGATTGACCGGGGTTCATACGCATCGGTGGACGTTGCTTCGGCGCAGGCGTGCAGCGACGCCGTCGAGCAGTGCGTGCGCGAGTTGGGCGGGCTCGACGTCCTTATCAACATCGCCGGTCGACACCAGATGCGCCGCACCGAGTCGATGACCGACGACGACTGGGCGCACGACCTCGAGGTCAACCTGAACGGGCCGTTCTATCTGTGCCGGGCGGCACTCCCCCATCTGCTGGAGCGAGGCGGCAACATCGTCAATGTCAGCTCCATTGCCGGCGTCGAAGGCCAGGCCTATTCGGCCGGCTACTGCGCTGCCAAGCACGGGCTGATCGGGCTCACTCGCGCTTTGGCGGTGGAATACACCGCAGATCGTCTGCGCGTCAACGCGGTGTGTCCGGGCGGCATGCTCACACCGCAAATCGAACAGTTCAGTGCACCGGACAACCCGAACTACGACCTGATCATGCGTACGGCCTCGCCGCGCGGCATGATGCAGCCTCTTGACGTTGCGAATGTGATCGCGTTCCTTGCCAGCGATGCCGCGACCGCCGTCCACGGCGCCGTCTATCGGGTCGACAACGGCAAGGGCGCCGGCTAGAGCGTCTGCACCCACTGCAGGACCTCCGGAGTGGCCGGATCGGTGATGTCGCTGTATTCCGGATGCTTCTTGATGAATGCGGCCACCATGGGGCAGACGGCGACAACACGTTTCCCGTCCGCGCGGGTCGCCTCGAGGGCCTCCCCCACCAGGATGGTCGCCAAGCCGCGTCCACCGAATCGTTCGTCGACTTCGGTGTGGTAGAAAACCCGCTGGTTGTCCCGGTCAGCGACGGCGGCCAGGCCGACGTTCTGGCCGTCGACGGCAATGCTGTACTTCCCGTCTGCGGCGCTGACCGTGGTCGGGGCGCCGGTCTTATCGGTGGTCATCTGCGGGCCTTTCTAGCGGGTCTGTTCGGGAGAAGGGGGTGGCCGCAGCCGGACGGTCGGCAGTGCGGGTGCAGGCAGCCGCGCGGGAGTCCCACGGTAGCCCTGCACGGCGCCGAAGCGTTCGTCGCCCTCTTCCCACAGCCGGCGATAAGCGGCGATCTCGTCCTGACTGCGTCCGACGAAGTTCCACCACATCACCAGCTGCTCGGCAAACGGCGTGCCGCCCAGCACCACAACGCGGCCAGGCTGGTCGCCGTCGTTGTGCAGTGCCAGTGTGGGGCGGCCCGGGCCTTGGTAGCCCAACTCGCCGACGGTCAGCGCGACGTCGTGCATGGCGACCTCGCCTTGGTCGCACAGCACGCCGTGCTCGAACGCCGGGTCGAGATCCAGCGTCACCCGGGCGCCGACTTCCAGATCGAGGTGGGCGCCCAGCAGCGGGGTGAAGGTGTGCACCGGCGATCGGCCGCCGGCCAACCGTCCGAGGAAGACCCGCGCTACCGCGCCGGGCAGCGAGATCGGCTCGGGCACATAATGATCGAAGCCGCGAGCGGTATCGCGGTCGGAATCCGGCAACGCCCCCACAACTGCACGCCGTGCAGTACCGCAGCCGCCCCGCGATTGACGGCGATCGACACTTCCGAATGGCAGATTCCGGCGCCGGCGGTCATCAAGTTGAGCTCACCCGGGCGAATCGGGGTGTGGACGCCCGCGCTGTCTCGGTGTTCGACCTCGCCGCTGAACAGCCAGCTGATGGTTTGTAGCCCGGTATGTGGATGCGGAGGAACGTCCATGCCGGCGGATCGGCGGAGATCGTGTGGGCCGTAATGATCGCAAAAACACCACGCACCGATCAGTGACCGTTGCCGCTGCGGAAGCGTGCGACGGACCCGGATCGCGCGCGGGCCGCCCAACGGGACCTCTCGCGGGTCCAGCACCTGCAGATCCTCGAGACGTGAGGCGGTGCAGGCAACTTCGGCGGGCGTGGTCTCAAGATTGCTCATCGTCCACCCTTCGTCGGGGTGCGATACGGCCCGGATACCGCAACAGTACGCGGCGGCTGAGCTAGTGGTTCACTTGCGCGGCGGTCGCAACACTTGCATGGCGAGCCGCATCAGCGGCTCGGGGACCCGGTCCTGGGCGGAAAGCGCTGCGCTCGCTACGCGGGACCGCAGCAGGGTGCCGCGGCCGAACATCCGGTTCAGCGGACCACCAGACGGCTCGAGTTCGACGTGCAGCGGGGGCGCGCCTTCCGTCGCTCCGAGGGCAGTGGATATGACGATCCGCTGGATTTCGCTGGTGCCCTCAAAGATGGTGTACAGCTTGGCATCTCGATACCATTTCTCGACCGGGTGGTCGGTGATGTAGCCCCAGCCGCCCATTGTTTGAATGGCGCGCTCGGTTGCTCTGACGGCGACCTCGCTGGCGGCCATCTTCGACATCGAGCCTTCGCCGCGCTGGAATGCGATGCCGTTGGCGGCCATCCAGGACGCCCGCCACGTCAACAGCCGAGCCGCGTCGATCTGGGTGGCGATCTCGGCCAAGGGAAAAGCGATGCCCTGGTTGTCGATGATCGGTCCGCCGAACGCCTCCCGCTTGGTGGCGTAGGTGGTGGCGTATTCCAGCGCGGCACGCGCGATGCCGATCGCCTGGGCGGCGACCATGGGGCGAGTCTGCTCGAAGGTCCCCAATGTCGCCGACCCGGAACGTTGTCCGCCGGCGACCACCTCTCGCGCCTTGGCGAGTTTGTGTTCCAGCTTGTCTTGCCCGCCCAGCAGGTTGGCTTCCGGAACCCGCACGCCGTCGAGAAGAAGCTCAGCGGTATGCGACGCCCGGCAGCCCAGTTTGTCGAGTTTGCGCACCATCTTTAGACCGGGTGTGCCGCCCGGGACGATGAACAACGCCTGACCGCGGTGCCCGAGCTCTTCGTCGACGACGGCGTTGACCACGTGCACGTCGGCGATACCGCCGTTGCCGATCCACATCTTGTGTCCGTCGATCACCCAGTCGCCGCCGTCCCGCCGCGCGGTGGTCCGCAGATTCCGGACGTCGCTGCCGCCCTCAGGCTCCGAGATCGCCAGCGCCGCGAGCTTGAGATCGCCTGGGCTCCCGAAGCATTGCGGCGCCCACTCGAGCATCTGTTCCGGAGACGCAGCCTGCCCGATGGCCGACAGCGCCAGCGCCGGCATGACGATCGCCAATCCGATTCCGGCGCAACCCCAGAACAGCTCCTCCATGAACATCGGCAACGAAAGACCAGTCGGGTCCCCGATGAGGTCGCGGTAGAACAGCGGGCCGTAGAAGCCGCATTGCGCGGCTTCCTCCAGTACCGGCCACGGGAACTCCTGGCGCTGGTCGTAGTCGAGGGCAACGGGACGGATGACGGATTCGGCGAACTCGTGGGTGCGCCGGGCCAGGTCGTGTTGAGCCGCCGTCGGCGTCAGGTCAAAAGGCATCCAGGGACCCCCGTGTCGGTTGCCCTGTTATTACCCCTTGTCAGCCGAACCCAACCGCAAGCGACCGCGACGGCTCAGGCGGCCGACCGAGGCCCGATTTCGCGGACCGGCATGTGAAACACCGTGGCGGTGACCGGAACGGCGTTAGCCTCGCGCCGCGCCAAGAGCGCGGCGTTGTCGGGCAGCTGTCGCGCGTTGATCTCGCCCGCCGCGATTCGGCGCAAGGTGTCGTGAGCCTGCGCCAGCTGTTCCCGCTTGCGGTACTGGCCGCCGGGCAGTTTGACGCCCGCCCAGACTCCGTATTCCTCCCGGTTCTCGACCGCGTAGCGGGCGCACAACCGCTGTTGCGCAAGTGGGCAGCGCCGCAGGCAGAGCAGCCGGGCCTCGGTGGCCGACTGCTCATAAGCGCGTGCCTTGGCGGCGCCGTCGCCACCGTCGTCATCGGCGTAGCCGAACCACAACTCCGGGTTGACCGAACATGGATGCCCCATCAGAATCCCTCCTTCAGGCTGAAACGTATGCGGAAGCGTATACACAGGCGAGTGTGGTTGGCAAGAGAAACGTGACAAAAACGTATAAACCCTGGAGAACAGATACGGCTGTGTAGTATCCGAATATGCCCGGAGCGCTGCGGTGAGCCGCGAATCGGCCGGGGCGGCGATCCGGGAACTGCGCGAGTCGCGCGACTGGTCGCTGGCCGACTTTGCCTCAGCGACCGGCGTGAGCATCATGGGCCTGAGCTACCTCGAGCGAGGAGCCCGCAAGCCGCATAAAGGCACAGTTCAGAAGGTAGAGAACGGGCTCGGTTTGCCACCGGGCACCTACTCGCGACTCGTCGTAGCCGCCGATCCGGCGGCCGAGCTCGAGCGGTTGACCGCCGTCACGCCGGCAGAACCGCCCGCACGGCCCGCCGGGCCCATCGTCGTGGACCGGCACACCGACACCGAGGTGCTGGAGGGGTACGCCGAAGCTCAGCTCGAAGCACTCAACTCGGTGATCGAGCGACTGCCCGCGACGACATCAAACGAATATGAGTCGTATATTCTCTCTGTGATCGCACAGTGCGTGAAGGCCGAGATGCTGGCGGCCAACTCCTGGCGGGTGGCGGTCAACGCCAACGCAGCTTCGGCGGGACGGCTTATGCGGCATCTGCAGGCGTTGGAGGCGACGCGCGGTGCGCTTTTGGAGCGCATGCCGATGAGCCTTAGTGCGCGGTTCGACCATGCATGCGCGCAGTCGTCGCTGCCGGAGCCGGTGATCGCGGCACTGCTCGGAGTCACCGCCGCGGAAATGTGGGACATCCGGAATCGCGGGGTGATCCCGCCCGGGGCGCTGCCGCGCGTCCGAGCCTTCGTCGACGGCGACATCAATTCGGGGGAAGGGCAGTGAGGGGAGGACAGTGAGCGGGAGCGAACTGGCGGCATTGAGCCGTGCACACGAATTGTTCACCGGCCCTACTCGGCAAGTGACGCTGGACGCGGGCGTGGCGCAGTACGACCGGCTACTGCGGCGAGCCGCCGGACTGAATACCGGTGGGGGACATGAGCTTTACCAGTCGGCCGTAGACCGCGGCCGGGCGGCAATGCGTGCGGCCGCCGGCACCGATGACGCGCTCGCCGCCACGACGGCGCAAGCGCACCGAGATCACGCCAACGCCCGCACCGCGACGAGGAGCGTTCTCGACGAGGCTCGAGCCGATACCGCGATACCGGACACACCGATGGCTCAGCGCGAGGCGATGCGCCGTCGGGTGGCGCGCCTACGGGCGCAACGAGCCCATGTGTTGTCGGCTCGCCAGCAGGCCCGTCGGCATCGGGCGGCGTTGCGCGCCTTGCGTTACCGAGTCCTGCGACGCGGTGGCTACCGGACCGGGCTGCGATTGCCGCCGGCGAACAGCCGCGCCGGGATCGCGGTGCGCGCCGCGCTGTCGCGGTTGGGCAGTCCGTATGTCTGGGGTGCGACCGGGCCGGACCGGTTCGATTGCTCGGGGTTGACCCAATGGTCCTACGCGCGGGCCGGAATCCACTTGGATCGCACCACCTATCAGCAGATATACGACGGAATCCCGATCCCCCGCTCCCAGGTTCGTCCGGGAGACCTGGTCTTTCCCAGCGCCGGACACGTGCAGCTGGCGATCGGCAACAACCTGGTCGTCGAGGCACCCCATGCCGGCGCCACCGTCCGGATCAGCCCGCTTGGGGACGGCGTGCAGATCAGGCGCCCACTGGGGTAGCGGCGATGGTTGTTGAGCGTCAGGGCCGTGAGTACGGTCAAGCCATGGCAGAGCAGGCCGGGCGGTCGATCGGCGCCATCGCGGAAGGGCAAGCCGCGCTGGCCAGGCAGCACATGGCGGCCGCAGACGCCGACCGTGCCCTGGCCGAAGCCCTCGCCAGCGCGCATGCGGCAACAGTCGAGGGCGTCAGGCGCCTCGACGCGATCGCCGCCGAAATCGACCACGCTGTCGCGAATCGGACTGCCATCGGGCTCGATACGTCGGTGGGAGCGCGAGAGTTCCAGAAGTTCTTGATCGCCAAGCAACGAGAAATCCAGGCCGTGGTGTCCGAGGCGCACGAGCTCGACGTAGCGAAAAGGGCTGTGCTGGAGAAGTTGATGGCGCACTACACCACCTCGGCCGGCTAGCTCTGGCGGTCGGCTCGCGGCTGTGCACGAGTGAATTGTCGACAGCGGCACCGCTGGCTACTGTCGCCAGCATGTTGGGGCCGCATGACGATCCGCCGTCTCTCGGCTGAGCAGTGGCAACACCTGGCGACGTGCTCGCCGCCGTCGAGCATGTCAAGCAATGCACGGGCGACCCGAAAGCGTGGCTTTCCGGTCTGACACGGCAAGACGTAACGGATGTGGTGACGGTGTTCGGAGCAAGCCCGCAACGGCTCGACGGAGTCATCGCCAGAATCCGCCAACACCATCCGGATCTGTTCGACCCGAGGACCGGGGAGACGATCGTCCCGCGGCCGACAGGACCCGCCGGCCCCGGCCCGCAATCCGACCGCCAGGAGGGCGAAGCCGCGGACGCGATCAGGGATGCCGAAGCTGCTCTGGCACATCAGAATTCGACGACTGCTCAGGTCGACCTGCAAGTGGTCACCGCAGTGCTGAACGCTCACCAGAAAAACGCCGAAGGCCGGGAAGCCTTGAATAGGTTGCAGCACGATATCGAGGCGGCAGTGACGACGCGATCCGATCTGGACACCCCGGCAGGAGCGCGTGACTTCCAGCGATTCCTGATCGGCAAGCTCAGGGATATCCGCGCCGTGGTCGCGAACGCGAGCCTTGACGATACGTCGAACTCAGCACTGATGGCCGCGTGGACATCGCTGTACAACCTGGACAACGTGGCCAAGCCCGAGACCCGTGATGCGGACCAACACCGCCCGTCAACCGTTGCGTCTGCCGGTTCCCCACCGGAAAGCGTGGGCCAGAGTCCGCCGCCAGCAACGGACACCGGCCCGGACCCCTACCTGGATTCGCTGCCGGCTGGCGATCCCGGCCTATTGCCCGAGGCCATGCCGGCACAAACCCCGTCGGCCGCGACGCCGTTGCCCCCGGAGATGCCGAGTATCCCGTCGTTCGGTGGGGGAGGGATGCCCGGTTTTGGTATGCCGGGTGGATTTCCACTGCCCGAGCCGCTGCACGGCGCCGACGACGTGCGTTCACCGAAGGACCTCGACGACGCGCTGCTGGACGCAGACGACCCAGAGGACTCGCCGTCGGCCGATAAAGACGGCGACGGGCAGCCGGACGATCACGACGCCGAGTCGACGGCGTCGCACCCGCCGGCCACCGGCCCGACGACCGTCACGTTGCCCAACGGAGAAACCGTCACCGCTGCCAATCCTCAACTCGCGGCGGCTATCAAGGCCGCGGCGGGTGGTACGCCCATCGCGGATGCGTTCCGCCAGGAGGGGATTAGCATTCCGCCGCCGGGGACTGCGGTTGCCGACCCGGTCGATCCATCGCGGCTCACGCCCGGGGATATCGGCATGCTCACGGATCGCCACGCTCTTGCCCTCGGCCAAAGCCGGGCCCTGCTCAACGGGCAGATCCAGCACATTTCCACCGTGAACGGGCCCAGCTTCCTAGGCTGGGAGCATCCTCCTGGACCGGTCACGCCAGCTGCGCCGGACAGGACCGACCCACCGGCGCCCACCCGGCCGGCTACTGCCGGAAGGCCGCTCGAGACAACCTAGTAGAGATCCGGCGCCCGCCGGCCACATCAAGAGGAGACAGCGGATGGCAGACCGAATCCATGTGGTGCCCGACAACTTGCGTCAAGCCGCCGGCCACCACCAAGAGACGTCCGAGTATCTGCGGACCCTGCCGTCGTCGCACCAGGCGATCCAAGCGAGCCTGGACTCGTTGGGTCCGATCTTCGGCGAGCTGCGGGAGGCCGGGCGCGTACTCCTCGAGCAACGGCGGGTGTGCTACGAGCAACAGGCCGACAGCCACTCGCAAATGGCCGAGAACCTGACGAAATCGGCGAGCATGTTCGAAGAGCAGGAAGCACAGGCCGTCCAGAGAATCCGGCGTGTTTCCGACGACAGTCAATGACTGAGGCCGATCCTGCGTTCGACACCGTGCACCCAAGCGGGCACATCCTCGTTCGCTCCTGCCGCGGGGGGTACATGCACAGCGTCACGCTGAGCGAAGCGGCGATGGACACCGACTCGGAAACGTTGGCGCAGGCCATCTTGCTGACCGCCGACGTCTCGTATCTCAAGGCGGTGATGGAAGTCCGCGGCGAGATCGTCGCGGCCGGATATACCCCGTCCGCCGAAGTCCCGACCGCGCATGATCTCGACATGGCGATCGAAAAGCTGGTGGCGCATGACCTTCACCGCCGCGACGGCACGGAGGCGTGACGGGCTCGTGGCCTAGTGGATCCAGGTCTGGACGGCGTCGCGATCCGGCGCGATATCGGTGGGCGGCTCGACAGGATTGGCGCCGAACAACTCTCGCGCCCGACCGAGCAGCGCGCGCACTTCGTTCAGCTGCTGTTGCAGCCCGGAATCAGCCACACGCTTAAGCTACCCAGGCCAAGTTATTCGCACAATTCACCACTAAGTACGAAAACTTAAGCCGGCCAAACAGTGAAGTTGCCGATCCGAAGATGACGGTAGGCTTGGCCGGTGGCGATCTTCGGTCGGAATACGGCGCGGCAGCGCCTCCGGAGAGCTACCCAAGAATCTCTCAAGATTCCGGCTTTCAGCTCTCCGGTGGACTGCACCCCGTGGGTGACGGGTGGGCTTTGGCCCGCCGAGCTGTCAACCGTTACGGCCGACACCGCCCCGCTTGTCAAATATCTGAAGGCCGACTTGCAAAAGATTGTCAATTCGGCAAACGAAGAACTCATGGGCATTAGGCGAGCGGGATTGGCAGATCCGATGCGGCAGGCCGAAGAAGCGCGAGTGATCAATGGTGCTCGTGCCTTCGCCGTTCGCCGAGTCGAGTCGACAGTTCGTCATCTCCGTAACATGACGCCGAAATTGCCGGCGGAAGACCGGCCGGTACAGCCGGTAAATGGCACGGCTGACGCCGAAAAGACACGGCGATTCAAAATCGTTCCTGCCGCGCCACCGGAAACGACCGAACCCCCTGACAGCCCCGCGCCGCCGCGGCCGGAGTATTCGGATTCCGACCACCGTGAGGCGGCGGTAGTCGACCTGCACCCGGTCGAACCGGTCGCCCCGGCAGAGCAACCGGCGCCGGCTGTCGAATTCGACTTCGACGAACCGGAGGAGTTAGCGCCGTCGCCCCCCATCGATCCGGACGACACCGACGTGCTCGAGGAGATTGCGACGGTGCTGCAGGAGATTGCGCCTCTGGCAGAGGCGCCGCTCGACCAAGCGCGCCGGCCACCCGCGCCCGCTCACCGCACGGAGGTCCCGGTCGAAGAATCGCCGCCGCCCCCGGCCGCTCGCCAACCGGAGCCTCCGGTGCCTCCGGTCGACGACGCCCCGACCGCGCAGCAGCCCGCGCCGGCGGTCGAGTCCGAGTCGGAGCGCGAATGGCTGGTACGGCTGCTGAAGTTCGTTGCCCGTCAGGAACCCGGGTTGCGCTGGGCGGTCGGCACCCGTGAGGACGGGACTACGTTGTTGGTGACGGACATCGCGCACGGCTGGATACCGCCGGGAATTACGCTGCCCGCCGAGGTCCGGCTGCTGCCACCGGAGCGGCGCACGGGCACCGCCGTGGCACTACTCGGACACACCCCGACGTTGGCGACCTACGCCCCTAGCGATCCGTTGGGCTGGGCAGCCGACTACGACGTCAGCGACACCTCGTCGCAGCCTCGTGAGCTACCGGCGGTCGACGACTTGGGCTGGTTGCTGAGCGAGGCCACCCACTGGCGCGATGGTTTGCCGCGGATGGTTCACACGTTGGCCAAGGCGGGTGCCGCGGGTACGGGCGTCATCGACGCCGAAATCGACATCTTGCGGGTATACCTCGACACTTCGCGCTACCAGCTTTTCGCTCAGTACCCGGACATCGACAGCGCGTTGCTGCTCAATTGCCTGCTGTTAGCCGCCACCGAAGGTATTGCCACCGGCAACCTGCTGGACGCGAACTACCACTTCGCCTGGTTCCAAGTGCTCAGTACGCCACCGGCCAGCGGCTGGAAGGCCGGCCCGTAGGGCATGGCGCCCACGCGTGCAGAGAATGAATTGACGCTGGTCGGAGGGGTCGAGATACTGTCATGATGCCGGGGTCGGGCAGTCGCGCGCAGCTAAGCGACAAGGATCTCGTCGAATCGGTTCTGCGTGAATTGAGCGAGGCCGCCGATAAGTGGGAAGCGCTCGTTGGGCAGGCCGAGACGATCACCTACAGCGTCGATCTCGGCGATATTCGGGTGGTCGTCGATGCGGACGGCCGGCTGGTCGAACTGACGTTGCATCCGACCGTCGTGTCCGGATACACCCATGGCGAGCTGGCCGAGCGGTTGAACCTCGCGATCGCGGCGCTGCGGGAAGAGGTCGAAACCGAGAACGAGGCACGCTACGGCGGGGCCCTGCAATGACGTGGGATCCGTTGTCGCGCAAGACACTTGAGCTGCTGGCTCGCGGGTACAGCCTGTACGGCGGCGAGCATTTCGACGCCGGGAGCGCTGACGCGCCAGGCCAACTCCGGCAGCGCGCCGACCGACTCGCCGGCGGCAACGGGGACGGGATGGGCGCGGCGGCGCCGGCCCAGCTGCGGATGGCCGCCGGTTTGCGCCGCACCGCCGGCGCCGACAGCGAGCTGGCCGCGGCGCTGGCGGAGGCGGTTACCGAGCACGCGACGGGCCGACAAGGCTCACAGCGGGTTCTCGACGATGCGCGCAGTGACTCGATGCCGGCTGTCGATACCCCGCTGGGACGGCAGGAAGCGTTGCGGCGCATGGCGGCTCGCCTGCACCGGCAGCGGCGCTATCTCCATCGATCGCATCGAAGCGCACACCTGCTCTCGCGGCGGTTCAGGCGACTGGCCCACCTGCACCGGCGGATTGGCCACGGGTCGCCGGTAGGCGCGCTTCCGCTGAGCGCCGTTAGGTACGAAAAGGCGTTCGCAGCAGGCCATGTCAGGCAGCGAATCGCCGCCGCGCTGGATCACCTGGGTATCACCGATCCGGTGGCACGCCGCAACTGGATCCGCGGATACGAGACGCTAATAGCCAGGGAATCGGGCGGGCGACCGTCGGTGGTCGCGCCCGACCCGGCGACGTTATCCGGTGCCCTGCAGTCCGACGGCCGCGGCCTGGGTTTCGCCCGTGGTATCGCTCAGACGATTCCCGCTACCTTTGCCCGCTACCACCAGCCGGGTACGTCGACCAACATCTACGATCCGGTGGCCAATATCTGCGCTTCGATGAATTACGTGATCCATCGTTACGGCGTCAGCCGTACTGGCGAGAATCTCGCCGCGATGGTGCAGCAGGCGGATGCACATCGACCGCCGAAAGGATACTGACCGTGCCTCTCAATCTGTCGAACCGCGACCAGAACTCCGGACATCTGTTCTACAACCGAAGGTTGAAGGCCGCGATCACCCGGTTTTCGGTTCGGATGAAGCACGACGACCGCAAACAGCAAGCGGCGGTGGCGCTCTCGTGCGTTTTCGTGCTCATCGGCATCGGCTGGATGGCACTGCTCCACGTCATGAAGCCCGCCGGTCTGGTGGGGCAGTCGTCAATCATCGGAAACCGCGACACCGGCGCGGTGTACGCGAAGGTCAACGGCCGGCTGTACCCCGCGCTCAACCTGACGTCCGCGCGGCTGGCCGTTGGCAGCGCGGGCGCGGTGACCTGGGTCAAGGCGGCCGAGATCGCCAAGTATCCGACCGGTCCGATGATCGGTATTCCCGGTGTGCCCGACAGTCTCACCGTCACAGCGAATTCCGTTTCCGCGTGGTCGGTGTGCGACACCGCGCCCACCCGGGGCACCGGGGCACCGCCGCTGGTGACATCGATCGCCGGGGAGCTTTCGACGGCGGGGCGGGCGGCTCCGATGGGGCCTTCGCAGGCCGTGTTGGTCACTCACAAAGACGCGATCTATGTGATCTGGGGTGGGCAGCGGTCGCAGATCGACCCCACCGATCGATCGGTCACCTTCAACCTGGGTCTCGATCCCGGGGTGACGTATCCGATCGAGATTTCCAACGCCCTCTTCGACGCGATGCCGGCAACCGAACCGCTTGTGGTCCCGGCTATCCCGGACATCGGCACACCGTCGAAGTGGCTGCCGGGCTCGACCGTCGGCAGTGTGCTGGAGACCCAGGACGCCAACGGAGCCGTCACCGGCTTCTACGCGCTGCTGCCCGACGGCGTGCAGAAAATCACCAGCTTCGTCGCCGACCTGCTGCGCACCGCACTCGCCCAGGGCTCTGCCACCCCGACCTTGGTGTCGCCCGACAAGCTGATCCACATTCCCGTCGTCGAGGTGCTCAACGTCGGCTACTATCCGTCGGCCAAGCTGAATTTCATTGACACAGCTGCGAATCCGGTGACCTGCGTCGCGTGGCAGAAGCAGTCCACCGACCCGCAGGCGACGATCAGCATC
This sequence comes from Mycobacterium sp., assembly GCF_035314665.1. GTDB lineage: Bacteria > Actinomycetota > Actinomycetes > Mycobacteriales > Mycobacteriaceae > Mycobacterium. The sequence goes on along the minus strand of NZ_DATFZD010000082.1, from coordinate 21,650 downwards.
GTCAACGGGCGGGGTCTGCCGGTGCCGATCAGCATGGATCCGCGCCTGGTCCGGCTGGTCCGCGATGACCGCAACCCCGAGTCGGTGGAGGCCGACCAAGCATTGGTGCTGCCGGGAGCGGCGAACTTCGTCGCGACGACGAGCGGTGTCGCCACGTCGGACAGCCGCGAAAGCCTGTATTGGCTTTCGCCGCAGGGCGTTCGATACGGGGTGGAGTGGAATCAGCGCACCCTGGAAGCTCTTGGGCTGAACCCGGGCAGCGCCGTGCAAGCACCCTGGCCGATCGTCCGCACCTTCGCGGCCGGACCGGCAATCAGCCGCGAGAGCGCCCTGTTGGCGCACGACACCATCACCGGCGGCGGCGCCGTTGCGCCGATCCCCGAAGCTAACCAACAGCTGGGAGGCTAGGCATGTCCAAACTCGGATTCGTTCGGGGAGCGCGTAAGCCGGCGCCGACGGTTCCACCGGTGCGAGTGGCGGTTGCGCCGCCACTGGCCCTGCCGGAGCGCGAACCACGCAACATCCTGTTGATGATTGCGCTGCCGGCGCTGTTGGTCGGGATCATCGGCACCTTGGTCGTGATGTACACCTCGGGGGTTCGGTCGCTGCAGTCGGGCTTCTTCCCAATGATGGGCCTGGCCGGGTTCGGCGCGTTGATGTTCAGTGGTCGCTTCGGACGAGGACGGCGGATCTCGTGGGGCGAGCAGGAGAAGCAACGGCGCATCTATCTGCGCCAGCTCGACGAGGATCGCGACGAAGTCCAGCGCGCCGCGCAGGACCAGCGCCGCAGCCAGCTGTTCGTGCACGGGGATCCGCAGAAACTCGACACCGTTATCGGTGGGCCACGGATGTGGGAGCGCCGCCCGGGCGACCCGGATTTCCTCGACGTCCGCCTCGGGATCGGGATTCAGCAGACCAGCGACTCGGCGGTGTCGCTGCAGTGGCCGGAAGTCCCGATCGGCGAGGAACTGGAACCGGTCACCGGCGGGGCGCTGCGGGATTTCATTCTCGAGCAAAGCAAAATCCGCGGAATCGGCAAGGTGCTGAGCCTGCTGTCCAAGCCCGGCTTCAGCTTCATCGGCGGCAATCCCGACGACCTGCACAACCTGGCGCGGTCGATCCTGTGCTCGCTGGCGGTCTATCACAGCCCCAATGACCTCAAGCTGATGGTGGTCACCCGTCATCCCGAGCTGTGGTCGTGGCTGGTGTGGCTGCCGCACAACCAGCATGACGAGATGTTCGATGCCTGCGGCCTGCGCCGGTTGGTGTTCGCCACCCCGGTCGAGCTGGAGGAAGCGCTCGACGCGGAACTACACCGCAAGGGCCGGGGGCCATGGACACCGCCGGTCGGCACCAGCCCGACATCGATGCCGTCGCCGATGGAGTCGTCCGGGTTGGCCGGCCCGCACTGGGTGATCGTCGACGACGCCGTCGGGACCCCGGAGCAGTGGGAGGGCGTGACCGGACAGAAGGGGATGGCCGGTATCACGGTGCTGCGGTTGGCAAGCCGACCCGGTGTCGGGGTCGGGTTTGCCGATGACGAACAGCGTTTCGAGTTGCGAGAAGGCCGGCTTTATCACCGCGATGCGTTCTACGCGGTCGCCGACATGCTCGCCGAGAGCACCGCCAACCGATATGCGCGAGCGTTGGCGCGCTGGTCGCCGATGAGCGCGGGGGAGTTGTCCGAAACCGACAGCCAGGCCGGTGAATTGTTGCGGGCGTTGGGGATTAACGATCCCCGCCAGCTCGACGTCGATCGGCTGTGGGCCGAGAGTCGTGGCCGCGGTGACGCGAAGTGGGCGATGGTGCCCGTCGGGGTGAAACCCGGCGGCGAATTGCAGTACGTCATATTCCGCGCGAAAGACTTCGGCGGCTTCGGTTTTCACTCCGTGGTGGTCGGCACATCGGGGTCGGGCAAGTCGGAGTTCTTCCTGTCGTTGTGCAATGGGATCGCGCTGACACACTCGCCGGAAACCTTCATCGTGATCTTCGTCGACATGAAGTTCGAATCGGCCGCCCAGGACCTGGAGGGTCTGCCCCACGTTGCGGGCTCGCTGTCCAACCTCGGCAAGGACGATCGGCATCTCGCCGAAAGAATGCGCAAAGCGATTAACGGCGAAATCGCCAGGCGGTACCGGCTTTTCAAGGAAGCCGGCGCGCGTGACGCCAACGAGTACGAGGAGATGCGGCTGGCCGGCCGAGACCTGGAACCGGTTCCCATTCTGCTGGTCATCATCGACGAGTACCTGGAACTGTTCCACCACCACCAGGAGTGGATACAGCTGGTCATCCATATCGGTCAGGAAGGCCGCGGCTGCAACGTCTTCTTCACCCTGGGCGGCCAGCGATTGGACCTGTCGTCGCTGAGCAAGGCTAAGAGCAACATCGCGTTCCGGGTGGCGTTGCGGGCGGAGACCGCCGAGGATTCCCGCGACGTCATAGGTAGCGATGCAGCGCTGCACCTGCCGTCGAAGGAGAACGGGTACGCGCTGCTCAAGGTCGGCCCGCGTGACTTGGAACCCTTCCGGTGCTTCTACCTGTCGGCGCCGTTCGTGCTGCCCAAGAAGGTCGCCAATGTCGACCGGACGATCGACGTGAGCTTCTCCCGGCCGCGCCCCTTGACCTGGGAGTACCAGCCGCTGAGCGTCGAGGACACCGCGGCCCTGGCCGTTGCCGATCAACCCGAGGAGCCCGACGAGTTCCTGTTCCACAGCGACGGCTTCAAGAAGAAGAAGATCCTCGACGTGATCCGCGACTCGCTAGTTTCACATCCCGCTCGGCTGCCTCATCAAATCTGGCTTCCCCCACTGGAAATCAGTGAGCCGGCCGACGCTTTGGTCGCGCACTGGCGCGGCAAGCCCTGGCATGTCGACTATGGGCAGAACCCGGGTCTGATCTTTCCGGTCGGGATCGTAGACATTCCCGAAGACCACCTGCAACAGGTGCATGCCATCGACGCCGAGATGGATAACGTCATGGTGGTGGCCACCGCCCAGCGCGGCAAGTCCACCACGCTGATGACGTTGATGACCTCGGCAGCGTTGATGTACGGCCCGGAGCGGGTGACCTTCTTCTGCATCGGGGCAGCGCTCTACCCGGTGGAAGAGGTGCCGCACGTCGCCGGGGTGGTGAGCCTTAACGACAGCGAGGGCGTCTCGCGGACCATCGCGACGCTGGAGGGACTGATCCGTTCCCGGGAGGCGGCGTTCAAGCACTACCAAATAGACATCTCCGAGTTCCGCGAACGGCGCTTCGGGTCGGCCGGCGGCGGGGGAACGGATCCGGAAGACAAGTTCGGCGACGTCTTTCTCGTCATCGATAACTACGGCGACCTCTATGAGAAGGACCCGGGCATGGGGGATCGCGCGATCGCGATCGCTCGGCAGGGCCTGTCCTACGGTGTGCACGTCATGTCGAGTTCCAACGGCTGGTTCGTCGGCCAGAAGCAAGGGCTGCTCACGGTGTCGAACGCCCGGATCCAGCTTCGGCTCAGCAATCCCGACGAATCGCAGATGGGCACGGGGATGGAACAGCGCAGAGCCGCGCGAAACACGCTGGACCGTCCCGGGTTTGGGCTCACCAGGGACGGACACGAGGTGTTGATCGGGGTACCCGAGATCACCGGGACCAAGGGTGAACGGGTCGGGACACGCGGGGTTGGTGCGCTGATCGCCCAAGTCACCGGGACCGACAAGGTAGAACGCCTGTCACGGCTGCCGGAACGGGTGCCGTTGAGCCAGGTCATCGCCGGTTTCGCCGACACGGCCCAGGCGGCCGACCCGCTGAACATCCCGTTCGCCATCGGCGAGAGCGCGCTGCAGCCGGTGGCCCTACCGGCCCGCGCGTTGCCCAACATGCTTGTGATGGGCCGCCAATTGTGTGGCAAGACGACCACCATGGCAGCGATCGGCCAGGCGATCATGAACAGGTTCAGCCCGGAGCAGGCACAGATCACCATCATCGACCCCAAGACGACGCTCATCGGGAAGATCCAGGGGCCACATGTGCGTGCCTACGCCTACACCGCCGACGACATCGACGCCGTGTTCGGCGAGTTGGCGGCCGCGCTGCAGGACCGGCTCCCACCGTCGGGTCTGACTCAGGAAGAACTGCTCAACCTGAAAACGTGGGAAGGCGCCCGCCACTTCGTCCTGATCGACGATGAACACGAACTTCGACCCCACAATCAGACGTTGAAGCAGGCGGCCACCGCCCCGCTGTGGGGCCTGATCGAACGCAGCCGCGAGATTGGCCTACACGTGATTGTTTCGCGCCTGCCGGGTAACTGGGCTTCCCAGGCGGTGATGAACCCGTTGCTGCAGAAATTGACCGGGTCCCGTTCGCCGTCGTTGTTCATGGACAACGACCCAGCCGCTGTCAAGGTGCACGGCAGGATTAGTGCTCAGCAATTGCCACCTGGACGTGGCCTCCTGGTCACGACTGACGGGCAGATTGAAGGAGTGCTGGTGGGAACGCCGGAGGGGGCGAGATAGCTGGTCACGGTGCTTTGCGGCAACTTGTGCACACGGGCCGCGCGAAGACGTTTTAAACTCGGAGCACATCGCGGAGTTGATCCGTGGAGACAACCTTGGGAGACACGATGACGATGTTCCTACACAACCCCGCCGCAGCGAGTCTGTCGGCGGTCACGGAGATGGCCATCAGCGGCGAGATGGAGGCGAGTACCGCGGCCGGATCGGCGGCCCTCACCGCGACGACGCCGATGGTGCCAACGTCAGACGACGCAGCCTTTACTGCGGCCCTGAACTCTGCGGGCGCCGGCTATGTCGCCGCGTCGCAGGCCCATGTTGCGCAGCGGACCGGCTACGCGGGCGCGCAAAACCTCGCCTCGCTCAGCAATGTCATCCAAGAACTGATGAGCGCCACGAACGTCAACAACCTCATCTGATAAGGCAACATGCCCGACCCACTATGGTTCGGCCCACCCGAGAGTGTCGCGGCGCTTCTTGAGGCCAGCAACCCGGCGACAATCATCGCCAACATCGCGGCATGGCTGGCCGAATCGATTCAGCACGAACTGTCCATGGGTATGTCGGTGGCCAACATCGGCGCGACCCTTGAGCAGTGGATCGGCGTGGGCGGCGCCGCGTATGGGGCGAAGGGAAGCGAGCTCAACTTTCTCGGGCTGGAGCCGCTGGCCGTCCACTGCCTGAAGCACATGGCGATCGGCCAGGCCGCCGTGGAGGCCAACACGGTCGCCAGGTCCGCGGTGATACCCGCGGCCGTCTGCCAGGGCAACCGTGATGAAACGGCCGCGCTGTACGCCAGCAATATCTGCGGGTGCAATACCCCGGCGATCGCCGCGAACGAAGAAATGTACTGGGGCAACTTCACCCCACAGAACACGACTGCCGGCGTGACGTATGCGGGCGTACTGAACACGCTGATGGGCTCGATCGTGTCAACGCCACCGCCGGTAACCCCAGCGGGTTTTTCACCGGCCGCCCCGGTAGAGGCCGCCGCACAGTCGGCGGCAGACACCGGTATGCAGGCATCTTCTGGACTCGGCGATGCGGCGGGCCAGGCGGCAGCACCGGCCTCCAGCGCGACCGATGGGCTGCAGTCGTTTATGGGGTCGGCGCAAGGTCTGCTGTCGGGTGCCACCCAACCGTTGCAGAGCCTTGCCAGCGGCCCGACACAGGCGTTGTCCAGCGGCACCCAGAGCATCTCCGGCTTGATGCAACCCTTGATGAGCGGCTTCTCGTCGATGGGATCAGCGCCGAACGCCGCCGCCGCGGAGACCGCCGCGGCGGAGCTGGCCGGACCGTTAGGGGGAGCCGGCGGTGGAGCGGCCGGCAGCCTCGGCAGCGGCGCAGGCGCCGTCGCGACCGGATATCCGGGCGCAGGGTTGACCAGCTTTACCCGCCCCGCCAGCACCTTCGAACCAGATGGCGGGCGGCCGACGGGGCTTAGGCCGAGCGGTGTGCTCAACGCGGCCGATCTCCGGGGCCCGACCACGGCCGCGACGGGTGGCGGCGCGATGCCCATGTCGCCGGCGACGGCCGGGATGCTGGGTCGAGAACACGGCGGCTCGGACAAAGAAAAGGTGACGCACGCGCGCATCGTCGTCGATCGTGACAGGCAGGAGGTCTAGTTGACCGCCGGGGGCGCTTCGCTGCGGCCGCAGCCAAATCCGCAGGTCAGTGGCCGATACGCGGCGGTTATCCGAGCCGACAAAAGGCGAAGTGACAGCTACCGCAAAGCCACTACACTTTGATCCAATGCTCCCGATCCGCGGGGCCAGTCCACATCAATAAGGGAGATACAAATGGCAACGCCGAAAACACTTGTATCGGTGGAACCGGTAGATGCAATGATCCAGAAGGCCCAGAATCTGCTGGCCGAAGCGCAATCGCTGGGCCAGCAATACGTGGCGCATTCTCACGACATTATCGGTACCGGATGGGGCGGCGATGCCGCCATGACATCGTCCATGGTGTCGGAGCAGGTTAATGCCGACCTTGTCCGCATGGTCACGTCAACCAACGAACTGCTCGACCAACTGAACAAGTTCAAGGCGAATGCCATGGCTCAGGAAGAGAGTGCGCGCCACGCGCTGCAATCGGTGCATCCGGGTGGCGGTGTCGGCCCGTCGCCGGCGTGACCAACACGGTTTTAGCGCTTCTGAATCCCACAAACACTTTCAACACGCATAGTTTTCAACAGACATAAGGAGCAAAGATGTCAGAGATGTTGTATGACCACGGGGCCGGCGACGCTTTGGGGCAATTCTTCAAGGCGCAGGCGCAGGCGCTCCACGAGCACGCAGATGAAATGATGCAATCCGGCAACGCGCTGGTGGCCGAATATCTTCTTGGCGCCGCCGGTGAGGCTTTCCACAACACCCTTCAGATCCACACCAACACGGCGAAACACATCGCCGACACCATCACACAGCACAGCGGCGCCGTGCTCACCTCGTTTCACGACATGCACAGCACCGATGTTGCTGGCGCCCAATCCATGGGCTTATAGGGTCTCTCAGCTAGTCGGCGGCGGGGCGCACGCGCGATCGTGCGCCCCCTGCTTTGGCTTGGAGGACAACCGTGCTAACCACCACCATTGACGGGCTGTGGGTCCTGCAGATCCTCACCGGTATCGAGGTGCTGGCCCCGGAGCTCGGCTTACGGCCTATTTTGCCCAGCGTCGAAACAAAGCACATGGCTCTTACGCATCCCATCGCGGCCGAGCTGCGAGATGTCGGCGTGATCGACGAGACCGGGGCGGTTGACGACGTCGTGCGGGAATGGCTAACCGTGCTTGCCCGCCGCGACGTCGCCCTCTTGATCCACTTGTCGACGCCGAGCGACGTCGACATACCCACCAGAGCATTGCTCGCGCGGTTCGCCCAATGGTGGGTCGTTCTCGAACGGTCGGAGGACATCGTCCGGATCAGCGGAGCCGGTACCTCCAACACCGAGTCTGCCGCGAGTGGCATCGTCAACGCTCAGATCGAGCGGCTATGCGGCAAGCAAGACCCGGCGCCGCTGCAGCCGGTGACGGTGGACATCGACCAGGTAATGGCGGGGGTGAACGGCCGCGACGTGTTGCGGGAGAACCTGCTTCGCGAGCGACTCGACGGCGATCAGCTCCAGATTCTGATGATGGCCGCCGATATGCATCGTTCGGCGCGCGCCTTTATCGTTGCGATCCAATCCGGGGTGGACTCCGGTCAGCCCACCCGCAAGCACTTCGAGCAGAGCGTGGTCACCATCGCTGACACTCCGGAAGGGCGTCTGATCGGCGAGCACTACGTGTCGGACGGGAAGCGATGGATGATCATCGCGCCCGGCACCAGCAGCAGCATCGCGACCGCGGTGAACAAGATGATGCGCCGCCTTCCCGCCAATGAAGAATGGCATTCTTACCGAAAGGTTGTGTAAGCAGGGGGTATGGCGCGCATGTTAGCATCGGCATCGTGACAAATCCGTGGAATGCGGCACCGAATTCACCCGAGCAAGGTCGGCAAACGCCGCGACAACCGGCGGGTTCGCGTGCTCAGCACCCGGACTCTGTTTCGGAAACATTGCGCATCTCCGATATGGTCGCGCCGCGCAAAATTCCGCCCGGATCGGGCTGGCGCAAGTTCATGTATGGTGCGTCATTTCAGACCATCAATCTCGGTGAATCTCCGGCCGAACGGCATTACCGCGAATTGCAGGGGCGGATACGCCGGCACATCCGCAAGCAGTATGTCGTCGGGGTGGTTTCCGGTAAGGGCGGCGTTGGCAAGACCACGATGACGGCGTGCATCGGCGCGGTCTTCCGGGAGTGCCGGCCGGAGAACGTGGTCGCCATCGACGCCGCGCCCGGCTTCGGAACACTCGCCGGGCGGATCGACGAGTCGCCACCGGGCGATTATGCCGCCGTCTTGAACGACACCGACGTCCAGGGCTACGCCGACATCCGGGAACACCTGGGGCAGAACAGCTTAGGGCTCGATGTGCTGGCGGGTAATCGGGCGTCCGACCAACCCCGCCCGCTGGTGCCGTCGATGTTCGCCGGTGTGCTGTCGCGGCTGCGCCGCACCCACAACGTGATCGTGGTGGACACCTCCGACGACCTTGAACACCCGGTGATGAAGGCCGTGTTCGACGCGTGCGACACGCTGGTGTTCGTGTCGGGGCTTACCGCCGACACCTCGCTGCCGGTCACCCGGTCAATCGATTTGCTGCGGTCGATGGGTTATCACGAATTAGTGTCTCGCAGCATGGTCGTTCTGAATGACAGTCGCAATAAATACGACGCCGACGCGCGAGCCTATCTTACCGAGCGTTTCAGCCAATCGGGAGCGACGGTCGAATTCATGCCTTTCGACCCGCATTTGGCCAAAGGCGGGATCATCGATACACAACACGAATTGCAGAAGAAAACACGGCTACGGCTATTTGAGATCACTGCGGCGTTGGCGGACAAATATGTCCCCGACGCTGACAGGCCACGGTAATGGCCAAGGTTGCATTTCCGGCGCGATGCGCAGTTGCGGTGGTATGTGGCGAACACCTTCTCTCGCAGGTATACCCGGCGTCGGTACCGGTTGAGGTCTTCGTCGACAACATTGTCGAGTTGCTCAACGACGAACTCAAACGCCGGGGTTTGATCGGGCTGGAATCCGGAATCGGCTACGAACTGCACAAAGCCAACGGAGTGCGGCTGGATGTGACCAAAACCCTCGACGAACTAGGCGTCGAGGACGGAGCCACGCTGGTGCTGGTGCCGGCGGTGGAGGGTGACTCCTTCGAGCCGCAATACGAGTCGTTATCCACCGGCCTTGCCCGGATCGGTAAGAAACTATTCGAACCCGTCACGTCCGAGACCGCGGCGCACACCTCGCTGGCCATTTTGGCGATGATCTCGGCGTCGGTGCTGGGATTAGCTCTGCGGAACCGCACCGCCAGCGACTCGCTAATCCCCAGCATTGTGACGGGCGTTCTCGGCCTGCTTGCGATAGGAAGCGCGGGCCTGGTGGCGCGGTGGTGGCCGCAACGCGCCGACCTGCTGGGCGGGTTCGCCTGGATTGCCATGCCGCTGCTTGCGGTGAGCCTGGGCGCGGGCGCTCCGGGCAACCTCGGCGCAGCCCATTTGTTCATCGCGGCGCTCGCGGCCGGGATGCTCACCTGCGGGATAGCGGTGATGACCGGTCGGCACATCAACGTCGCGGCGACGATCGTGACGCTGTGCGCTCTGGGCGGGGTGGTCGCCATTGCCCGCATGTGGCGGCCGGTTCCGGCCCAGTGGCTGGGCATGTGCACCCTGGTCGTTCTGCTGTTCTTGCTGACGCTGGCGCCCACGATCGCGCTCTGGTCCGCCCGGATCCGGCCGCCGTACTTCGGGTCGGTCACCGGCCGCGACCTTTTCCGGCGCAGCGCCGGACTACCGGTCGACGCGGTGTCGCCGGTGGACGAGGCCGCCGAGGAGGAACTGAGCCCGGACACCACGCCGCGCGGGACGCAGGTCGCGGCCAGCGCGGTACGCGCGAACAACGTACTGACCGGGATCTGCGTGGCCGCCGCGCTGACGCTGCCCGCCGCGGTCTGGGCCACGCTGATGCCCGGTCATCACCGAAGCGGCGCGGCCTTGGTGCTCTCCGGTTTGTTCGTGCTGATCTTCCTCAGCCGCGGACGGGCGTTCGCCGACAAGCGGCAGGCCATTGCGCTGGTGCTGGGGGCCGCCGCCGCGGTCTGCGTGGGCGTCATCAAATACGTTCTGCACGAGCCGGCGGCATCGTCCGGTTCGGTGCTGTGGGCAGCGCTGGTATTGGCCGGATTCGGCGGCGGCGGTCTGGTGGCGGCGCTGTTGGTCCCGATCACCAGGTTCACCCCGTTGGTGCGGATGATCGCCGAATGGCTGGAGATCGTGGCGATCATCGCGGCACTGCCGCTGGCCGCGTGGATCGGCGGGTTGTTCACCTGGGTGCGCATGCGATGAAGTGTGCCTCGGTGCCGCGGCGGATCTCCGCCCTGATGCTTGCCGGCATGCTGGTCGGCTTATCGACCGGTCTTCCTGCGGCCCAAGCAATTCCACGGCCAACCGTCGACCCCGGCCGGGTCCCTGCAGACGGCAAGCCGGGCCCCGATCAGCCGATGCGGCAAAGCAACATCTGCGCCAGAACCATCACGGTCGCCGATCCGAACGTGGCGGTTCCCGCGCCGGGCTTCCTGATGCTCAACATCGGGAAGGCCTGGCAGTACTCGACCGGCAACGGAGTGGCTGTCGCCGTCATCGACACCGGGGTCAACCCCAGCCACCGGCTACCGGTGGTTCCCGGTGGCGACTACATCATGGGCGGCGACGGACTGATGGACTGCGATGCGCACGGCACCATCGTGGCGTCGCTGATCGCCGCCGCACCCCAGGGTGCTCCGATGCCTCCCCCGATGCCGCCCGTCCCGGCCTTCCCGCCGCCGGCGGCACCGCCCGCCACCGACGCGGCACCACCGCCGCCGGGCGGACCACCGCCGCCGGTAGCGCCGCCCCCGCCGCCGTCGCCGGTGACGGTCACCGAGACCAAACCGGCTCCGCCGCCGCCACCGCCGCCGCCGCCGCCCGACGAACCGTCGAATGGGCCCGGGGATGCGGTCGCCGGCCAGCCGGACGACCCCGAGGTGCCGCCACCTCTGCCCGGAGCGCCCGACGGGGTCGGCGGAGTGGCGCCGCACGCGACGATCATTTCCATCCGTCAGTCCTCGCGCGCCTACGAGCCGGAGCATCCGGGTGGCGGCGACATGGACGCCCGGAAGAAAGCCGGCACCGTCGCCACGTTGGCCAGCGCGATCGTGCATGCGGCCAACATGGGTGTCAAGGTGATCAACATCAGCGTCACCGCGTGCGTATCGGCGGCGGACCCGTTGGACCAGACCGCTATCGGTGCGGCGGTCTGGTACGCCGCGACGGTGAAGGACGCGGTGGTCGTCGCCGCAGCCGGTAACGAGGGCGAAGACGAGTGTGCCCAGAATCCCGGCTTCGACCCGTTGGACACCACTGACCCGCGTGACTGGCATCAAGTCAGGACGGTGTCGTCGCCGTCGTGGTTCTCGGATTACGTGCTGTCGGTGGGCGCCGTCGACAACACCGGCGCTCCGATCAGCAAGAGCCTGTCCGGCCCGTGGGTGGCCGCTGCGGCGCCCGGCGTCGGAATCATGGGCTTGTCGCCGCAGACCGGGGGACCGGTGAACGCCTATCCGCCGATCCGGCCGGGTGAAAAGAACATGCCGTTCTGGGGGACGAGCTTTTCGGCGGCCTACGTGAGCGGTGTGGCCGCGCTGGTGCGCGCCAAGTATCCGGGGTTATCCGCCCATCAGGTCATCAACCGGATTCTGCAGACCGCGCATAACCCGCCGCGTGGGGTGGACAACCAGGTCGGCTACGGCGTGGTGGATCCGGTCGCCGCGTTGACGTTCAATGTGCCGCCCGGGGATCGCCTGGCGCCCGGCGCCCAGAGCCGGCTGATCGTGCCAGCCGCGCCGCCGCCGCCACCGGATCACCGTGCCCGCAACGTGGCAATTGTGTTCGCCGGTCTGGTCATTGCTGCGGTGGTGATCGCGTCGCTTGTTGCCCGGGCTAGGCGAGAGCGATGACGGCCACGACACGGCTGGCGGTCATCGTCGGCGTCCTTGCCACCGGCCTGGTCGGCTGGGCGTTGGCCGGATATCCCGGCGCCGCAGTGGGTTTGCTGCTCGCGGTGGCGGCCGGTGTGATCCCCTGGCGCGGTCAGCCGGCCTGGTCGTGGCTGAACTTGTTGCGCCAGCGTGGTCGGGCGATCACCTTGACCGAACCCATCACGGTGGCCAACGACCGCGCGGGCGGTGGTGTCCGATTCCAGGACGGCGTGGCGGTGGTGGCCGTGCAACTGCTCGGCAAGGCACATCGGCCGACCCTGTTCACCGGTTCGACGGCGACCTACACCGAAAACACCGTCGACGTCGCCGATCTGTTGCCGCTGCTGCGCCAGAGCCTGGGTCTGGCGATCCAATCGCTCAGCGTGGTCAGCGTCGGCGCCCGGCGGCGTAGCAGCGGCGACTACCCACGGGTCTACGACACGTTGATCGGCACCCCACCGTATGCCGGCCAGCGGGAGACATGGCTGATCGTGCGGATCGCGTCGCTCGCCAATGCCGAAGCGCTGCAATGGCGTACCTCGGCCGGAACCGCGACGCTTGCCGCGGCCCAGCGGATCAGTGCGGCCTTGCGTCAGCGGGGCCTTCGCGCCAAGGTCGCCACCGCCATCGACATCGTGGAGTTGGAGCGCCGGCTCGGTTCGTCCGCGCTGGGCGCGCGTCACCAGCGGTGGCACACGGTGCGAGGCGAGGGCGGTTGGCTGACGACGTATTGGTATCGGCCCAGCGACATCACCGCGGAGAACTTAGAACACGCGTGGGCGCTGCGGGCCGACGGGATCATCCAGAACATCACGGTGTTCGGCGACGGCAGCATGATGGCAACGGTGACCGTGCGCTCGGCACAGCCGCCGACAGCGCCGCCGAGCGTGATGCTGAAGACGCTGTCGGGCGAGCAGGCCCGCGCGATCGCGGCCAACCTCTGCGGGCCCATGCCGGCACTGCACGGTCTGCGTCGCGGCATGCTGGCGCAACCCCTGATCATCCCGATCGGGCCCTCCGGTGTGCTGCTGGGCAAGGTCGACGCCGGCAACCGGCTGACGCTGCCGCTCGACGACCCGGGCGAGTTCAGTCGGGTACACATCGCCGCGCAGGACGCCCTGGCCAAACGAATCGTGGTGCGGCTGGCCGGTGCCGGCGAGCGGATCACCGTGCACACCCGCGACCTGCAGCGGTGGGCCAGCGTGCGAATGCCCGACATTGCGGTCAGTGATGAGGCCAGGCCGATGACGGGGACCACGGTCAGCGTGGTCGACGGCACGGTCACTCCCGCGCCGCGGCCGAACACCCTGATCTCGATCGGGGAGCCGGGAACGCCGTACCGGGGATCGGCCGACGTGCTCATCACGCAGATCGGCCCGGCGACCGTCGACGTGACGGCGGCTGGACAACTCCATACGGTTGAGGTCGAGTTGTTCCGGGCCGAGAATCGTTACATATCGTCAGAGCCGACGACCCCGAGGACAACCGAGCTCGAATCGGTGGACTAAATGACGCGCCGGCGACGATGCGGAGCCGGAGCGATGTGGGGGCACCTCCCGCTTGCGGGGGAGAGGAGCGGCGCGCATGACTAGCGCCAGTACGACGGCCGCCGCACGCAAGCGGTTCGATCAGGCGATGGCGTTGTTCGACAACGACCAGGCGGGCGCCCAGGCGCGGTTCCGCGAGGCCACCGAAATCGACCCGTCGATGGCCGACGCGTGGCTGGGCCGGATCGCCGCCGGCGACGAGGAGTTGTCGACTCTGCAGCAGCTGTACGCGTATGGGGCGCGGCTGCACCGGGAGACCAACCGGCTCGGTGTCCGGCTGTCGGCGTCGATCAAAGCAGGGCCGTATCTGGCGATCTCGGTGACCGAGTCATCGCACGCCGGGTTGGCGTTGGCCAGCGCGTTGGTTGATGACGGGCAGTACGAGAAAGCCGAATCGGTGCTGAAAGATTCGACGCTGCTGGATACCTGGGAGAACCATCAGTGGCAGCAGTATGTCCGGGCCTACCTGATGTTCGCCACGCAGCGCTGGCCGGACGTCATCTCGGTGGCGGCCACCATATTGCCGCCGCAGGCGATCATCATGTCGGCGGTCACCGCGGCCACCAACGCGCTGGCCGCGCATGCGGCGGCTCATCTCGGGCAGGGACGTGTCGCGCTGGATTGGGCAGACCGGGTCGACTTGCGGGCCGGACACGTCGGCGCGGGCGAGGCACGACGACACCAGCTGACCGATACCGCGGTGACCGCGATCGATCCGAATGAGTTCCCTTTGATCGCAGCGGATCTCGCCTATGTGCGAGGGATGGCTCACCGTCAGCTCGATCAGGAGGACAAGGCCCAGGTTTGGTTATCCAGAGCGACGATCAACGGGGCGCTGATCGAGCCGGCGAAAGACGCTTTGGCCGACGCGAACCTGCAGCTGGTGGTGACCGACGAGGAAACCATCAACACCCGCAGCAACAAATGGGACGTCTCCACCGAGCGGTCCGAGCAGGATCGCCGCGAAGAGCAGAACGAAGAGCGGCGCGAAGAGCTACTGGCCGAAGGCCGCGCGTTGCTCAACAACCAGGTCGGGTTGAGCGAAGTCAAACGCGCGGTGGCCGAAATCGAGGACCAGATCGAGGTCCGGGCCCTGCGACTGGCCGCCGGGCTGCCGGTGACCAATCAGACCAACCACATGCTCCTCGTCGGTCCACCCGGAACCGGAAAGACAACCACCGCAGAGGCGTTGGGCAAGATCTACGCCGGGCTGGGCATCGTGCGGCATCCCGAGATCATCGAGGTCAAACGGGCCGACTTCTGCGGCGAGCACATTGGCGCGTCCGGCCCGCGGACCAACGAGCTGATCGCCCGCTCGCTGGGCCGCATCCTGTTCATGGACGAGTTTTACTCGTTGGTGGAGCGTCATCACGACGGCCGACCGGACATGATCGGCATGGAGGCGGTCAACCAGCTGCTCGTCGCGCTCGAGGTGCATCGGTTCGACTTCTGTTTCATCGGTGCGGGTTACGAGAAGGAAGTCGACGAATTCCTCACCGTCAACCCGGGTTTGGCGGGCCGGTTCAATCGCAAGTTGCGCTTCGAGTCGTACGCTCCCGACGAGTTGGTGGAGATCGCGGTCCGTTACGGGGCACCGCGCGCGACTGTGATCGAGCCCGCGGCGCGCGAGGCACTGAACATTGCCTGCAAGACGCTGCGCGCCTACCTCGCGCCCAACGGCAGCCACGGAATCGACGTGATGCAGAACGGGCGTTTCGCCCGCAACGTCGTCGAGCGTGCCGAGCGGCTGCGCGATTCTCGGGTAGCCGCACAGCACCGGACCGACAAGGGCTCGGTGACCGTCGAAGACCTGGAGACGCTGCGTACCCAGGACATCGTCGCGGCCGTCGTCGACGCATGCGCGGAAAAGCATGTGCCGGTCCAGCTTTAAGCGCCTTGACCCTTAGGGCGTGACGGGGTCGAAACGGAACACCGCGAGCCGGCCGGCCAGCGCCTCGAATTCATCGGAGGTGCCGTCAGTGACCATTCCGGAGCGCTTGGCGAACGCCACACCAACCGGGACCTGCACCGGGAACGCCCGAAGTATCGGGCGCGCTTGTGCGGCAGTCAGTTCGATGATTTTCACGGGCCGCGAGCGGCGGCCCCGGCTCAGCGTGCCGGTGCCCGCGGCCCGGGCGTTGGCCGCCCAGTCCGCGCCGGGATAGCCGGCGACCACATAGAGGCCGCCGTCGAGTTCGAACGGCGTCATCGGCGTGCTGCGCGGCTGACCCGACTTGCGTCCGGGCACGGTCAACACCATGGCGGGCCCGGTCGGTATGCCGAGCTTCTGCACGGCCATCATGAACTTGTTCATCGGCTTGAGGTAACGCGGGGGGCGGCGGGGATCGGACATGTTTTGTCTCCTTTATTATTTCGTGAACAGGTTGCGGTGGTCGGCAACCCATTGGGCGAAGGTGGTTGCCGGGCGACGGGTGATCTTCTCGACTTCGCGGGTGACGAGTGCGGGCTTGTCGAGCGCGTCGGCGAGCATCGCTGTGTAGGCGTCGGCGAATTCGGCGCCGAGACCCAGACCGATGAAACGCTGCCGCACGACATCCGGCGGCACCTCGAAATAGCGCAGCGGGCGACCCAGGACCCGGCCGATGATCTCCACCAGTTCGGAATTGGTGAGCGCTTGCGGCCCGGTCAGCGGGATCTGTTGTCCGACAAGCTCATCGGTTAGCAAAGCCTGCGCGGCCACCGCTGCGATGTCGGTTTCGACGATCGGCGCGGCCGAGGCCGCGGCGTAGGGGCCACCGACTACGTCGCCGGCGAGAATCTGCGCCGCCCACATGCCGACGAAGTTCGACGCGAACACCGCGGGCCGCAGGCTCACCCAGTCCAGGCCGGAGTCGATGGCGACCTGTTCGACCTCCTTGTTGCGGTCGCCGCGAAACCGCGACGGCTGCCGGGAGAAGTCGTCGTCGGCGTTGATGGCCGACAGCGCAACCAGCTTGGTGACCCCGCTGCGCTTTGCCAACGCCACGATGTCGCGGAGTTCGCTGAGGTCGGGGCCCAGCGCGCGGGAGTTGAGGAACACCGCCGACGCTCCGGCTAGCGCGTCGATAGCCGAGCTCGCAGAACTCGTAGCCTCGACGCCGTCGGGAAATCCGGCGGTCTGCGGTGTGCGGGTGACCCCACGAACCCGTGCACCCGCGGCGGCGAGTTCCGAAACAAGCGGGCGCCCGACATTGCCGGTCGCTCCGGTCACGACGATCGTCATAGTGGTCTCCTTCGACAGGATGGTCTTTTTCAAAGAGTGCTTTTCATCTACGACGGGCCAGAAGATGGGAGAGTTACATCTGGAACATGTAACTTTTTCGCGCCCCAGATCGTCGTGAATGAATGAGCCAACCGCAGTCAGCGAAAGACCAGCTCACCGAGGCCTGGCGTCTGCATCGCCCGTACTTGGTCAACCTGGCGTATCAGATGTTGGGGGACGTCGGTGATGCCGAAGACGTTGCGCAGGAGGCGTTTCTGCGGCTCTCGCGCGCCGATGTCGATGAGATCGAAGATGTCCGTGCCTGGCTGACGGTGGTAACGGGTCGGCTCTGCCTCGACCAGGTGCGTTCGGCGCGCGCCCGCTACGAGCGGCCGGGCGACATCGACCCAGAGGTGGCCGCGCTCAACCAATCTCGTCGGCTGGACCCCGCTGATCGGGTCACCCTGGACGACGAGGTCCGCACGGCGTTGCTGGAGGTGCTGCGCAGGCTCAGTCCCGCCGAGCGGGTGTCGTTTGTGCTGCACGACGTGTTCGCGGTTCCGTTCGACGCCATCGCCGAGACGGTGGGCCGCCCGGTGGGCACCTGTCGTCAGCTGGCGCGGCGTGCGCGGGCGAAATTCGCCATGGCTCAACCAGCCCAGCCGAAGCCGGGCGATGTGCCCGCGGCGGAACACCAGTTGGTCACGGAGAAATTCATCACCGCGTGCGCCAACGGTGACCTGCAGGCGTTGGCGGCGGTGCTGGATCCGACGGTGTGGGGTGTCGGGACGTTGCTGGCCGATCCACCGCTGCCACCGCAGATCAACCACGGCCCGCACGATGTCGCCGTCAACCTGCTGCGCTACCTGGGGCCGGGCGTGACGGTGGTCAGCGGTCCCGCCGGGCAGGCCGTCTTGCTGGCTTTCGCCGAACGACGGCTGTTCGCCGTGATCGTGCTGACCATCCGCGAACACCTGGTCACCAAGATCGAAGCCACCGCGGACCCGTCGGCGCGGATGGACGTAGCGGAGGTTCAACCCTAGCGGCTCTCCCGGGTCTCGTCCGGCCGCGACGCGAAGAATCCCGCGACGGCGGCGGCGATCTGCAGGAATTTGCCCCGCGTCGTGCGTGCCATCTCTTCTTTCACGTCGATGACGCCGCCGGGGCGGAGATGCGGATCGAACGGCACCTCCACCACCGTTTGTCCGCGGTCGAGAAACTGATGCGCCAAGACCGAACGGGTGCGCTTGTCGGAGTGCCCGTCAGAATCGTTGAGCACCACCACGGTGCGCTGCAGCAGACCGGTACGGCCATGTGCGGCCAGCCATTCCATCGTCTGCGCGGCCGCCGACGCCCCGTCGGCCCACGGCGACGAGACCACGATCAACGCGTCCAGGTCGCTCAGCGCCTCCTGGGTGACCGGCGCGTCCATGGTCGAGCCGCAGTCGATGATCGCGATGGTGAAGTGACGGTCCAACCGCGACGTGGCTTCGCGATACAGCGCGGGATCGAGCACCCGCCGCGGACCGGCCGTGGGCTCGCCGGCCAGCACGTACAGGCCCGCCGAATTGCTGCCGACCCGCGAGGTCACGTCGGCGAACGACTGAAGGTTTCGATCGGCGGCCAGCTCCCAATACGAGCCGCTGGTCCGGGGGTCGATTCTGCTGCCCAGCCGGCCGAAGGCGGTGTCGGCGTCGACCGCCACCACCCGGTCCTGGCGGCGCAGCTCGGCGAAGATCGACCCGACGCTGGCGGCGATGGTGGTTTTCCCGACCCCGCCCTTGCCGAGCACGCCCACCTTGTAGTTACCGTGCAGCGCCGACCCGATGGTGGTCTTGTAGGCCGTTTCTTGTTTCTCCAGCGCCGATGGTCCGGGGTTGATTAGGCCGAAGGTGGCTTTGAAAATGATGCGCCGCCAGCCGTACTTAGGGGTGGGGCGCGGCGGTTCCGGCGGCGATACGTCGAGCTCTCTCAACCGAGCCCGGTAAGACCCGGCGGGCGGTCCCACCGTAGCGCGCCATGGTGGTGGCGCCGGTCGAGGGCCGTCGTCTGGGGGCTGTGGCGGTCGTGCTGGCTGGCCGGGCGGCGCGGGCCGCAACCGATCCCGCAGGAAGTCGTCACGCTCGGTCATGAGCTCAGGCGTTCGGACGTCCAGTACTCACGCAAGCCCGCGACCCGATCGCCATCGAATTCCAGGATCGCCACCTCGCGCATCCGCTTGCGGTAGCCCTTGACCAGGTCGTCGAACCGCGCCTCCCGCTCGGCGATCGCGGTGGTGCCGTCGAGATAGAGGCTGAGCAACTCGGCGGAGATGTTGGCCTGTTCCTCGACGACTTTGGTCTGCCAATACTTCCGAATGCCGGCGTGGCCGAGGATCGGCTCGCCTAGTACCCGCTCGCGATACGTCGCCGACGGAGTAAAGACGGTGAGAATCAGATCGGGATCCTGCGTGGTCCATGCGCGGAGGTAGGTGTCGATGAGCCTGCGCACGTCCTCTTTGCCCAAGCTCATGGGTGCTCCGTTAGCTGCGCGAGCGGAATTGGTCCATCGAAGCGGCTACGCCCGACAATCGCATCGTAGATGCGTTGCGGCTCACCTAGCACCACGGCGTCCAAGTCGACACCTGCTGCCGACTGCGGTTCGACGCGGACCCATCGCCACCGTTCGGCGACGACTTCGCTGTCGCTGAGGAACCCGGTGTAGTAGCCGTCGAGCATCGTCTCGCCGGCCGGTCCGGGAGCCGGCGGCCCGCTAGCGGCGCCGTTTGCCCAGGTCGCCGCCGATGCGGCAAAAAAATCTGGGCAACTTCCTCCACAACGCATTCGCTACCGACCCCGGCGGTCCCGAAGACCCGCAACTGTGACCCCAATCGGCACAACAGACGCGTCCTGCCTCGCCTTTTGGTGAGGTGCATCACCGGCCTCCGACGCCTGCGAGTGAGCCAGCCGGTGATGTGAGCGTCATTTGACCGCGATCACAGCAAATTTCCGCTAAGGATCCGACGAATATCAGCCCGCCGCTGCCTGCCTCGTAAACACACCCCGGGCAAGCCTAAATACCCATAGACCCATGCTGACCCGGCAAAGCGGTGCAGCCGTCCCGCCGAGCCAAGCGGCACCCGCAACCGACGGGTTAGTATTGGTCAAGTTGGCATGTCAGGCGGGTTTTGTCATATCGTTTTACGACTTGTCGAAAACCGGGGACAGGGCCACCGTCCAGCGCTGCACGGATAGATCCCCAACCGGATCACCGCCGCCAGGCGACCAGCATATCGACAAGACCGATGGGGCCCAGCCCGCAAGCCTCCCGGGCGCGGCGCCAACGGATGAGATTCGTGAATTCGGCGGCAAGAAAGTTCTGGTGAAGGGTCAGGTGGGAATGGCGCCCAACCGCGTCGGGCTCTACAACCCCGCATTCGAGCACGACTCATGCGGGGTGGCCATGGTCGTCGACATGCACGGCCGCCGCAGCCGCGACATCGTAGACAAGGCGATCACCGCGCTGCTCAATCTCGAGCATCGCGGCGCGCAAGGTGCCGAGCCGCACAGCGGTGACGGCGCCGGCATCTTGATCCAGGTTCCTGACGAGTTCTTGCGGTCGGTGGTCGACTTCGACCTGCCCGAAATGGGCAGCTACGCCACCGGCATCGCATTTCTGCCGCAATCGTCGAAAGAGGCGGCGGCGGCGTGCGCTTCGGTCGAGAAGATCGTCGAAGCCGAGGGTCTGCAGACGCTCGGCTGGCGCAACGTGCCGACCGACGAGTCGTCGCTGGGCGCGCTGTCCCGCGACGCGATGCCCACCTTCCGGCAGCTGTTCATCGCGGGCGCCGACGGCATGGAATTGGAGCGGCGCGCTTACGTCATCCGCAAGCGGGCCGAGCACGAACTCGGTACCAAAGGCCCCGGGCAGGACGGCCCGGGTCGCGAAACCGTCTACTTCCCAAGCCTTTCCGGTCAGACTTTCGTCTACAAGGGCATGCTGACCACCCCGCAGCTCAAGGCGTTCTACCTCGATCTGCAGGACCAGCGGCTGACCAGCGCGCTGGGCATCGTGCACTCCCGCTTCTCGACGAACACCTTCCCGTCGTGGCCGTTGGCGCACCCGTTCCGCCGCATCGCCCACAACGGCGAGATCAACACCGTCACCGGTAACGAGAACTGGATGCGGGCCCGCGAGGCGTTGATCAACACCGACGTCTTCGGCTCCCACGACGACGTCGACAAGCTGTTCCCGATCTGCACCCCGGGCGCGTCGGACACCGCGCGTTTCGACGAGGCGCTCGAACTGCTGCACCTGGGCGGGCGCAGCCTCGCGCACGCGGTGCTGATGATGATCCCCGAGGCGTGGGAGCGCCATCCGTCGATGGACCCGGCGCGACGCGCGTTCTACCAGTACCACGCATCGTTGATGGAGCCGTGGGACGGCCCGGCGTCGATGACGTTCACCGACGGCACCATCATCGGCGCGGTGCTCGACCGGAACGGCCTACGCCCGTCGCGCATTTGGGTAACCGCCGACGGCCTGGTGGTGATGGCGTCCGAGGCCGGCGTGCTGGACCTCGACCCGTCGACGGTGGTGCGCAAGATGAGGCTGCAGCCCGGCCGGATGTTCCTGGTCGACACCGCGCAAGGCCGCATCGTCTCCGACGAGGAGATCAAGGCCGAACTGGCCGCCGAGCAGCCCTACCAGCAGTGGCTGGACAACGGACTGATTCCGCTGGCCGAACTGCCGCAGGGCGACTATGTGCGGATGCCGCACCATCGGGTTGTGTTGCGCCAGCTG
>NZ_DATFZD010000081.1:0-12076 GCF_035314665.1 Mycobacterium sp. | reverse complement strand
GGTGCTTCCACGCCACCGGCAGATCGTCACCGAGCGTGGCGGCCCGCCGGATCGACTCGGGGGTGATCGGCGAGTAGGGATGCTCACCGAGTTCGGCGCCCCCGATCACCGGCGTCCACTCGTCGAGGAGGCCGACCAGTGCCCGTAGCAATCGGGTCTTACCCTGTCCCCGCTCACCGAGTAGCACGAAGTCGTGGCCCGCGATCAGCGCCCGCTCCAGCTGCGGTAGCACGGTGTCGTCGAAGCCCAGGATTCCCGGCCAGACGTCGTCACCCTCGGCCAGCCCGGTCAGCAGATTTTCCCGGATTTCCTGTTTGACTCCCCGTTCACGGTGCCCGGCGGCACGCAGTTCGCCGACGGTGCGGGGCAAGTGGTTCGGTGCGGTCACCTCTCCACGCTACGACGGTCACGCAAATACGGCATCGCTCGCCATCAGCTTGGAACCAAGAAAGGTCGGGCAACCCGCGTGGATTGCCCGACTTTCCGAGGTGAACGTGAGGACCGACTAGCTCAAAGTGGCGGTGGCCTTCTCGTCGCCTTCCTTCCAGGTGACGGTGCCGTGCTCGAACGTCGACTTGTAAGTGCCGTCGGGTTCCTTCACCTCGTCCGAGGTCGGGTAACCCAGCTTGCCCTGCGAAGCCTGGTTGTCATTCCACGTGTCGCGGATCTTGCCCCACACGAAGTAGACCGGGCCGCCATTCCGATAGATCAGGACGCCATCATCGAACTGCTGGTAGACGCCGCTGTTGTCCAAGGTGGGTTTCTGGTTGTCGTACGGGGCGCCCAACTCCTTCTTTTGATCGTCGGTGAGCGTGTCCCACTTCGCCAGAATCGGTCCCTCCACCGTGTACTCCGTGCCGTTTTTCCCGGCGATCTGCGTCGAGGTTGGTGCCGCCGCGCTGGATGTCGGCTCCGCGGCAGCCGATGACATTGCAGACGACACGGACGAACTTGCAGAACTTGCGGCTTGACTGGCGTTGGTCTGTTTGTGGCAACCCACGCCGACCAGCGCGAACACCGCAATTCCGATCGAGAACAACGCTGTTCTTTTGGTTATCGCGCGCATTTCTTCCTCTCGAGTACCTTCGAATCACATAAGACTCGCCGCCGTCGACGCGCCCAATTCTCGAGCCTATTCCGATCCGATCTTGTTCGGCGCAAAATCGTGGCGACCCGCGACAGGAATTGCAACGCTTTGCTTAACGGTCGGCCGATGTTCGGGCGCGTGAGTGGCCTACGCAACGATCGCCGCGAGCCGATGCCAAGCTCACAGTTGGCGACGCCCAACTACCCGATACCCTCAGTATCGTGAACTCATCCGACTGGCCCGATCGACCCGAGACGTCGCACTTCGGGCCTGCCTGCTGGCAGTCCAGCCTGCTCGCCCTGTTGTCGGCGATCTTCGTGCGCCCGGTGCTGGCCACCTTGACGATCATCGGCTTGGTCGTCAACTGTTTGCGCCCCGAGACGATGCAGCGAGCCCGCCTCGATGTGATCGACAAACCGCTGCGGGTCATTCCGGCGCTGCCGGGCACCGAGGTCACCCCGGTCGCGCTGCCGCACTGCACCGCCGAGTGGGTGGTCGCCCCGGCGGCCTGCGATTCCGACCGGGCCATCGTCTACTTCCACGGCTCGGCGCTGGTGACCCTCGGCCTGAATTCGCATCGCCGATTCGTCAGCAAGTTGTCTGCGGCGACCGGTGCGCAGGTGTTCGACGTCGGTTACCGGCTCGCGCCGCAAGTCAGCATCGAAGAAGCGGTCTCCGACGGGCTGGACGCCTACCGTTACGTGCTGTCTCATGGGTTTGCCGCGGACCAAATTGTGCTGACCGGAGACTCGGCCGGCGGCCTGATGGCCGCGGATACCGCGCTCGCGGTCCGCGACGCCGGGTTGCCGGTGCCGGCCGGGCAGGCATTGCTCTCGCCACTGACGTCGGCGGATATGAGCTTGAAGTATCGAGCCCTCAAAGAGCATCGGGACGCGTTGTTTCCGTTCATGACCGTGAAGTTCATCTACGACGTGTTCGCCACCG
The DNA here is from genome assembly GCF_035314665.1 of Mycobacterium sp. GTDB lineage: Bacteria > Actinomycetota > Actinomycetes > Mycobacteriales > Mycobacteriaceae > Mycobacterium. Next base: position 10,044 of record NZ_DATFZD010000081.1, on the reverse strand, counting down.
TGAACGGCACCCGTCCGCCGCCGCTGATGCCGCCGGAGACGGACCCGCATGGCCTTGGCCCGTTCCGGCTGCAGGTCGGTACCCACGAGATGCTGCTCAACGACACCTTCGCGCTGGCCGAGCGACTGCGGGGGCACAACGTGCCGGTGTGGGTGCAGGTGTGGCACAAGGCCATGCACATGTTTCAGCTCAGCTTCGACGTCAACCCCGATGCGCGGCACGCGGTCGACGAAGTTGCCGCGTTCATCCGCCACGTGACGACCGCCCGCGACGAGGCCAGCGCTTAGGCGTCTCAGTGAGCGAAGTGCCGCGCGCCGGTCAGGTACAGCGTCACGCCGGCTTTTTCGGCCGCCGCGGTCACTTCGTCGTCGCGTACCGAGCCGCCCGGGTGCACGATCGCCGTGACACCGCCGGCGGCCAGCGTCTCCAGGCCGTCGGGGAACGGGAAGAACGCGTCAGAGGCCGCGACCGCGCCGCGGACCCGATCGCCGCCACGCTCTACCGCCAGCCGCGCCGCGTCGACCCGGTTCACCTGGCCCATACCGATGCCGATAGTGGCGCCGCCGGCGGCGATGACGATCGCGTTGGACTTGACCGCGCGGCAGGTTCGCCAGGCGAACGCCAGATCCGCCAGTGTGTCCGCTGACGCCGCCGCACCGGCCGCCAACGTCCAGTTCAGCGGATCGTCGCCGGGCGCGTCGATGCGGTCGCGCTGCTGCATCAGCAGGCCGCCGCTGATCTGACGGCGCTCGGTGTCGTCGCCCATCGGCTCTGATGCAACCAGCACCCGAATGTTCTTCTTGCCCGCCAGCACGTCGACCGCGCCCGGCGCGTAGGCGGGCGCGACGATCACCTCGGTGAAAATCGTGCTCACGTACTCGGCCATTTCGACGCTGACCTCGGTGTTGGCCGCGATCACTCCGCCGAATGCGCTCAGCGGGTCGCATTCGTGGGCCTTGCGGTGCGCGTCGGCGACCGAGGCCGACGAAATCGCGATCCCACATGGGTTGGCGTGCTTGATGATTGCCACACAGGTCTGCTCGTGGTCGAACGCTGCCCGCCAGGCCGCGTCGGCGTCGGTGAAGTTGTTGTACGACATCTCTTTTCCGTGCAACTGCTCGGCCTGCGCCAAGCCGGGCCACGCGGCGGCATCGACGTACAGCGCCGCCTGTTGATGCGGATTCTCGCCGTAGCGCAGCAATGCCGAGCGCTGCCATGTCCCCGCGATCCATTCCGGGAACGCCATCGCCGGCTGTTCGGGCGCCAGCGTCGAGCCCATCCAGCCGGCGACGGCGACGTCGTACTCGGCGGTGTGCCGAAACGCCAACGCCGCCAGCCTCTTCCGCTCGGCAAGGGTGAACCCGCCGCTGTGCACCGCGGCCAACACGCCGTCATAGCCGAGCGGGTCCACCACCACCGCGACGCTCGGATGGTTCTTGGCCGCCGCGCGCACCATCGACGGTCCGCCGATGTCGATCTGCTCGATGCATTCGTCGACACTCGCCCCGGAGTCCACCGTCTCGCTGAACGGGTACAAGTTGACCACCACCAGCTCGAACGCCGCGATCCCGAGTTTCTCGAGCGCCGCGGCATGCTCGGGCTTGCGCAGATCGGCCAGCAGTCCGGCGTGTACGTGCGGATGCATTGTCTTGACCCGGCCGTCGAGCACCTCGGGAAAACCGGTCACCTCTTCTACCGGAGTAACCGGGATTCCTTTATCAGCAATGGTTTTCGCAGTTGAACCGGTCGACACGATGTCGACACCGGCCGCGTGCAGGCCGCTCGCGAGCTCGACGAGCCCGGTCTTGTCATACACGCTGATCAGTGCGCGCCGGATCGGCCGTCGCGAGTCGTCGCCGTTTTCTGGGCTCATCCGATGGTCGCCTTTCGTCCGTTCCAGGTCACGCCGCCGGTCGCCACCGCGGCCACCACATCCACCAACAGCCGCCGTTCGGTGACCTTGATGCGTTCGTGCAGGGTCTCTTGGTCGTCATCGTCGAGCACCGGGATGGGCTGTTGGGCCAGTATCGGGCCGGTGTCGGTGCCCGCGTCCACCAGGTGCACCGTGCAGCCGGTGACCTTCACGCCGTAGGCGAGGGCTTCGGCCACCCCGTGCGCGCCGGGAAACGCCGGTAGGAGCGCCGGGTGGGTGTTGAGGATACGGCCGCAAAACTGTGAAAGAAATTGTGCTCCAAGAATTTTCATGAAGCCGGCGGAGACGACGAGGTCGGGTGAATGCGCTGCGGCGGCCTCGGTGAGCGCGGCGTCCCAGGCATCTCGGTCGGGGTGATCGGCCAGCCGCACTTTGAAAGTCGGCAGCGACGCCGCGGTGGCGATTTCGACGGCCCGGCAGTCGCGGTCTACGCCCACCGCCACCACCCGCGCCGGATAGTCACCGACGGCGGCGTCCAGCAAGGACTCGAGCAGCGAACCGGTACCCGACGCCAACACCACCAATCGTGCCGGTGCGCTGGGAGGCACGCGGAACGGTTGCTGCACAGGCCGAGCCTAATGGTCTTCGTCCGGCGGCGGCTGCTCGGCCGGCGGCTGATCGGCGGCCTCGACGACAACACCGGCATCGGCGGCCTCGACGGCCGGCTCGGCCGGCGGCGGCGCGGCCCGTGGCGGTTTGGGCTTCCGCGGGCGGTATCTGATTCCGCCGGCCATCACCACCGTGATGGCACCGACGACGGCGAACCAGAGAAACACCGCAAACCCGAAGGTGCCCTGGTCGGTCCCGACGTCGCCGAAGTTGCCCAACTGCCCGCCGGCGGCGTAGCCGAGCAACGCCATCGTCAGCGCCGCCACCCCGGCCGCCGTCACCAACTTGGCCATCGCCGCGGCGATCGGCAGCGGCCGGCGCGCACACTGCTGTCCGACCGCAACCCCGGCCGATGCGCCGACGATGAGCAGGGCAACCCACGCCGGCCCCAGCGGCGGATGCGGAGCCGCAGCCAGCACCGGCAACGCAGGAATGTCGCCGCCGAACACGGTGAACGAGCTGAACGTCGCAAAACCCAGATGGACACTGGATCCCACGGCAATCGCGGCGGTGCCGACGATGACGTTGGGCACGTAGAGGATCGACAGCACGGTCAGGCTGAACTGGCCGAAAATCGAATTGGTGATCGAGTACAGCTCCTGCATCGTCCCCCAATGCACGACCAGCGACGCGGCCGTGACCATGCCGGACAACCCGAGCAGCGCCAGCACGCCGGCCATCGCGGCCCGTAGCGAATCGGCCAGCCAGTCCGGCAGCGGCGACGTCCCCAGCACCCGGCGGCCGACCCGGGAGCCCACGCCGATCGTCGCACCGATGCCATGAACGACCAGCACGCTCATGAACGCCCGCAACGCGCTCGGCGTCTGCAGTTCGGTGATCACCGAGGCCGCGTCGTGGATGACAGCCAGCGAGATGGCGGCGATCAGCAGGGGTCCGCCCAGTGCCGACGCCACAATCCAGCGGATGACGAACCAGGACGCCCTGGCGGGAGTGGCCTGCGCGGTGGTGCGTGCGGTGCCCCACACCATCAACAGCACCGGCAGCAGCGGCATCACGCCGAGTTCGCGACCGCCGATCGAGATCGGCACCTGATGCACGCCGAGCCACATGCTGGCGATCGCACCCAACGCGCCGGTCATGTCGCTGTTGGCGATCAGCAACTCCAGCAGCGTCACCGCCGCGATGACAATCAACGCCACCAGGGCGGGACCGAACGCGACCCGCAATAGGTCGCGGGCCTGACGAGCGCCCGCCGCTGGACTGTCCTGCACCCGCGTCACGCTTCGAGCACGTTACCCCGCGGCCCGTCTGGGTGGCGACACGCCGCGCCCGGCTTCGCCACGCTAACGGTCGCCACTAGGTTCCGTGGGTGGCGACACGCCGCGCCCGGCTTCGCCGCGCTAACGGTCGCCACTAGGTTCCGTGGCTGGCGACACGCCGCGCCCGAGTGCGCACGGTTAGGACTGTGACGGGCCCGACGGCGACGATGGCGCTTGCGGCTGCTGACCCTGGCCATACGAGTGCTGACCCTGGCCGGAACCGGCGTGGTTTGCGGAGTTGCCCTGACCCGTGCTGCCGGAGCCGGACGACGGGGGCGGGCTGAAGCTGGGGAAACCCGTTGGCGGGGTGGGCGATCCCTGGTGTTGTGCCTCCGGCGAGCCGTGCTGCGGGCCGGATTGCGGAGACGGGATAGGGCCAGACTGCTGGCCGGCCGCGCTGAAGCCGCCGGTCGAAGGCCCCGACGGGTAACCGCCGTACCCAGACCCGTATCCGGACTGCTGAGGTGACTGCTGGTAGGGAGCCTGCTGACCGTAGTAGCCACCGTACTGCCCGTAGTGGCCGTACTGGTCGTACTTGGGACGGGGTGCCGGCGGGTTGATGACGCCCGCATCCAGCAACAGGGCGCTGACCGCGAGGATGGCCTGGAGCACTCCAGCGCCCAGCGCGAACCACAGCGCCCAGCCCCGGCCGGACGCGCCGATGGTGTCCTCGACCAGCAGCAGCCCGCCCAGCACGGAGATCGCCGCCACCACCGCGGCGTAGTTCTTGGCCTTGGGCAACAAGCTCACCCCGGCGAGCAGCGCCGCCAGCAATCCCAGGTCAATCGGCAGGGTGCTGCCGCTTTCGACGAGTTCGTCACCGTTCGGAAGGATTCGGGTGATCATCGGGCCGTAGCTCAGCAGGTAAGTCGCCAGGCCAAGCGCGACTACACCGACGGTCAGGTAGAGCTTCAGATTGCTTTCACCGTCATCGGATTTCGTGAACGAGGGTGCGGAGGAGGCTCCGTAGCCGCCGGGCGACTGCGCGGGCGGGTATCCGGGACTGCCGGGCGGGTAGGTCATGGCTTCTCCTGTGCCTTCTTTCAGTGCTGTTTGCGGCGCCGCTGTCGTGCGGCGCTGATACTCCCAGGCGGCCGCTGCTCGCGACGCTACCGCGTACCGGGCTATGAACGCCGTGACGAACAGCGCGGGCGTTTACGACGCGTGCCGATCACCCACGCTAGCGCACCTTGGCCAGTAGGCGCCGCTGACATCGACGTGATGTCGGCCCGTTTGTGCGGCGACGTGATGACCCCCGGCCTTGCCCACAAGATTGGAACACGTTCTAATTCAGGGCATGGACTACGGGCTTGTGCTGTTCACCAGCGATCGCGGCATCACTCCGGCGGCAGCTGCCACGCTCGCCGACAATCACGGCTTTCAGACCTTCTACGTACCCGAACACACCCACATCCCGGTAAAGCGCGAGGCCGCCCATCCGACGACGGGTGACGAGTCGCTGCCGGACGACCGCTACATGCGGACGCTGGACCCGTGGGTCAGCCTCGGTGCGGCGTGCGCGGTCACCTCGCGGGTGCGGTTGTCCACCGCGGTGGCGTTGCCGGTCGAGCATGATCCGATCACGCTGGCGAAATCTATCGCGACGCTCGATCACCTATCGGGTGGGCGAGTCAGCCTGGGCGTCGGGTTCGGCTGGAACACCGACGAACTCGCGGACCACGGCGTGCCGGCGGGGCGGCGCCGCACCATGCTTCGTGAGTACCTCGAGGCGATGCGGGCGTTGTGGACTCAGGAGGAAGCTTCCTACTACGGCGAATTCGTCAACTTCGGGCCGAGCTGGGCATGGCCCAAGCCCATTCAGTCGCACATCCCGGTGCTGGTGGGCGCCGCCGGGAACGAGAAGAACTTCAAATGGATCGCCCGCAGCGCAGACGGCTGGATCACCACTCCCCGTGACTTCGACATCGACGCACCGGTGAAGTTGCTGCAGGACACCTGGGCAGCCGCCGGACGTGATGGAGCGCCACAGATCGTGGCGCTGGATTTCAAGCCGGTGCCCGAGAAGTTGGCGCACTGGGCCGAATTGGGTGTCACCGAAGTGCTATTCGGCTTGCCCGACAAGTCCGAAGAAGAGGTCGCGGCATATGTGGAACGATTGGCCGGGAAACTCGCCGCGTTGGTGTGAGCTGATCGGAGCGTCGTGACAGCCGAGAACGACCAAGGCCGGCACTTCCTCTATCGCTACGATCCCCGGCTGGCTGCGATGTGGTTGCCGTTTTGGGCATGGCCCGGCACCCAGGGCGTGACCGTGACCGAGGACGGCCGTTTGGTCGCCCGCTATGGGCCGTTCCACGTCGACGCGCCGCTATCGCGCGTGCAAGATGCGCACGTCACCGGTCCGTACCGGTGGTGGACCGCGGTCGGCGCCCGGCTGTCGGCGGCCGACGACGGACTTACCTTCGGCACCAACGCCTCTGAAGGCGTATGCATCCACTTCGAGCCGCGAATCCACCGCGTGATCGGTCTGCATGATCACTCGGCGCTCACCGTGACCGTCGCCGACACCCAGGGGCTGGTCGACGCGATCAAGGGCGCCTAGTCAGCGCAGTGCGCAGCGATTTCCGTAGTCGAACGAGCGCACCACGACCGACCGCCCCAGTGGATCGCCGTCGGTGAGCAGCCCGATCAGGTCGTCGTCCTCGGTGGTCGCCAGGAAGCGGCTGTCGTCGGCGTCGAGCCGGCCGATGACGATTCCGGTCGGCCGGCCGCCGTCGCGCCGGACCGTGTAGGTCTCGACGGTGCCCGGGCCGTCGGCCTGCTCGGTCACCGGCTGGGTGGGCGATTGGCCGATCTGCTCCTGCAGCTGAGCGCTGCTGGCCGGTTTCCATTCGGCAGGTGTGGTGGAGTAGACGCCGACCGAGTATTTGCTCAAGATGCCGCCGTTGGCGCCGACGAGGCCGAATTGGCCTGGCGTGCTTCGGCATTTGGCGATCGTTTCGGCGACGCCGTGCATCGAGTAGTTGTTGCCGGCGCCGCCGAAGAACGGCAAGCCACCGGTCAGGGTCAGCCCGCGCGGGTCGTCCGGCGCGATTCCCACCCCGTCGCAGATGTTGAACACCGGCACCGGGAAGCAGCTGTACAGGTCGAAAGTCGCGATGTCGTCGATGCCGATGCCGGCGACGGCCAGCGCTTCGCGCACCGCCATCACCGCCGATGGGGCGTGCCCGAGATCCGGCCGCTCCAGCAGGCTCTGCTCTTCGAGATCGGCGTGCCCGTGCAGATAAACCCAATTGTCTTCGGGCACACCAAGTTTACGCGCAGCCTCCACCGACATCAGCAGCGCCGCCGCACCCTGGTTCACCTGGTCACGGGCGACCAGCAGCCGCGGGTACGGCTCGGAAATCATCCGGTTGCGCTCGGTGACCGTGATCAGTTCCTCGACGCCGCGTTCGACCGGCGCGGCGGCAAACGGATTCTCCGCCGCCACCTTTGTGAACGGCGCGAAAAGCTCACCCATTCGCCGCCGATAATCGGCCGGCCCGAGTCCGGTTCCGGCCCGCCGGGCATTCTCCAGCAGCCCGTACTGGGTGGGCGCGTCGACCAATCCGTGAATCACCGTGTAGCGACTGATAAGTCCGTCCAGGCCGTGGCCGCGGTCCTCCAGCGAACCGTCGACGGTCTCGGAGAAGTCCGGCTTATTGTCGGATCCGGCGAAGTAGCGGTTGGTCGAGGTCGCGTCGGAACCGAAGACCAACGCGACCTCGCAGCGGCCGGCGGCGATTTCACCGGCCAGTTCGGTGATCAGGTGCTGTGGCCCTTGTCCGCCAACGACTTCCAGGATGGCCCGGGCCGGGTCCGCGCCGATCCGGTTGGCCGCCGACCTCGGGTAGTTGTTCGACTTGCCCAGCACCGCCTTGGCTGGCCCCGAGATCTCGAATTGCCTTACGCCGGCGATGGTGTCGATCGACGCGGCCACCTTGGCGGCGTCAGCGCCGCAGTCCTCGAGCGCGGCGCGGGCACCGGCTGCCGCCAACTCAACCGCCGACATTCCCCGGTAGTAAGCGTCGTCGATGCGTTCCGCGGCCTGCCCGACACCGACAACGACCGGCGTGCTGGGGCCGATGGCGCCGCTCCTCATCGCTTCGCTCTGCATCGTCGCCGGCGCGGGTCCACGGTCATGGGGCCTACAGGCTCTGCAGGATCTGGCGGGCCAGCTCGGCGGTTTCCGAGGGAGTCTTGCCGACCTTGACTCCAGCCGCTTCCAGGGCCGCTTTCTTCGCGGCGGCGGTACCCGAGGATCCGGACACAATGGCACCGGCGTGGCCCATCGTCTTGCCTTCCGGCGCAGTGAATCCCGCGACGTAGCCGACGACCGGCTTGGACACGTTCGCCTTGATGTAGTCCGCCGCACGCTCCTCGGCGTCACCGCCGATCTCACCGATCATCACGATGACCTTCGTCTCCGGATCCTTCTCGAACGCCTCGATCGCGTCGATGTGGGTGGTGCCGATCACCGGGTCGCCGCCGATGCCGATCGACGTGGAGAACCCGAAATCGCGGAGCTCGTACATCATTTGGTAGGTCAGCGTGCCGGACTTGGATACCAGCCCGACGGGCCCCGACCCACTGATGTTGGCGGGGGTGATGCCTGCCAACGCCTCGCCGGGCGTGATGATGCCGGGACAGTTCGGCCCGATGATGCGGGTCTTCAGCCCCTTGTCGACGTTGTGAGCCCACGCATAAGCGCTGTCCTGCACCGGAATTCCCTCGGTGATGACCACCAGCAGCGGGATCTCGGCGTCGATGGCCTCGATGATGGCGTCCTTGGCGAATTTCGGCGGCACGAAGACGACGGACACGTTGGCGCCCGTCTCCTTCATCGCCTCCGCAACGGTGCCGAAGACCGGAAGTTCGACGTCCTTGCCGACGGCGTCCACGTGCGACACGGTGGTTCCCGCCTTGCGCGCGTTCACCCCGCCGACCAGCTGAGTACCGGCCTTCAGCATCAGCGCGGTGTGCTTGGTGCCCTCACCACCGGTGATGCCCTGGACGATGACCTTGGAGTCCTTGTTCAGGAATATAGACATGGGTCATCTCTCCTTAAGACTTGTTCGCCAGCTCGGCGGCTTTGTCCGCGCCGGCGTCCATGGTGTCGGCCTGGACCACCAACGGGTGGTTGGCTTGGGCCAGGATGCGGCGGCCTTCGTCGACGTTGTTGCCGTCGAGGCGCACCACGAGCGGCTTGTTGGCTTCGTCACCGAGCATGTTGAGTGCGGTCACGATTCCGTTGGCGACGGCGTCGCAGGAGGTGATGCCGCCGAACACGTTGACGAACACGCTCTTGACCTGCTTGTCGTTCAAGATCACGTCCAACCCGGCCGCCATCACCTCGGCCGAGGCACCGCCGCCGATGTCTAGGAAGTTGGCGGGCTTGACCCCGCCGTGCTTCTCGCCGGCATAGGCCACCACGTCCAGCGTCGACATCACCAATCCGGCGCCGTTGCCGATGATGCCGACCGCCCCGTCGAGCTTGACGTAGTTGAGGTCGTGCTCCTTGGCCTTGAGTTCGAGCGGGTCGGTGGCGTCGCGGTCCTCGAACTCGGCGTGGCCGGGGTGACGGAAGTCGGCGTTGGCGTCCAGGGTGACCTTGCCGTCCAGCGCGAGGATCTGGTCGTCCGGCGTGCGTACCAGCGGGTTGACCTCAACCAGCGTCGCGTCTTCGCCGACGAAGACCTCCCACAGCTTCGAGATGGTGACCGCCGCCGAGTCGAGCACCTCGGCCGGCAGATGACCCTGCTCGGCGATCGAGCGGGCTAACGCGAGATCGACGCCCTTGACCGCATCCACCGGCACCTTCGCCAGCCGCTCCGGTTTGGTTGCCGCGACCTCTTCGATCTCCACGCCGCCCTCCACTGAGCACATGGCCAGGTAGGTGCGGTTGGCCCGGTCGAGCAAGAAAGAGATGTAGTACTCCTCGGCAATGTCGCTGGCCTCGGCGACCAGCAGCTTCTTGACGATGTGGCCCTTGATGTCCAGGCCGAGGATGTTCTTCGCGTGGGTGTAGGCGTCCTCAGCGGTGGCGGCGTACTTCACGCCGCCGGCCTTGCCGCGTCCGCCGGCTTTGACCTGGGCTTTCACCATGACCGGCCGGCCGATCTCCTCGGCGATCGCCTTGGCCCCTTCGGGAGTGTCGGTAACTCGGCCGGGTGTCGTCGGAACGTTGTGCTTGGCGAACAGCTCTTTCGCTTGGTATTCGAAAAG
>NZ_DATFZD010000080.1:0-2809 GCF_035314665.1 Mycobacterium sp. | reverse complement strand
AGTTCTTTAGGCACATTGATGCCGCCAACGTCGACCTGATGGCCGTGACAGTCTGAATTGGCCCCAGGGGGGCGGCTTGATTTGGCCCCACCTGTGTGGCGACGGCGTGTTGTTGTGACGGTCTGATTTGGCCCCACCTGTTCGACACGCCGTGATGGTTGCGACAGCTTGATTTGGCCCCACCCCAGCGTGATCGGTGTCCGGATAGTCCGGATTGCCGGTCATGGAGGTTGAGGCATGCGGAGGGCGAGGTCGAAGGTGGAGCAGTTCGCGGCGATTCGGCGTGATCACCGGGTCGAGGGGTTGTCGATCCGGGCGTTGGCCGATAAGCACGGGGTGCATCGGCGCACGGTGCGCCAGGCGTTGGAGTCGGCGGTTCCGGCGCCGCGCAAGACCGCGGCGCGGACAGCGCCGCGGTTGGGGCCGTTCAAGGCGGCGATTGATGAGATGTTGTGTAGCGATCTGGATGCCCCGAAGAAGCAGCGCCACACCGCGCGGCGGGTCTTGGCCAGGTTGGTCGATGAGCATGGCGCGCAGGCGTTGTCGTACTCGACGGTACGTGACCATGTCCGCAAGCGCCGCCCGCAGATTCTCGCCGAAGCGGGCCGGCCGTTGGAGTTGGGGTACGTGCCGCAGACCTACGAGCCGGCCGCTCAGGGTGAAGTCGACTTCCACGATCTGTGGGTGATTCTTGCTGGGGTGAAGACGAAAACGGCGCTGTTCACCATGCGGTTGTCCTACTCGGGTCGGGCAGCGCATCGGGCTTCTGTGACCGCCGGTCAGGAAGCGTTTTTGGAGGGCCACGTGCACGCGTTCGAACGCCTCGGCGGTGTCCCGGTGGACAAGATCCGCTACGACAACCTCAACAGCGCGGTCAAACAGGTCCTGTTCGGGCGCTCGCGGCAGGAGAACGACCGCTGGATCGCCTTTCGCTCCCACTACGGATTTGAGGCCTGGTACTGCCAGCCCGGACACGAGGGCAGCCACGAGAAGGGCGGAGTCGAGGGCGAGGGCGGGCGGTTTCGCCGCAACCACTGCGTGCCGATGCCGGTGGTGAACTCCATCGATGAACTCAACGCCCTGCTGGAAGCCGCCGATGACGCTGATGACGCCCGCCGGATCGGCAACCGGGCCACCAGCGTGGCCCAGGACTGGGCGGTGGAGCAGACCCTGCTGCGGTCGCTGCCGGGCGAGGCGTTCGACACCACGCTGACCCTGACCCCGCGGGTGGACCGCTACGCGCAGGTGATGGTGCGGTGCAACCAGTACTCGGTGCCGGCCCGTTTCATCGGCCATCGGCTGCGGGTGAAGCTGTCGGCCTCGGCGGTGACCGTCTATGACCGCAGTGTGACGGTGGCCCGCCATCAGCGGGCGATCGGCAAGGGCGCCAAAGTCCTTGATCTGGATCACTATCTGGAGATCCTGTTGCGCAAGCCCGGCGCGCTACCCGGGGCGACCGCGTTGTCGCAGGCCCGTGCGACCAAGGTGTTCACCGCCGAGCACGAGCGATTCTGGGCCGCCGCCCGCAAGGCCCACGGCGACGCGGCGGGCACCCGTGCCCTGGTGGAAGTACTGTTGCTGCACCGTCACCTCGCCCGCGCCGACGTGCTCGCCGGGATCACCGCCGCCCTGTCGGTCGGCTCGGCCAACCCCGATGTGGTCGCCTTGGAAGCCCGCAAGGCCACCGAGCGCCGAACCACGCCTGCTGCAGGCGATGCGGTTCAGCCCGGCGCGCAGGTGCTGGTCCTGGCCGCCCACCGCGCCGGGGTGCCCGCCGACGCGCGGCCGCTGCCCTGCATGGACAAATACGACATCCTGCTCGGAAGGGAGACCTCATGACCGCCCGACGCGCAGTCACCGAGCAGGCCGCCACCGCGGCCATTGAGCAGGGCTGCCGCATGCTGCGACTGCCCACCATCCGCGACCGGTTCACCGAGATCGCCGCCACCGCGCAACGTGAACATCTGACCTACCTCGGGTTCCTCTCCGAGTTGGTGATTGCAGAATGCGACGACCGCACCCGCCGCCGCGCTGACCGGCGTACCCGCGACGCCGGCTTCCCCCGCCCTAAACGCTTGGAGGACTTCTCCTTTGAGGCCAACCCCGCCATCAACCCCGCGATCATCGGCCAGCTGGCCAGCTGCGACTGGGTCAAAGCCGGATACCCCTTGTGTTTGATCGGTGACTCCGGCACCGGGAAAAGTCACCTGCTCATCGCCCTGGGCACCCTGGCCGCCGAAGCCGGCTACACCGTCCGCTACACCCTGGCCAGCAAGCTGGTCAACGAACTCGTCGAAGCCGCCGACGACAAACACCTGACCAAACTGATCACCCGCTACGGCCGCGTCGATCTGCTCCTGGTCGACGAACTGGGATACCTGCAACTGGACCGGCGCGGCGCCGAGCTGCTCTTCCAAGTCCTCACCGAACGAGAAGAACGCTCCGCGATCGCTATCGCCTCCAACGAGCCGTTCTCCTCCTGGACGAAAACCTTTACCGACCCCCGACTCTGCGCCGCCATCGTCGACCGGCTCACCTTCGCCGGACAGATCATCGAAACCGGCAGCACCTCCTACCGACTCGCCCACGCACGAAACGCGAAACCCCCCAACACGACCGGGGCCAAATCAAGCCGTCAAGCCGGGGCCAAATCAAGTTGACATTGCGAGCCGGGTCGTTTTCGGGGCCGGTAGCTGGGTCCGTCCATCAGGATTTGGTGGCTGGTGTTGATCAGCCGGTCCAGCAGTGATTCGGCGACGACGGGGTTGGGGAACAGGTTGTACCAGTCCTTGGGTGAGCGGTTGGAGGT
>NZ_DATFZD010000079.1:0-2954 GCF_035314665.1 Mycobacterium sp. | reverse complement strand
AAGTGTCCCGCGATTTCGTTGGCTAGTCCACGCTCGTCTAATATGTCCAACACATGTTTGGCTGTAGTCGGGGGACCAGCAACTTGGCCGTTCGGACCTTGAGCGCCCATGTTTTGTTGCCCGGCGTGGGAATGAGATGGGTAGCTTCTCGATGGCTGGTGAAAAGAGCGGTCTGACACCGGATTACGAAACGTCGCAGTCGATCTACGACCTCAACGACGACTTTTTTGCCCTGTTCCTCGGTCCGACAATGGGCTATACCTGCGCTTATTTCGAGCGCGACGACATGACGCTCGACGAGGCGCAGGTCGCCAAATTCGACTTGGCGTTGGGCAAGCTGAATCTTGAGCCCGGCATGACGTTGCTCGACGTCGGATGCGGGTGGGGCGGCGCGCTGGATCTGGCCCTGCAGAAATACGACGTCAACGTCATCGGCATCACCCTGAGCCGCCACCAGCACCGATACACGACAGAGCGCTTGGCTAAGGTGTCGACGTCACGGAAGGTCGAGGTGCGGCTGCAGGGTTGGGAGGAGTTCGACGAGCCGGTCGACCGCATCGTGAGCATTGGCGCGTTCGAGGCGTTCACGAAGCCTCGCTACCCCTCGTTCTTCGAGACGGCCTACCGTCTGCTGCCCGCCGACGGCCGGATGCTGCTGCACACCATCCTGGGACATCCGCAAAGCTATTTTGCGCCGCACGGGATCGCGATCACGATGAACGATCTAAGGTTCATGCGGTTCATCGGCAAGGAGATCTTCCCCGGTGGCGAGTTGCCCTCGGATGACGACATCGTCGAGTTCGCAACCGCGGCAGGTTTCGGCGTCGAGCGCATCCACCGGCTTCGGCCGCACTACGCGAGGACGCTGGATATGTGGGCGGCCAACCTTGTCGCACGACGCGACCAGGCGATCGCCATCACATCAGAGACCGTGTACGAGCGTTACCTGCGTTATCTCATCGGATGCGCGGATTTCTTCCGCCGCGACATCACCGACATCGGACAATTCACGTTGGTCAAGTAACACACTGGCGGTGGCGGAATGGCGGTGGCGGAGGTGGCGGTGGCGGAGGTGGCGGTGGCGGAGGGATTTGAACCCCCGGACGGTTTTAGCCGTCTCTCGCTTTCAAGGCGAGTGCATTAGGCCGCTCTGCCACGCCACCGCCGACAAGGGTAACGGCTCGGTCTATTGCCCGGCTCCTCGTCGGGCCGTCCCGGCCCGCATCGTCACCGGGCTGCGGCCCCGCCGGCCTGCCCACCGGCCTTGGAAGCCCGGTCGGACAGTCTGAGCGCGGCGCTGATCCGTCGGCAGTTCTCCCCCATCGCGGCGATCTGCGAACGCGACAACTGGCCGAGGAAGTACGTTCGCACACCCTGGGCGTAGGTGACCATGGCCTGCCGCGCGGCCGCCCGGCCGTCGTCGGTGATGGCGGCCACCACCCCCCGCCGGTCATCCGGACTGGCTTCCCGGCGCACCAGCCCTTGCCCCTCCAGACGACGGACCTGGCGGGTCAGCCGGCTCGGCAGCGACGGCAGTGCCTCGGCCAGATCGCCCATCCGGACACAGCCGCTGGGGGCGTTGTCCAAGAGGTCGAGCACGCGGACGTCGAACAGCGACAGCTGGTGCGCATCGGTGAGGCGGCGGTTGAGCGTCGAATACAAGCGCAGGGTCGAGTCCAAGAAGTTCTGCCACGACTTCTGTTCAGCGATATCCAGCCCGGGCATCTCACTGGCTGTCCGGCCCGCAATGAGGGCGGCCATAACGTCATGCTATGCGACACATAGCCTTTGAGAAAGCCTTTGAGAAAGCCTTTGGAACAGCGGTATCCGCAGGTAGTAGCGTGGCGAGCATGCATGCGATCGTCGCTGAATCGGCCGATGAGCTCCTCTGGCAAGAGGTGCCCGATGCGGTGCCGGGCCGCGGCGAAGTGCTGGTCAAAGTCAGCGCCGCCGGCGTCAATCGGGCCGACCTGCTGCAGGCCGCCGGCCTGTACCCACCGCCACCGGGAGCCAGCAAGCTGCTCGGCATGGAGGTCTCCGGAGTGATCGCCGAAGTGGGCGAGGATGCCGGCGACTGGTCACCGGGGCAAGAAGTCTGCGCTTTGCTGGCCGGCGGCGGTTACGCGGAATACGTCGCGGTACCCGCCGGCCAACTCCTGCCGATTCCGGGCGGCATCGACGTGCGGGATGCCGCCGGCCTGCCGGAAGTGGCGTGCACGGTGTGGTCGAATCTTGTGCTGACGGCTCACCTACGCGAGGGCCAGCTGGTTCTGATTCATGGCGGCGCCAGTGGGGTGGGGACTCACGCCATCCAGGTCGCCTGGGCATTGGGTGCCCGAGTCGCCGTCACCGCGGGTTCCGCGGCCAAGCTGGAACTGTGCCGTGAATTGGGCGCCGAAATCACCATCGACTATCACGATGAGGACTTCGTCGCGAAAGTCCATGAGGCAACCGGCGGCGCCGGCGCCGACGTGATCCTGGACATCATGGGCGCTGCGTATTTGGACCGCAACCTCGACGCGCTGGCCAACGACGGTCAGCTGATCGTGATCGGGATGCAGGGTGGCGTCAACGGCGAGCTCAACCTGGGCAAGCTGGTCGCCAAACGATTGCGGGTGATCGGGACCGCCCTGCGCGGCCGACCGGTGACCGGTCCCAGCGGCAAGAGCGCCATCGTCGAAGCGGTGACGACGTCGGTCTGGCCATTGATTGGCAACGGGCGTGTCCGCCCGATCATCGGTGCGCACATCCCGATCCAGCAGGCGGCGGAAGCGCATCGACTGCTGTCGTCGGGGCAGGTGACCGGAAAGATCGTCTTAACCGTCTAGCCCAACGAGGCCAGGGCACGCACCAACTGGTCCACCTCGGCCATCGTCGAGTAGTGCGACAGCCCGACGGTGACCGCGCCGCCGACATCGTTGACCCCGATTACGTCGAGCACTCGCGAGCTGGCG
>NZ_DATFZD010000078.1:0-24844 GCF_035314665.1 Mycobacterium sp. | reverse complement strand
GAGCGGCGCTTGTGACCCGCGCCGGCGATGATGCAGAGCGAAGCGATGCTGAGGAGCGGCGCTTGTGACCCGCGCCGGCGACGATGCAGAGCGAAGCGATGCTGAGGAGCGGCGCTTGTGACCCGAGTTCTGCGAACCCAGGTCTGTGTTACCGGCGGAGGTCCCGCGGGCCTGGTTCACGCTCTACTGCTGGCCCGCGCCGGAATCCAGGTCGTTGTCCTGGAAAAGCACAATGACTTTTTGCGCGACTTCCGCGGCGACACTGTGCATCCGACCACCTTGCGGATCATGGACGAGCTGGGATTCATCGATGAGTTCCTGCGTTTACCGCACACCAAAATCACCCGAGTCGCTTTTGACACCGACGGCTCCCTTCGCACTCTCGGTAACTTCAGCGCGCTTAAATGGCTCGGCTTCAAACAGCCCTACATCGCGTTGATGCCGCAATGGGACTTCCTGGACTTCCTCGCTGAAAAGGCAAGTGCCTACCCGGAATTCACCTTGATCCGCAACGCGGAGGTCAAGGACTTGATCTACGACGGCGATCGTGTCGTCGGCGTGCGCACGCCGGAGCTGGAGGTCCGTGCCGAGCTGGTGGTGGGCGCCGACGGGCGCGCATCGGCGGTACGGGCAGCGGCGGGTCTGGAGATCGCCAGCGCGGCCTCCCCGATAGACGTCTTGTGGTTCCGACTGAAGTGGCGTCCGGGCGACCCTCAAGAGCTCTACGGAATAATCCGTAAGGGCCTGATGATGGCCATGATCTACCGGGGTGACTATTGGCAGGTCGCGCATGTAATGCCGAAGGGACAGAATCCGCGAGACGGCTCGCTGGAGGCGTTCAAAGAGCGGCTGGTGTCTGCGCAGCCGAAGTTGCGCGAACACGTTGATGATTTGCACTCCTGGGATGACACCAGCCAACTCGATGTGCGGGTGGATCGGCTCAAGACATGGTGGCGTACGGGCCTGTTGTGCATTGGCGATGCCGCGCACGCCATGTCGCCGGCCGGTGGCGTCGGTATCAACCTCGCGGTCGCTGACGCGGTGGCCGCGGCCAACATCCTCTGTGCTCCGCTGCGCGAAGGTCGGTTGACAAATGCCGACCTCGCTAAGGTGCAGCGCCGGCGCGAGATATCGGCGCGGATCATCCAGGCCGGCCAAGTGTTCATCCAGGACAGAGCGATCCAGCCAAATTTGACCGGTGACCTGTCGCCCATCCAGATCCCGAAGTTCGTCGGGTTCGGTCCGCTGCAGTCCATTCCGCCGATCATTGTCGGTCGGGGCTTCCGTCCGGAGCATGTCCGGACGTCGGACGTACACACTGCCTGACGCGTCGGTGCGGCTCCTCAACGGGCATTCTGGCCCGCATCGTCACCGGACTAAGCTGGCCGGATGGCGCCTGACCTGCATCCCGAACTGCAAGCGCTCGCTCCGTTGCTCGGCATATGGCAAGGACGTGGTTCTGGCAAGTACCCGACAATCGAGCCGTTCGACTATCTCGAGGAAGTCGCGTTTTCTCATGTGGGCAAGCCGTTTTTGGTCTATGGGCAAAAAACCAGTGCCGCGACGGACGGGAAGCCGCTGCATGCCGAGACGGGATATCTTCGCGTACCGCGACCCGGTCACGTTGAACTGGTGCTCGCACACCCGAGCGGCATCACCGAAATCGAGGTGGGTACCTACACTGCCGACGGCACGACGATCGAGCTCGACATGACCGCCTCGACGATCGGTATGACCCCAACCGCCAAAGAGGTGACTGCGCTTGGCCGCCGGTTCCGAGTCGCCGGCGACGAGCTGTCGTATTCGCTGCAGATGGGTGCGGTTGGACAACCGCTGCAAGGCCACCTCGCCGCGCTGTTGCATCGCAAAAACTGAGCCCCAGAGCTCCAAAGTGAGGAGACGACAACGTGGAGGTCGAAAATGCGCTCTACCCAACACATTCCGGCGTCGAAGCATTGATGGCGGACGACTCCGGCCGTCCCGTTGTGATGCTCAACCTGCTCAAGTTCCGGGCGAAGGCGGTCTATGCCGACGGGCGCCCCACTGAGCTGACCGGGCGCCAAGCCTACGATCTGTACGCCGGGCCGATGCAAAAAGTCATCGACGCGGGAGGCGGAAAGGTGTTGTTCGGCGGTGACATCGCGTCGTTGGTGATCGGCGATGTCGCGGATCTGTGGGACACCTGCGTGCTGGTCGAATACCCTACAGCCGCAGCATTTGCCGCGATAGTGACGTCTCCGGAAGTAGCGGAGATCGGCGTCCACCGCGCCGCCGGGCTCGACGGTCAGCTGCTGATCCGCGTCGCCCAGCTGGCGCTATAACACCACGCGGGACGATTCAGACGAAGTGCGTGACGCCGTCGTCGACGACCCGACCGGCCACCTGGACCCAGCCGTGCGGGCTCCAAGTGGTGTGGATCACCGATCCCTTGCCCTGCGTGATGCTCAAGTCGCGGCTGAGATATTCGGTCATTCGCACGGCCGCAGAGCCCGTCGCTTCATCTTCGGTCACACCCAGATTGGCGGCGAACAGCCGCGAGCGCAGCGCTCCGGTCGACTCGTCGCTCCATGCCCACAGGTAGTGCGACACATCGTCGGGAAAGTCGGCGGGGTCGGCGGCCGCGAGCTCGTCGAGCGATTCGAGATCGTGAATGGCAAACGCGGGGGCCCATTCCGCGCGGGCGCTGATCGTCGTCACGTCGTCGTCGTAGCTCACCAGCACAATGCCGGCGGGCACCTGAAGGGTGCGGATCGGTGTACCCCGGGCACGTAACCACCAGGAGGCCCCGACCGTCGGGTGCCCGGCAAACGGCAGTTCGGTGAGTGGGGTGTAGATACGAGCGTGCGCAGTGGTGGATCCAGCGCTCGGCAAATCAACGAAAACCGTTTCGCTGTAGCCCAATTGAGTCGCTATGCGCTGATGCCACTGGATGTCGACGGTGCTGGCGTCGACGACGCCCAGCGGATTGCCGAAATCTCCCGCCGAGTCGGTGAACACCCGCAACACCGTGACATCGAAGCCCATGGGCCCGACCATACGGCCTTGCTTTAAAAGCCGTTAAGGGCCGGGTCAGGTGGCGCTGCGCTCGTCGGAACCCATGGCCTCCAACACGGCTGCCCGGGTGTCCACCGATCCCGAGACGGTTTGCGCGCCGCCTCCGCTGCGGAGCAGCTCGCGCAGGGCGGCCTGGTCGTACTCGGCGGGTTCGGTGGTGTCGATGAAGCGCTGGACGACCTCGATGAAGCGGTCGGGATCGTCGTGGAACGGGAAATGCCCGGAGTGCTCGAAAATCTCCAATTGGGAACCCGGCATCGCGGCGTGCGCCATCCGGGCATGACTGACAGGCACCACCACATCGTCTGTGCCCCAAATGATTTGCACCGGAACGGACTGAGTCAAATAACATCGATCCAGCATGGTGACACTCTGGCCGCGCCAGTCGACGACCGCCCGCAGTGTCCGGGTGAACGCCGCCGAGGCCATCGGCTCCGGCAGGTCGGCCAGCACCCGCAGCACGTCCGGCAGGTCGTGGCCCAGTCCGGTTGATCCCAGCAACATGCCCGCCGCGCGGCCGAGAACCTGCAAAGTCGGCAGCACCAACGGCAGCCGCAGCAACGCCAGCGCCTCGGCGCCCATCGGCAATGAAGCCAGCCGCAGCACAACATTGACGTCCTTGGTGACGCCGCCGGCCCCGACCAGGACCAGCCGTTCTACCAGTTGCGGGAATTGGTAGGCGAACTGCATCGCCACCCCGCCACCAAGTGAGTGACCGACGACGGTGACCCGCTCGATGTCGAGGACGGAAAGCAGATCGCGCATTCCGTTGGCGTACGCCGCGATTGAGTAGTCCGCGCGTGGCTTGTCCGACTGCCCGTGGCCCAGCAGGTCGACGGCGATGACCGTGAACCGCTGCGCGAGCTTGGCTTGAACCGTCTCCCAAGTCGTGGAGTTGTCTCCGATCCCATGGATCAACAGGATCACCGGACCCGTACCGGCGGTCCGGAACGCGCGGCGATACCCGTGGACCGTCCGGAATTGCAGTTGTGGCGTGACCTCTCGCACCGAGCGCAGATTGGGCTTCCGCTGGGCCATGTCGCCAACCTCGCTGTCGGGCCCGGGAGGGGCGCTCAGGTCGGATCGTCGTCGTCGAACTTCTTCTCGGCCTGCTGTGCGAGGAATCGCTCGAACTCCGCGCCGAGTTCGTCGCCGCTAGGCAGATCCTCATCCCGCGTCAGCAGCGACCTGTTCTCCTGAGCGGCAATGAAGGCATCGTACTGTCGCTCCAGCGCAGCCACCACTTGAGCGACCTCCGAGCTGGCCTCAACCTGCTCGTCGACCTTGGCCGCGATCTCGACCGCCGCCTCTTCCAACGCTCGCAACGGCAGCTGCAGCGAACCGGTTTTGGCGACCTGCTCCAGCAATGCCTGGGCCGCGGCCGGATAGTCCGTCTGCGCCAGGTAGTGCGGGACATGCACGGTGAAGCCGACCACCTCGTGACCGTGCTGAGCCATCCGGTATTCCAGCAGGTTCGATGCGCTGCCGGGCACCTGGACCTCGGAGATCCACGGCGTGAAGTCGGCGATCAGCTCGCGGTTGTTGGAGTGAGCCGTCAACGTCACCGGCCGCGTGTGCGGAACGGCCATCGGGATCGTGCCGAGGCCGATGGTCTGTCGCACACCCAGACGCTCCGCCAACAACCGCACCGCGGTGATGAACCGCTCCCACCTCAAGTCCGGCTCCATGCCGGCCAGCAGTAAAAACGGCGTGCCGACACTGTCATGCATGGCGTAGAGGCTGAGCTCTGGGTCGTCGTAGTGGGTGAAGTGGTCGGTCTTGAACGTCATCAGTGGCCGGCGCGACCGATAGTCGAGCAGGTCGTCGATCGCGAACGAGGCCACCAGTTCGGTGTCCAACGTGTCCTTGAGGTGGCCGGCGGCCAGCCGGATCGCATGACCGGCGTCGGAAAAGCCTTCCAAAGCGTGCACCAAGACCGGGCCACGGCCATCCGACGACGACAACTGGGGCGCCGGGAACTCGAGCTCGTACATGCCGTACTGCTCGGGCTGGTAGGGCTGCTCCCTATCGGGTGTGTCGCCCATCGCTGTTGCCTCCTCGCACGGCGCGGTGTGCCGCACCGTGTCAGATAGTGTCTCTCATTCGGCTGCCCGCGGATACCAACCCGGCTGCCAGACCGCCTGCCTTTGTGTTGCAAAACGCGGGCGCTTCCGACCGCATTCCACCCGGTTACCCGTTTCGCGGAGCGCCGAATTTGGCGCGAGCGCGCAGCTCCGCGTCGTCTGATCGGGCATGATCGACAGCGATGCGCATTCTGGCAGCAGCGGTTGGCTCAACCGTCGGCCTGGGCTCGTTACTGGTGGGCTGCGGGCACCAGCCACCTGCTGCACCGGTCACCAGCAAACCCCCGCAAGCCGCGGACCACGTCGTCAGCCCCGCCAACCAGGTCGTCGCCGCGCCGGTGAATCCCGATCCGCGGGTGGGCGCGATTTTCCTCGGCGGCGTCGACCTGCACGCGTGCACCGGCTCGGTGTTGCACTCGGCGGCAGGCGATCTGGTGCTGACCGCCGCGCATTGCCTGGCCGGTGGCCGGGCGACCTTTGTTCTGGGTTTCGCCGGTCAGGCCGCGTCGGGCGATTTCTGGACGCTCGACACGGTGTACCTGGATCCGCGGTGGGTAGCCGCAAAGGATCCGCGGGCCGACTATGCGATCGCTCGGGTCAGCCGCGCCGATGGCACATCGGTCGAAGCAGTGGCCGGTTCGGCGTTCTCGCTCGGTCCTGCACCGGCGAAAGGCAGCCGGGTCAACGTGGTCGCCTACCCTGCCGGCGTCGGCGGCATGCCCGTCGGCTGCCAGGTCAGCACCGGAATGAGCGGCGACGGCTATCCGGAGCTGCCGTGCGCGGGCCTGGCCGACGGCACCAGCGGCGCGCCCTGGATCAGCGGCTCGACAGTCACCGGGGTGATCGGCGGCCTGCACGGCGGCGGCTGCGCAGACAATCTGTCCTTCACGTCGCCGTTCGACCAGCACGTCACCGACCTTTTGGCGCGTGCCGAAGCCGCGGGTCCGGGCGATGTGCCGCCGGCTGGCTTAGACGACCAGTGTTGAGGCTTCAGCAGTCGAACTGGCTGAGTGCGCGCACCTTGTTCATCACGTCCAGCGCGGCGACCTTGTAGGCCTCGGAGAACGTCGGATAGTTGAACACCGCGTCGACCAGGTATTCGACGGTGCCCTGACAACCCATCACGGCCTGGCCGATGTGCACCATCTCGGTGGCGTTGCTGCCGAAAATATGCACCCCGAGCAGCTTCAGGTCGTCGGTGGAGACCAGCAGCTTGAGCATGCCGTAGGAGTCGCCGGCGATCTGGCCGCGGGCCAGTTCGCGATAGCGGGAAACACCCACCTCATAGGGCACTGCGTCCTTGGTGAGCTGCACCTCGGTGGCGCCGACGTAGGAGATCTCCGGGATCGAGTAGATGCCGATCGGCTGCAGCGCGGTCAGGCCGTGCACTGGTTCGCCAAGCGCGTGGCACGCGGCCACCCGGCCCTGGTCCATCGAGGTCGAGGCCAGTGCGGGGAAGCCGATGACGTCGCCGACGGCGTAGATGTGGTCGACCTTGGTCCGGAAGTCCCCGTCGACGAAAATCCGGCCGCGGTTGTCGGCTTCGAGGCCCGCGTTCTCGAGGTCGAGGTGCTCGGTTTGGCCCTGGCGTCCGGCCGAATACATCACCGTCTCGGCCGGGATCTTCTTGCCGCTGGCAAGGTTGGTGACGGTACCTTGCGCGCCGACCTGGACGGTGGTGACCTCTTCGCCGAATCGGAAGGTGACCGCGAGGTCGCGCAGGTGGAAACGCAACGCCTCGATGATCTCGGGATCGCAGAAGTCCAGCATGTCCTGCCGCTTCTCAACGATGGTGACCTTGGTGCCCAGCGCGGCGAACATCGACGCGTACTCGACGCCGATCACGCCTGCGCCGACCACCACCATCGAGGCCGGGATCGATTTGAGGTCGAGGATGCCGTCGGAGTCCAAGACGCGCTGCTCGTCGAATTCCACTCCCTCGGGGCGGGCCGGTTTGGTGCCGGTCGCGATGACGATGTATTCGCCGGTGACCGTGCTGCGTTCACCGCGGGAATGGTCTTCGACCAGCACGGTGTGCTCATCGCGGAACCGGCCCTGTCCGGGAATGAGATCGACCCGGTTACGCATCAGCTGGTTGCGCACCGTTTCCGCTTGTTTGCCGATGACGTGGCTGGTTCGCGACAGCAGGTCGGCCGGTGTGATCTTGTCCTTGACCCGATAGCTCGCGCCGTAGAGCTCGCGTTGGTTCATCCCGGTCAGGTAGAGGACCGCCTCGCGCAACGTCTTCGACGGGATAGTGCCGGTGTTGACGCAGACCCCGCCCAGCATCTGCCGCTGCTCGACGACCGCGACCGATTTGCCCAGCTTGGCCGCCGCGATGGCGGCCTTCTGGCCACCGGGACCCGACCCGATGACGACCATGTCGTATTCCAGCTGCGAACCCATGAGGAAAACATCTACGCCGGTTCCGGGCAGTGCGCACGCCGAGCCAGGCGACATACATGTGAACAATTCGTTCACGAGTTGTCCCCAGATTTGAGTTTGTCCACAGCGCACGCGCGGACCCGTCCGCTCCGCCGTCGGTTGACGGTGCTGATTGCCAGCGTGGGCGCCATGACCAAACAGCGACCTGACTTCGAACTGAATCGCCCCGGCGCGGTGATCGCCGCGCTCCCGGCCGTGCTGGGCTTCGTGCCGGAGAAATCGCTGGTGCTGATATCGATCGACGACGGCGAACTGGGGTCGGTAATGCGGGTCGACCTCTCCGAGGCGCTGGCTGACCGGATCGGGCCGCTGGCGGAGGTCGCCTCGGCCGCCGGCCCCGAGGCTGCCATCGCGGTCATCGTCGACGCCGACGGCGCCGGCTGCCCGATGTGCAACGAGGATTACCGCGACCTGTGCGCGACGCTCACCGAAGAGCTGTCGCAGCGCGACATCGTGGTGTGGGCCGCACACGTGGTGGACCGGGTGGCCGCCGGGGGCCGCTGGCACTGCGTGGATGGCTGCGGTGCGGGCGGCGTCATCGACGACCCGTCCGCGTCGCCGCTGGCGGTGGCGGCGGTATTCGACGGCCGTCGGCTGTATGCGCGCCGCGCCGACCTGCAGGCGGTCATCGCGGTCGATGAGCGGGCCGCAAGCGCGGTGCTGGCCGGCCTGATCGACGACCATGCCGCCTCGCGCGACGCCGCCCATCGTGCCGATCCTGCTGCCTGCGTCCGCCGCGACGTCGAGGCCGCCATGGCCGCCGCCGCGCGAGTTGGCGAGGGAGAACAGCTCTCCGATGCGGAACTGGCCGGCCTGGCCTGCGCGCTGGGCGATGTGGAGGTGCGTGACACGCTGTACGCCCTGGCGGTCGGGCAGAGTGCGGGGGAGGCCGAGTCGTTGTGGGCGCTGCTGTCGCGCAGCCTGCCCACGCCGTGGCGGGTGGAGGCGCTGGTGCTGGTCGCGTTCAGCGCCTACGTCCGCGGCGACGGCCCATTGGCGGGGGTGTCGCTGGAGGCCGCGCTGCGCTGCCAACCCGGCCACCGGATGGCCGCCATGCTCGACACGGCGCTGCAGTCGGGCCTACGGCCTGAGCACATCCGCGAACTGGCTCTTACCGGTTACCGGCTGGCCGAGCGGCTCGGCGTGCGCCTGCCGCCTCGTCGGGCATTCCGCCGACGAGCCGTCTGAGACCCGGGGCCTAAACCGATGGCGCCGCTCCTCCTCGGGCCGTTCCGGCCCGCATCGTCGCCGGCGCTAGACTTTTTCGACCTTGACGGCGTGAGCCATCTCATGCGGCAGGCTCACGTTCTCGTGACCCGGTATCACGATCGTCACGCCGCCTGCCGGGTTGGTTTCGACGGTGACCCGGGCGTTCGGAACGACGCCGGCGTCCTTGAGACGGGTGATCAAGTCGATGTCGCCCTGCACGTGTTCGGCGAGCTGACGAACGACCACTGCGACGGGTGATCCGGCCGGCAACTCCGTCAACCGCACCAGATTTGGCTCCTCGTCGCCGAATCCGGGCCCGACACCCAAATCCAACAGCCCCGGAATCGGGTTGCCGAATGGCGAAGTCGTCGGGTTGTTGAGGACTTGCACCAACCGACGCTCGACATCTTCGCTCATCACGTGCTCCCACCGGCAAGCCTCGGCGTGCACTTCTTCCCACGGCAATCCGATGACATCGACCAGCAGCCGCTCAGCGAGCCGGTGCTTGCGCATCACCGAGATGGCCAAAGCGCGGCCCTTGTCGGTCAGCTCGAGATGGCGGTCGCCGGCAACGTGCAGCAGCCCGTCGCGCTCCATGCGCGATACGGTCTGGCTGACCGTGGGCCCGCTCTGGTCAAGCCGTTCGGCGATCCGGGCACGCAGCGGAGTGACGCCCTCTTCCTCGAGGTCGTAAATGGTCCGCAGGTACATCTCGGTGGTATCAACCAGGTCGTTCATTCCGCACCCTCCATTGCCGCTGAGTCTACTTGTCCAGCTGCGTGAATGGTCCGCTAACACTCCAGCACGCAGTATGCCCGCCGCTCGCGCGACGGGCATACCGATCCGTGTTGATCTGGGCCGTTAGCTGGCGTAGGACCGCAGTCGGTCGGCCCGATCACCGTTGCGGAGCTTCTGCATAACCTCGCGCTCGATTTGGCGAACCCGCTCGCGGGACAGGCCGAACAGCTTGCCGATCTGGTCAAGCGTGCGGGGCTGTCCATCGTCGAGCCCGAAGCGCAACCGGATCACCTGATGCTCGCGCTCGTCGAGAGTGGCCAACACCGTGCGGATGTCGGTGTGCAGCAGTTCGGCGATCACCGCGTTCTCGGCGGACATCGCTTCGGCGTCCTCGATGAAGTCACCCAGCGGCGCCTCTTCTTCGGATCCGACCGGCATGTCGAGGCTCACCGGGTCGCGGCTGTGCTCGAGCAGGTCGTTGATCTTCTCGACCGGAATGCCCGACTCGGCGGCGAGCTCCTCGTCAGTGGCTTCACGGCCGAGGTTCTGATGCATCTCGCGCTTGATTCGCGCCAGCTTGTTCACCTGCTCAACCAAGTGAACCGGCAGCCGGATGGTGCGGCTCTGGTCGGCCATACCCCGGGTGATAGCCTGCCGGATCCACCAGGTCGCGTAGGTCGAGAACTTGAATCCCTTTGTGTAGTCGAACTTTTCCATCGCGCGGATCAGACCCAGGTTGCCTTCCTGGATGAGGTCCAGCAGCGGCATACCCCGGCCGGTGTAGCGCTTTGCCAACGACACCACCAACCGCAGGTTCGCCTCCAGCAGGTGGCCTCGCGCCGCTTGGCCGTCGCGGACCACAGCCGCCAGGTCGCGTTTGCGGTTCTCGCCGAGGCGCTTGCGGGTCTCGAGCAGATGCTGGGCGTACAGGCCGGCCTCGATGCGCTTGGCGAGCTCGACCTCGTCGGCTGCATTGAGCAATGCCGTTTTGCCGATCCCGTTCAGATAGACGCGCACCAGGTCCGCGGCTGGGCTCTGAGCATCCAGATCGCTGTCAACCCGGCTTGTGGTGGCATTTGCCATGGCGGCCTCCTGATAGGCGTGAGCTGTCATGGAGTACAACGACGTACTTGGGTCAGGAGTTCCCACGGAGCCGCCATCTCACACCCGTTGACGTGCGCGAATGTCCACGCGGACTGAGAATGTGCTGAGAAGCGGGTGCGGCAGCGGGTTATTCGGAACCGTCAACTTCGGCGGGCGGCGATTCGGGTTGCGGCGCTGGGCGACTGTAGCGCTCGAGGGCCGGGCGTTCGGCGGTGGGGAAAAGTGGGGTGCGCCGCGTGACCGCGTCGAATCGCCGGGGTTCGTCGGCGCGGAGCGGCGGTCGATCGTTGGCGATCAGCACCGCCATCCACGGCAGCGGGACAGAGGCGGCGATGATCAGCAGCGAGATCAGACCGTTGTGCCACATGCCATATGCGAATGCGGCCAGTATTAGCGCCGGAATTCGGAAGGCCATCAGCGTCAGGTATTTCCGCACCCGCTGGCGGTGCTGCACCTCATAGGAGGGCGCGGCCGCCGTGATCAGTACCGGCCGACCGTCGTCGTCGAAACCCAGCTCAGGGCCGCGCTTCATTTCTCTACTGTTCCACACTTCTGCGACGCCGTCGAAGGTGGTTCCGGCACAATATGTGACATGCAAACCCAGACGATCGAACGCACCGAGACCGACGAACGCGTCGACGACGGGACCGACAGCGATACCCCTAAGTACTTCCACTACGTGAAGAAGGACAAGATCGCTGAGAGTGCCGTGATCGGTACGCACGTCGTGGCGCTGTGCGGCGAGGTGTTCCCGGTGACGAAGGCGGCCAAGCCGGGCTCACCGGTCTGCCCGGACTGCAAGCGGATTTACGAGACGCTCAAGAAGAGCTGACCGGGTCGGCGCCGGCGTAGCGCGATGCGTCCGCTCCGCCCTCGGAGTCGTCGGCGTCGTCAGCCTTGGTGCGTGCTACCAGCCACCGCCGCAGCCGATGGGCATGGGTGCGCGGGGCCGGCCACTCCTCCTGGATGGCGGCATTGAACTCCGCGCCCAGCATGATGGCGAAGCCCGCGAAAAAAGCGAACAGAAGAAACGCGATCGGTGTGGCGAGTGCGCCGTAGGTGTAGCCGGTGCCGGTGATGTACCTCAGGTAGATCCGCAGGCCCAGCGTCGCGATCACGAAGACCACGCTGGCCAGTGCGGCACCGAAGATCAGCCGGTGCGACGGCAGCGGTTCGGGTAACGCCACGCGATACAGAATGACCACGGTGACGATCAGGCCGGTGAGCAACGCCGGGTAATAGCCGTAGGCCAGCACATCCTGCAGGCCGTCGGGTATGAGCTCGGCGATCTTGCGCGGGCCGCGCACCATCAGCGGCGCGGTGACGATCAAAAAGAGCAGCATCACCACGTACAACATCAGCGCGAACAGCCGCTGGCGTACCGGATGGCGCAGCGGAGTCTGGTCGTGGGCTTCGACCACCGAATCGACAAACGCGGAAATCGCCGAGGATCCTGCCCACAGTGAAATCAAAAAGCCCAGGGACACCACTTCGCCGCGGGCACCCCGGTCGATGTCGGCGATGGTCGGCTCGATGATTTCGTGGACCACGCTCGCGGAGAACACCTTGTTCGACATCGACACCAAATGATGTTCGATCACCGCCATGGTGTCCGGTCCGAATAGCGGAGCCACGTAAGCCAGGCTGCCCAGCATTCCTAACAGCAGCGGCGGCAGCGACAGCGCCGACCAGAACGCGGCCTGCGCGGACTCCGAGAAGATCGAGTCGTCCCAACTCTTCGTTAGCGCCCGCCGAGTGATGCGCCAGATGTGACGGCGCGACGGCTTCACGATGCGGTCGCTCATAACCCGTTCAGGATTCCTGACGATCGTCGCTGGCGCCAGGATTGCAGGTGGCGAGTCGTGTGTTAAGAGTCCAGCGGGACTGCGCTGGACTCCAGCACGGCCGACTGATCGATCAACTTCGCCTCGTGCTCGTTGGCGTGGTGCTGGCAGAAGAGAAGCTCCGCGCCTGAAGTCAGCTTGGCGCGTACGCGGGCGGCAGCGCCGCACCGATCGCACCGATCAGCTCTGGTTAACTCTGGAGTGGTCAACGTCGCGTTCATGGCTACTCCTTCTGGCCGTAATCCACTGTCTCAGATGTCAACGCTTTTGGCCGTCTCCACCACGCGTTTACCCGCTGTGTCGTTTCTCACGCCTGTGCGCTTGGCGCATGGGGCAGGATGGCGGTATGGGCCACCCTCCGGCGGTGCTGCTGCACCTGATTTCCTCCGAGGAGTGGTCGTCCGCCAGGACCCAAGCCGAACTGCGGCCCGAGTCGCTGCGCAGCGCCGGATTCGTCCACTTTTCGACGCCCGAGCAGGTACATCTGCCTGCCAACCGCCTTTACCGCGGTCGTGACGACCTGGTCTTGCTGCACGTTGATCCGGCCCGTTTGGCGGCACCCATCCGTTGGGAATCGGGGGTGGCAACGGATCCGGAATCGATGCTGTTCCCGCATTTGTATGGGGCGCTGCCGGTTACTGCTGTGATCAAGGTCACCAGCTACCGCCCGGGCGCTGACGGCATATTCCCGCCAGTCGGTGAATCGGCCGCCGAGTAGGCGTCCGCTTCGATCTCCACCAACAACTCCGGCGCTATCAGCGCGGCGACCTCGACCATGGTGGCCGCGGGCCGGATCTCCCCGAAGACCTCGCGGTGGACTGCCGCGACCTCACGTCAACGGGATATGTCGGTCACGTAGATGCGGGTGCGGACCACATCGCTGAGCAGCGCTCCTGCTTGATTGAGAGCGATCTCGACGCGGCGCAACGCTTCTCGAGTCTGGGCGCCGATGTCATCAGCCGGTCCCGGGCCGGTTGTCCCGGCTACGGCGATGTGTGGACCGACCCGGACCGCGCGGGAATAGCCGACGGTCGACTCGAAATCGGATCCGGACGAGATAAGGATGCGGTTGACCGACATCCGGCCAAGTTAGGTCAGCGGCATCGGCTGCGCAGCCGAATTTCCTGTCGCGCGGACCGTCAGCCGATCTGGTAGGAGCCAGGCGACATGTAGAAGAAGTGGCCGCTGCTCGAGTCGGTGCACTTCATCGCCGAGGGCTCGGCGGTGCAGCTGAAGGTGCCAGAAGACAGCGTCTGCCCGTCGGCGAGCACCTGCTCGCCCTGCACGTGCAGGGTGTCGTTATGACAGTCCATCGTGACGCCGCTGCTGGTGAGCCCGAAGCGGTCACCCCACGCGGAGTGCTGGGCGCACGGCGGTGGCGGCGTGGAGATCGTGTAGGCGCGGTTGCCGATCTCGCAGGCCGCGCCGCCGCTGCTCAGGTTGCAAGACACGTTTCCCGCGGAGTTCTGGAATTGGTAATTCTGCGCCGGCGCGGGCGACGGCGAGGGTGATGGTGCGGGGTTTGGCGGGCCGCCGGCGTACGCGGTTGCGGGGAATCCGATCATCGCGACTGCCGATACCATCGACATCGCCTGAATTGCTGTCATTTTCATGGCATTTGCTCGCATTCTGTTGGGACACTTGTCCTTTGATAGGGATTGGCCCGAATGGCGCCGACGGGCGCCGGCAATTTGATTGCGACGGGCAGCTTCTGCTGGTTTGATCGGACACCTCCGCCAGCCCCCGAGAACAGTGTCGGAGCCAGAAACGGCTCTGACCTTGCGCGTTGAATTATTCTCCGGTGTTTGCATGAATGGCGCACATTCATCCAACTTGGGCAAAGAATCGCCAATTCGGGCCCGACGCGCGTAGCGTCGAATCTTCACGCCAAAGCCACCCAGCATCGACGTAAGCCTTCTCTTGCGGCTTAGCCTGCGCCAGCAGACCCGCCACGTCGCTGAAACTGTTCCCGTTCGGGCCCGCCGCCGCGTTGATGTCGTCGTAGGTGGGGGCCAGCGTTTCGTGGCCTGCTGCAAGCTCGCCAACACCGCGGGGCGGAAGCAGCCAAATAACGTCTGAGTGGCGAACATGTTTACGTCGGAAGACATTTCGCTGTAGAGCGTTCCGGCTGTTTCCCCGATCTGCTCCGGATCGTCGGATACGACGGCGCTGCGGTACTTCGCCAAAAGCCTCCGTCTCGGGATTTGACCACCCCTGGGCAAGTTTGCCGGACGACGGTCCTCAGAAGTTGTTGCAGGTGTTGGCAACTTGCAGGACAGCTCCGACGTACTGCTGAAAGTACGGCTGAGATTGTGGCTTGCTCTCCAGCTCCTCGACTATCTGCTGGCGCTGATCCGGCGAGGATGCGAGGAATCCACGCAACACGGCCTGGGCCGTCGGCGACCCCGACAGTGCTGCGGCAGCTGGCGGCGATTGGGCATTCAGCGCCGATACCACCTGCGAGTAATTGCACGTGGTGTTGATGACCGGACTCAAATCGGGATCTGCGGAGGCGACGCCGACCCCAGGGGTCAACAACAATGCCGGAGCACCAACTGCGGCAAGCAGTCTGGTCAACGAGAGCGTGCCCATTTGTGGCGACCTTCCAATTAACGCAGCGCCCAACCCGAAAGGGCGACGACATCAGCGTAGTGGATTTGATGAGGGGAGTGCCGGAGTCTCGGCATGCCCGGCGCAGGTCACGGCTGGGGAGCTGCGAAAGGAGTCTTCCGTCATGACCGCGCCAGCACTGCTGCCCGGGAAGGGGCGACCCGTAGACAGTGGTTGACGTCGGTCAGAACGATGGATCGGGGTGTCGGTCAGTCCAGGTAGTCGCGCAGGACCTGCGAACGGCTGGGGTGGCGCAACTTCGACATCGTCTTCGACTCGATCTGGCGGATGCGTTCGCGGGTGACGCCGTACACCTGGCCGATCTCGTCGAGCGTGCGGGGCTGGCCGTCGGTCAGGCCGAAGCGCAGCCGCACCACACCGGCCTCGCGCTCCGAGAGTGTCTCCAGCACCGACTGCAGCTGGTCTTGCAGCAAAGTGAACGACACGGCGTCGACGGCCACCACCGCTTCGCTGTCCTCGATAAAGTCGCCGAGCTGGCTGTCGCCCTCATCGCCGATGGTCTGATCCAGCGAGATCGGCTCGCGGGCGTACTGCTGGATCTCGAGCACCTTCTCCGGGGTGATGTCCATTTCCTTGGCCAGCTCTTCAGGCGTGGGCTCGCGGCCCAGATCCTGCAGCAGCTCACGCTGAATGCGGCCCAGCTTGTTGATCACCTCGACCATGTGCACCGGGATGCGGATCGTGCGGGCCTGGTCGGCCATGGCGCGGGTGATCGCCTGGCGGATCCACCAGGTCGCATAGGTGGAGAACTTGTAACCCTTGGTGTAGTCGAACTTCTCGACCGCGCGGATCAGGCCCAGGTTGCCTTCCTGGATCAGGTCGAGAAACGCCATGCCGCGGCCGGTGTAGCGCTTGGCCAGCGACACGACAAGCCGCAGGTTCGCTTCCAGCAGGTGGTTTTTCGCGCGGTCGCCGTCGCGGCAGATCCACGCCATGTCACGGCGCTGGGCGGCAGGTAACTTCTCGCCGCGATCGCTCAGCTCGACCATCAGCTGGGTGGCGTAGAGGCCTGCCTCGATCCGCTTGGCCAGCTCGACCTCTTCTTCGGCGTTGAGCAGGGCCACCTTGCCGATTTGCTTGAGGTAGGCGCGAACCGAGTCCGCCGATGCAGTGAGTTCGGCGTCCTTGCGAGCTTGGCGCAACGCCTCGGACTCGTCTTCGTCCCAGACGAAATCGCCTGAAGCTTTGTCTTTTTCGCTCGGCTCGACGATCTCCTCTTCGTCCGCCACCTCCGCGTTGGCTACTTTTTTCTTCGCGCCGGCTTCGGCGCCTTCCCCGGTTTCGGCCTCGTCGGCTTCGGCTTCGGTATCGTCACCGTCGGGCACCTCGTCCTCGAGGTCCTCGAGGACGAGGTCTTCGGTCTCGAGGTCGATCTCTTCGACGGCCTCGGCTTCGATGTCCGGTTCACCGTCGAGCTCATCGATTTCCTCGACCTCGAGCTCATCCGTCACGACCTCCACGTCATTGGGAGCATCGATCGACGTTGCTTTCTTTGCCCGGCCGCGGCCAGGCTCCGCCTTGGCGGCAGCGCTCTTGGTCGCGGTGCGCGTCTTGGCTGCGGCGTCGGTGGTGGCTTTCGCGGACTTCGCCGGGGCCTTAGCGGCGCGCGTGGCCGTCTTCGGCGGGGCCTTTGCTGCGGTCTTGGTCGCCCGTCGGGTGGGGGCCGCGCCGTTGGCAGACTTGGCCGTCGATCCTTTTGCCCCGGCGGGGGCGGGGGATTTGGCGGCGGTGCGCTTCACCGGCTCCTCGGTTGCCGGTCGTGCTTTGGTCGCTGCCACGTAAACCCCTTCGGTAGGACTCACTTCCGGTGCTCTAGGGCACGCTCAACCGGAAATATCGGCTATGTCAGATGTCGGCGTCGAGTATCAGGGTGGATATTCGCCGCTCTCGGTCGGGCGGCTGCCGGAGACCATTGTAACGACAGCTCGGCAATACCCCCGCCGCAGCGCGCAATTTCAGTGCGTCACGTCGCTGGTCGCCGCCATCGCCGCGCCGACGATTCCCGCGGTGTTCTGCAGGGCGGCGGGAACCACCGGAGTGCGGTTTTCCAGCAGCGGCACCCACTTGTCGGCCTTGCGACTGATCCCGCCGCCGGCGATGAACAGTTGCGGCCACATGACGTTCTCGATAGCAACCAGCACCTTCGTCACCCGCTTGGCCCACTTTTCGTAGCTCAGGCCCTCGTTGTCCTTGACCGACGACGCGGCCAGGTGCTCGGCTTCCTTGCCATCGACCTCGAGGTGTCCGAACTCGGTGTTGGGCAGCAAGATCCCGTTGTGAATGACCGCCGACCCAATTCCGGTCCCGAATGTGAGCAGGACCACGACGCCGGTGGAGTCTTTGCCCGCCCCGTAGCGCTCTTCTGCCAGTCCGGCCGCGTCGGCGTCGTTGAGGACCACGATCTGCTGGCCGTTCAATTGCGAGCTGATGATGTCTTGGGCGTTGGTTCCGATCCAGGATTTGTCGACGTTGGCCGCGGTCCGGACAGTCCCTTCGGTCACGACACCCGGGTAGGTCACCCCGAGCGGGCCCGACCAGTCGAACTCGTTCACCACCGCGGCGATCGTCTTCGCGACGGCGGCCGGCGTGGCCGGCTGGGGTGTCAACAACTTGAACCGGTCACCGACGAGCTGCCCGGTGTCCAGGTCGACGAGTCCGCCCTTGATCCCGCTGCCGCCAACATCGACGCCGAAGCCCCGACGCGGCGGTGTGCCGGACACATCTTTCCCGGGGGCGTCGCTAGTCGAGTCGGTAGCGGTCATCGAATCTCCTCGGCGAGACTTGGCTGTTCGCCCACACCCTAATCGGTAGCTGAGCGGTTGGCTGGCCTGTTCCGCGGTCGTTTCCCAACTGCCCGCCGGATGGTACCGCGGCGGCTGTGATGCGATGGACCGGTGAGCAGGCTAGAGAACGAACCGGCGCACCTGCGTTGGGTGGCCGAGACGTTGGCCGGCGAAGCGGCCGCGTTCGTCCGGCGTCGTCGAGGCGAGGTGTTCGGCCCCGACGCGCCCACCGAGGGCAACGCTGCGGTGCGAACAAAGACGACCCCGACCGACCCGGTGACCGTCGTCGACACCGAGACCGAACGGCTATTGCGGGATCGGTTGGCGCAGTTGCGATCCGGCGACCCGGTGCTGGGCGAAGAAATCGGCGGACCTGCCGATCCGGCGGCCAGCGCAGCCGGCGCCGTCACCTGGGTGCTTGACCCGATCGATGGCACGGTGAACTTCGTCTACGGGATTCCGGCCTATTCGGTGTCGGTGGCAGCCCAGGTCGACGGTGTCTCGGTGGCGGGCGCGGTCGCCGACGTGATGGGCGGGCGGGTGTACTCGGCCGCGGCCGGGCTGGGCGCACACGTCATCGACGACGAAGGCACCCATCCGCTGCGGTGCACCGCGGTCGACGATTTGTCGATGGCGTTGGTGGGCACCGGCTTCGCATACTCCACGCGACGCCGCAGCGTTCAGGCGGCACTGGTGGCCAAGATCCTGCCAGTGGTCCGCGATGTGCGTCGGATCGGCTCTGCCGCAATGGATTTGTGCATGGTTGCGGCGGGCAGGCTGGACGCCTACTACGAGCACGGCCTGCATGTCTGGGACTCTGCGGCCGGGGCACTGATCGCTGCCGAGGCGGGCGCCCGGGTGGTGTTGCCCGAGCCCGGCGATCCGGACAGTACCGCTGCTCTGGTCGTCGCCGCGGCGCCCGGAATCGCCGACCAATTACTCGCCGCCCTGGAACGATTCGACGGCCTGGCGCCGATCCCGGGGTGATCGGTCCAGCGGCCCGGCGGTCAGCAGGTGCCCGTGTGGATCTTCAACAGCAGCGCGGAGTCGGCCGGCTCAGCGCCTGGGCGCAGGCCGGCGAGCACGGCGTCGATGTCGTCGCTGTGAACCAGCGAACTGAACTCGGTGCCGAGGACCATGTCGACGGAATCGTCGGTGCGGTCATCGTGGTATAGCTCGGCGCACGGGACTACCAGCCACACCGCGGCCGCCCCGGCCTGGCCGGCATCGCCGAAGCGGATCTGGCCCTGACAGTTCAGCCTGGCGTGGGCATAAATCGGATCGTTGGCGGCGGTCGGCTGCGCGAAACCCAGGTCTTTCAGTGCCCCGGCGATCTCAGCGGCCTGACCGCCCCGCCCGCTGGCGTTCAGGACGCGGATCTTGGCATCGGCGAGTTTGGCGGGCGCGACATTGATCATCGTGCTGCGCGACACCGGCGTGCCCAGGTGCGGCTGCGCTGGATCGGCCTGCGGCGGCGGCGGGTTGCACGCTGCGGCCTCATGGACCTCGGGCGGACGGGTCAGGGCGATTGTCCACACCACCGCGGAGGCCACCAGCAGCACGACCAGCAGGACGATCGCGGGCCGGGCGTTGCGGCGGCGAAACGGTCGGCCGTGCTTGTCGAAAGCAGTACCCTCAGTGATTTGCGCGACCACGTACGCACTCTAAACGCGATGTTTAGGGCGAGCTAGCGGGGTCAAACCCGCAGTGTGACGTAAATCACACTTGAATACCTGGGTAGACGGGCACGAATCGTTTGGTGGATGCGTTCGACGCTGGTACAAAGCTTTGCTTGAGGTTACGAGGGGACACGATGATGGCTACCGATTACGACGCCCCACGGCGCACCGAAACCGACGACGTTTCCGAGGATTCCCTAGAGGAACTCAAAGCACGGCGGAACGAAGCGGCATCGGCGGTGGTTGACGTCGACGAATCAGAGTCCGCCGAATCTTTCGAGCTGCCCGGTGCCGACCTGTCCGGTGAAGAGCTTTCCGTCCGCGTCATTCCCAAGCAGGCCGACGAGTTCACCTGCTCGAGCTGCTTTCTGGTGCAACACCGCAGTCGGCTGGCCAGCGAGAAAAACGGCGTGATGATCTGTACCGACTGCGCGGCCTGATCGGTCAGCTGCGCAATGCCGACAGCACCCGCTCCGGGTGACGGCAGCTCACCAGCCAATATGGCGTCGGGTCATCGACGTCGTCCAAAACGAGCAGCACCATCGGGCCGACCCAGCCTCGGTGCACCACGTAGGCCGCAGGGTCGAGTTGACGTCCCAGCGCCGCGGATTTGGCCGACCGGGGGATCTCTGCGCATCGGGCGACCACGGTGACCGGCAGATGCGCCTCGCCGGCCCACAATTCGACTCCGCCGTCACCGGCGGTGACCCGGATCTCGATGCGGCCCAGCCACAGCAGCGCCCCGGTGGCAACCACGAACAACAACGCGAACGGCAGCCAGCGCGGAATGCTCGGCACGCCCTGGTTGACTTCCAGAGCGATCACCACCGCCGGTGCGAAACCCAGTGGCCACCACCACCACGGCACCCACAAGCGCTCGCGATACCGCACGGTTTGCGGCGCGACTCGCGTACCTGACACGCGGTCAAGGGTAGTCTGTGGCCCCGTGTCGACCAGTCTGGCGATTGTTCGCCTTGACCCCGAACTTCCGCTGCCCACCCGAGCCCACGACGGTGACGCCGGCGTCGATCTGTTCAGCGCCGAAGACGTCGAGCTGGCACCCGGACATCGTGCGCTGGTGCGGACCGGGATCGCGGTCGCCATTCCGTTCGGAATGGTCGGTTTGGTGCACCCGCGATCTGGATTGGCTGCGCGGGCAGGGCTTTCGATCGTCAACAGCCCGGGCACCATCGATGCCGGCTACCGCGGCGAGATCAAGGTGTCCCTGATCAATCTCGACCCCGCGACGCCGATCGTTGTGCATCGCGGCGACCGTATCGCCCAATTGTTGGTGCAGCGCGTTGAGTTGGTTGAACTGGTCGAGGTGTCGTCGTTCGATGAGGCAGGGCTGGCCGACACTTCCCGAGGCGACGGTGGCCACGGCTCCTCTGGCGG
The DNA here is from genome assembly GCF_035314665.1 of Mycobacterium sp. GTDB lineage: Bacteria > Actinomycetota > Actinomycetes > Mycobacteriales > Mycobacteriaceae > Mycobacterium. The sequence continues at coordinate 3,878 of NZ_DATFZD010000078.1, read as the reverse complement.
ACACTCGAGTCTGTGAGCGATGAGAAGGGGCGGCGCCTGTAATGGCTTTCGGTAGACGCAAACCCAAAGACGAGCCGGCCGACGAGTCGGGAGCCAAGGACGCTCCAGAAGCACCCGCACGCAGGAAACCGGAAGAGCCGGCCCCGAACGCGATGGCCGACGACATGGAGGGCCCGTTCGACATCGAGGATTTCGACGACGCGACGGCCGCCGCGGCGGGCCGCCTCGACCTGGGTTCGGTGCTGCTGCCGATGCCCGCGTCGGCCCAGCTGCAAGTCGAGCTGACCGAGACCGGCATCCCGAGCGCGGTTTGGGTGGTTACGCCCAACGGTCGTTTCACCGTCGCTGCTTACGCGGCGCCCAAGACCGGCGGTTTGTGGCGTGAGGTGGCCGGTGAGCTGGCCGACTCGCTGCGCAACGACGGGGCCGCGGTGAGCATCCAGGATGGTCGCTGGGGCCGAGAGGTGGTCGGCACCGCGACCGGCGTGGTGCGGTTCATCGGGGTCGACGGCTACCGCTGGATGATCCGTTGCGTCGTGAACAGCTCGGCCGAGAGCATCGATGCGTTGACCGATGAGGCACGGGAAGCGTTGGTGGACACAGTCGTTCGCCGTGGCGATACTCCGTTACCGGTTCGCACGCCATTGCCCGTGGAACTTCCCGAACCGATGGCGTCGCAGCTGCGAGAGGCGGCGGCCGCGCAGGGCGCGCCGGGCGGACAGCCGGTTGCGCCGCCGGACCCTGACGTCGACGCGGAAGGCGAGCCATCCGAGCCGACCGAACGCCGCAGCGCCTCCGGATCGGCGATGCAGCAGTTGCGCAGCAACAGCGGCGGCTAGCCCAGCTGACGATGCGGGCCGGTACGGCCCGAGGAGGAAGCGGGCAATTAGGCCCGCCCAGCTGACGATGCGGGCCGGTACGGCCCGAGGAGGAAGCGGGCAATTAGGCGTGCGCGGCTTCCAGCGCTGCCAAACAGGCGGCGCCAAGTGCGGCGGGATCGGCGCCGATCTGATCCAGCGTCACCGTGCGCAACACTGCGTGCGGTGCGGCGGCGGCCCACTCCAGCCCGATTTCGAGGGGATGAATCGGGTCGTCTGTGGCCGCGGCGACGCCCATCGGCACCGACAGCCGTTGTAGCTGCGCGCGGGTGGGCGCGACATAGGTTGCCGCTTCTTCCATCGCATCGGGTAGATGCGGCCACTGGCTGCGCCATGACCGGGTCAGCTCGTCGGCCAGCCACGGCGGGCTAGACGCCCGCATCTGCATGGTCGTTGCGGCCAGACCGTCGTGGCGCAGTTGCTGCGCAGAGTGGCGTGCCGCGATGGCGGCCGGAGCGTCGCCGGGCGGACCGGTCCAGGGCGGCAGCGCGGCCAACACGGCCACCGCTCGGTCGGGATGCTCGAGAGCCCAAACAGCGGCCACCGCCGCGCCGATCGAAACACCGCCGACGGCGATCGGACCGCGGCTCGCGGCGTCGTCCAAGGCGGTCAGGTAGCTGTCGATCAAGTGATTTGGCTGTGGCCGCGGCGCCAGGACCCGCGCGCCGGCGTCGCTTAGCGGCCGTGAGAATGCTCGGGTGATGTAGTCGTCGTCGGACCCGGTTCCCGGCAGCAAGACGGTCGTCACCCCGTCCAGGTCGATAGCCACACCTAAATATTGCTCCGCGATATTTGCCCGGATCGGTTCTGGGTATTCACGAAAGGTACTGCAGGACCTCGTAGCGGCCGGGAACTAACCGGTCTACGGTGTCCGTTGGCGTGGGAGGATTAGCTTCTACAGGACGGTCAGGAGAGGCCATGGCGACGGAAAGTTATCTGCGCCGGCTGACTCGCCGGCTGACGGAGGACCCCGAGCAGCGCGACGCGGAGAAGTTGTCCGACGAGGCGGTCAACACGGGCGCGCAGCGCGCCATCGACTGTGAGCGCGGGCAGGAGGTCACCATGGTCGGAACGCTGCGCTGCGTGGAAACGAATGCCAAGGGTTGCGCCGACGGCGTTCGCGCCGAGCTTTTCGACGGCACCGACACCGTGACGCTGGTGTGGTTGGGGCAACGGCGGATTCCCGGAATCGACTCGGGCCGCACGCTACGAGTGCACGGCCGGCTCGGCACCCTGGAGAACGGCGGCAAGGCGATTTACAACCCGCACTACGAAATTCAGCGGTGAACGCCTAGTGAACGGTGCCACGGAAGAAGCCAGCGATATGACTCCGGCCGCCGAGATCGACGCTCCGTCTGTGACTCCGGCCGAGCGGGTGATGGCGCAGCTGGGTGGCGTGTCGGGGATGATCTACTCCTCGCTGCCGGTTCTGGTCTTCGTTGGCACCTCGAGGCTGCTGGGTTTGTCGGCGGCAGTCGGTGCGGCCCTCGGCATCGCGACCCTCATCCTGCTGTGGCGGCTGATTCGGCGCGAGTCCACGCAGCCGGCGGTGTCCGGACTCATCGGCGTCGCTGTCTGCGCACTGATCGCCTATCTGCTGGGGGAGTCCAAGGGCTATTTTCTGCTGGGTATCTGGACGTCGTTGTTGTGGGCGGCGGTATTCGGGGTGTCAATCCTGATCCGGCGCCCGGTTGTCGGCTACATCTGGAGCTGGCTGGGCGGCCACGGTCGTGCCTGGCGTGACGTGCGCCGCGCGGTCTATGCCTTCGATATCGCCACGCTTACCTGGGTGGTGGTCTTCGGCGCCCGCTTCGTGGTGCAGCACTTGCTCTATCAATCCGACCACACTGGTTGGCTCGTGGTGGCGCGGATTTCGATGGGCTGGCCGCTGACCGCTGCGGCGGCATTGGTGACTTACCTGGCGATCAGGGTGGCGCAGCGCGCTCTGGAGACGACGACCGTCAGTGCAGCGGCAGCAACAGCTGACGCAGTTCCTCCTCCGCCTCGGTGACGGCCACAAACAGCAACTCGTCGCCGCCTTCCAGCGGCTCGTCGTCTTGCGGCACGATCACCCTGGGCCCCCGCAGGATCGTCACCAGCGCGGCGTCCCGGGGTAGCTGCAACTTCCGCACCGGCTTGCCGCCCCACGGCGTGTCGTCGGGCAGCGTGATCTCGACCAAGTTGGCCTGACCACTTCGGAACTCCATCAGCCGCACCAGGTCTCCGACCGCGACGGCCTCCTCGATCAAGGACGCCAACATCCGCGGGGTGGACACCGCCCAGTCGACGCCCCAGGCGTCGGTGAACAGCCATTCGTTGCGGGGATCGTTGACCCGGGCCACCACCCGGGGCACCGCGAACTCGGTCTTGGCCAGCAAGCTGAACACCACGTTCGCCTTGTCGTCGCCGGTGGCCGCCACCGCGACGTCGAATTCTTCTAGGCGTATCGACTGCAGCATGCTCATCTCGCAGGCGTCGCCGAGCCGCCAGTTCGCGGCCTTGATGGCATCGACGTCGATGTGCGCGGGGTTGCGCTCGATCAGCGAGACGTCGTGACCATTTTCCAGCAGTTCGCGGGCGACCGAGCGGCCCACCGCGCCGGCTCCGGCAATAGCAACCTTCATTGGCGCCGCTCCTCCTCATCGCTGCGCTCTGCATCGTCGTCGGCGCGCTTCATTGGCTAGAGGTCCTCGGTAGGCGGCAACGCGGCGATGGCCATGGCCTCTGCCACGCGGCCGGATATGGCGGCGAGATACACCTGATCGCCGGCTTGGATGACGGTTTTCGGTTCCGGAAGTATGCCGGTACCGAACCGGATCAGGAACGCCGCCCGAGCGCCGGTGGCCGTCTCCAAATCCGTGGCCCGGTGGCCGACCCAATCCTCATGTAGCACGACCTCGACGACGGCGACGGTGCCGGTCGGGTCTCGCCACTTGGTGGTCTCGGTGTCGCGGGTGAGCGCGTTGAGTAGCCGATCGGTGGTCCAGGGCACGGTGGCAA
>NZ_DATFZD010000077.1:0-27787 GCF_035314665.1 Mycobacterium sp. | reverse complement strand
GATGACCGAGGCTGAACTGGCATCCACCGACGTGGAATCCATCGACGATTTCCGTGCCCGGGCCAGAGCATGGCTGGCCGACAACATGCCGCCCATCGATCCCGCGCATCCGCCGGCCGCCCACCGCGACGAAGAGCGCTGCTGGCAGCGGGCCCGTGAACTCCAAAAGCGGTTATATGAAGCCGGATTCGCGGGTATCTGTTTTCCCCGCGAGTACGGCGGGCTGGGTCTGGACTACGAATACCAGAAGGTGTTCAACGAGGAGAGCCTCAGTTATGAGATGCCGCTGATCCTCAACACGCCGACGTTCACGATCTGCTGCGCGACGCTGCTCGACACCGGGAGCGAAGAACAGAAACGTCAGCGCATCGGCGCGGCGCTGCGGGGCGACGAGACACTGGTTCAGCTGTTGTCCGAGCCGAGCGGCGGATCGGATCTCGCCGGTGTGATCACCCGCGCCGAGCGGGACGGGGACCGCTGGGTGCTCAACGGCGCAAAGACGTGGAGCACCAGCGCGTTCGCCGCCGACTACGGCCTGTGCCTGGCCCGCACGAACTGGGATGTGCCCAAGCATGACGGCCTGACGATGTTCTTGGTGCCCATCAAGCATCCCGGAATCACGTTGCGGCGCATCACTCAGCTGAACGGATCGACGGAGTTCTGCGAGGAGTTCCTCGATGGCGTCGATGTCGGCGACGACGCGGTCGTCGGTGAGGTCGACGGCGGCTGGGCGGTGGCCTCACGGCAGCTCTACCACGAGCGCCGCGCGGTGGGGATGGGTTCGGAATTCGCCAGCGGCAGCGGCAGTGAGGGCGGCCGAACGACACCGGTGAACTATGCGGTGTTGGCTCGCAAGATCGGGCAGGCCGACAACGAGCGGGTACAACAAATAGGCGGAAGGGCATTGGTGCACCGGGCGGTCAGCGACCAACTGGGCGACCACATCTACCGCAGCGTCCGCGACGGCACCTTGCCGCCTGCCGCCGGAACCCTTCTCCGCCTGTTCCATGCCGAGACGGTCACATTGGAGATGGACGCCGGCCTGGCGATCACCGGAACGGCCGGTGTTGTCGGCGCAGAGGGGGAGGGCCTGGAGACCGGCCTGCGATACCTGTCCCGGCAAACGGTCTGCATTGGCGGTGGCACCAGCGAGTTGGCCCGCAACGTGATCGGCGAGCGGGTGCTGAACTTCCCCCGCGAGTACGCCGCCGACCGTGGTGTGCCGTTCAGCCAGGTGCGGCACGGCAACTAGCTAGACCGTGCGGGCCAGTCGGTGCGCGAGCAACTCGGCGAACCGCGCCGGATCCTCGGGTGTACCGCCTTCAGCGAGAAGCGCTGTGCCATAGAGCAATTCGGCGGTCTCAGCAACCGATGGGTCGTCGGCATGGTCCTTGTGCGCCTGCTGCAGCCCGGTGATGAGCGGATGGTTCGGGTTGAGTTCCAGGGTCCGCTTCTCGACCGGAATGTCCTGCCCGGTGGCTCGGTACATCCGGGCGAGCGTGGGGGTGACGCCGAACGCGTCGGTGATCAGGCAGGCCGGCGATTCGGTCAGCCGGGTGGACAACCGCACTTCCTTGACGTGCTCGCTCAAGGTCTCCTTCAGCCAGCCCAGCAGGTCGGCGAAATCTTTTTCCCGCTCCTTGCGCTCGGCTTCGTGGGCGCTCTTCTCTTCCTCGGTGTCGAGGTCCACCTCGCCCTTGGCCACCGATTGAAGCGGTTTCTCGTCGAACTCGGTCACCGTCCCCAACCAGATCTCGTCGACGGCGTCGGTGAGCAGCAGCACCTCGTAACCCTTGGCCTTGAATGCTTCGAGGTGCGGTGAGTTGAGGATTTGCTGACGTGACTCGCCGGTGGCGTAGAAGATCTGCTCCTGGCCGTCCTTCATCCGTCCCACGTACTCGGCGAGCGTGGTGAGTTCGTCGTCGCTGTGCGTCGAGGCGAACGAGGAGACTTGCAGCAATGTCTCCTGGTTGTCGACGTCGCGCATCAGGCCCTCTTTGAGGACCTTGCCGAACTGGCCCCAGAAGGTGCGGTAATCCTCCGGCCGCTCGGACTGCAGCTCCTTGATCGTCGAGAGGACTTTCTTGGTCAAACGACGCCGGATCGCGTTGATCTGTCGATCCTGTTGCAGGATCTCGCGAGAGACGTTGAGCGACAGATCCTGTGCGTCGACGACGCCCTTGATGAAGCGCAAATATCTGGGCATCAGCTCGTCGCAGTCGTCCATGATGAAGACGCGCTTGACGTACAACTGGACGCCGATGTCCGAGCCTGGTTCGTACAAATCGAACGGCGCGTGCGACGGGATGAACAGCAGGGCCTGGTACTCGAAGGTGCCCTCGGCCTTCATCGAGATGACCTCGAGCGGATCGTCCCAGGCGTGCGAGATGTGCTTGTAGAACTCTTTGTATTCCTCGTCGGAGACCTCGTCTTTGGGCCTGCCCCACAGCGCCTTCATCGAGTTGAGCGTCTCGGTCTCGATGGTGACGGTTTCTTCGCCACCGTCCTCCGCGGCCGGGGTCGTCTTCACGACCTCCATCCGGATTGGCCAGGCGATGAAGTCGGAGTACTTCTTGACCAGCGTCCTGATCTTCCACTCCGAGGTGTAGTCGTGGAGCGCGTCCTCTTTGTCTTCGGGCTTGAGATGCAGGGTGACCGACGTTCCCTGCGGAGCGTGCTCGACCGAGGCGATGGTGTAGGTGCCGTCGCCGCTCGACTCCCACTTGGTGGCTGCGCTCTCGCCGGCCTTCCGCGTGAGCAGCTCGACCTTGTCGGCCACCATGAAGGTGGAATAGAAACCGATACCGAACTGACCGATCAGTTCCTCCGAAACCGCTGTGTTTTTAGCATTCTGGGCTTCCCTTAACTGCTGACGCAGCTCGGCGGTACCCGACTTGGCCAGGGTGCCGATCAAATCGACGACCTCGGCGCGGGTCATGCCGATGCCGTTATCGCGGACGGTGAGGGTACGGGCGTCCTTGTCCGCCACGATCTCGATATGCAGATCGGAGGTATCGACATCCAGATCCTTGTTCTGGAACGCTTCGATGCGCAGCTTGTCCAGGGCATCGGAGGCGTTCGAGATCAACTCCCGCAGAAATGAATCCTTGTCGGAGTAGACCGAGTGGACCATCAAGTCCAGCAGTTGCCGTGCCTCGGCCTGAAACTCCAGCTGCTCGACGCCCGCAGTCATGACTTCCCTCCATAAGATCGCATTCGAGGGCAGGCTACAGTATCGCCCCGGTGTCTTTGGCCTTGGCGATGTCGTCCCAGTCGAAGCCGAGCTCGAGCAGAACCTCCTCGGTGTGCTGTCCGTGTTCGGGTGCGCGTCCCGGGCCAGGCGGCGTTTCATCGAACTGCACTGGCGCAGCGACCATTACATACTCGACGCCTTGATCGTCGACATTGGTGATCAGGTAGCCGTTGGGTTTGCTCTGCGGGTCGTTGAGGGTCTCACGCGGTGTGGCCAGCGGCGCCCACACACCGGGTTCGTCGGCCAGCGCTTGCCGCCAATGCTCCAGGTCGTGCTCGGCGAACTTGGCGCCGATCAGCGCGGTCGCTTCGGCCGCGTTGGCGACCAGATTCGACGACGGCACGAAGCGCTCGTCGGTCGCCAGCTCAGGCAACCCGATCCGCTGACAGAATCCGGCCCAGAACTTGTCCGGCTGCAGAAACACCATCTGGATCCACCGGTCGTCCTTGGTCCTATAGCGGTTGACCAGCGGGTTCATCGCCAACCCAGGCGGCGCGCCCGGGATGCCGTCGATACCGAAGAGGTCGGCGACCGAGATCGACGGCGCGATGCTCCACATCGCCTGGGCCAGTAGCGACGAATCCACGATCGTCGGCTCGCCGGTGCGCTCACGGTGGAACAATGCTGCACAGACACCGCCGGCCAGGGTGATTCCGGCCTGCAGGTCGCCGAAGGCCGGGCCTTGCACGGCGGGATTTTCGGTGCCGAACGGGGTGAGCGTGTAAGCGACTCCGCCGCGAGCCAGATAGGTGGCGGCGTCGAATCCGCCGCGGTCGCGATCCGGGCCGCGTACACCCAACCCGGTCCCGCGGGCGATGATGATGTTCGGGTTGAACCCGCGGATGTCTTCGACCGTCAGGCGCGCCCGCTGCAGCGCCGCCGGGAGCCAGTTGGTGAGCAGTACGTCGGCTTCCGCGAGCAGCCGGCCGAAGAATTCCCGGCCGGTGTCACTCTTGAGATCTAATGCGATGCTTCGCTTTCCACGGTTGCTCAGCTCGAGAATGAAGTCGGCATCGGCACGTGCCGCTTGCCGGGTGAACCCTCCGACCACCAGTGCCCGGCCGGGATCACCGACGACGCTCTCCACCTTGATGACCTCGGCGCCCCAGTCCGCCAGCGCGACACCGGCGGCCGGCACATACGTCCACGAAGCCAGTTCGACCACCCGGACGCCACTGAGCACGCCTGACATTCGACCACTCTTTTCGGTGTCTTTTCTATTTTAGGTAGTATAGATACTATAGGTATTCGTCAGCCTGTACTGCAACGACGCAGCGTCGTGGAAGAGATGCGATGGAGTCGAACGCTCGTCCGGTCCCAACTGATGGCCGGGTCAGCGCCCCGTTAGCTTTTCCCGGCACTCGCGCGAAAAATCATGAGCCCCAGTGTGGTTCGTCTCTACCAGATGCGCTGCGAAAGGACCGGCGATGGGCAGAGTGACGGGCAAGGTAGCGGTGGTCAGCGGGGCCGCGCGCGGGCAGGGCCGCTCTCATGCCCGAATGCTCGCCGCCGAGGGTGCCGACATCATCGCGGTCGACCTGTGCGAGGACATCGAAACCAACGAGTACCCGCTGGCCCGTCCGGAGGACCTCGACGAAACCGCACGGCTGGTCGAGAAGGAGGGCCAGCGCGTCGTCACCGAGATCGCCGACGTTCGTGACCGTACTGCGTTGTCCGCGGCGATCGATCGGGGCGTCGCCGAGTTGGGTCATCTCGACATCGTGGTCGCCAACGCCGGCATCTGCCCGCTGACCGCGGGCCTGCCGCCGCAGGCCTTCGCCGACGCGGTGGACGTCGATCTGGTCGGCGTGCTCAACCTCGTGCACACCAGCCTCAAACACCTGCAGGCCGGCGCCTCGATCATCGTGATCGGATCCAACGCGGCATTCATGTCGTCGATGAACACGACGGGTATCGACGGCGGTCCCGGCGGTGCAGGGTATGCCTTCGCGAAAATAGCTGCCGCGCACTATGTCAACGATTTTGCGCTGGCGCTGGCGAAGTTCTCCATCCGGATGAACGCCGTGCACCCGACCAACGTCAACACCGACATGTTGCACAGCGCGCCGATGTACCGGGCGTTCCGACCCGATCTGAAGAACCCGACCCGCGAGGATGCCGAACCGGTTTTCCCTCTGGTGCAGGCGATGCCGGTGCCCTACGTCGAACCCGAGGACATCAGTGAGGCCGTGCTATTCCTCGCCTCGGACGCCGCGCGCTACATCACCGGCCAGCAGTTGCGCGTCGACGCCGGCGGCTTCCTCAAGGTGAAGCCATGGTCGGGCGCGTGAGATCCGGTCAATCCAACTGCGGTCCAACCGAAATGGAGAGGTGAGCATGCCCACCGCCAACGACGATGCAGAGCGTAGCGATGAGGAGGAGTGGGCGCATGCCTAAAGCCAACGACGATGCAGAGCGTAGCGATGAGGAGGAGTGGGCGCATGCCTAAAGGGATCATCTACCTGGAGTCGATGCCGGTGTCGCCGGACCGCGTGGAGGACTACCACAAGTGGTACAACGACACCCACCTGGCCGAGATCTGCTCGGTGGACGGCGTCGTCTCGGCGCGCCGGTTCGCGCCCACCGACGGAAAAGGCCCATTCATCGCGATCTACGAGCTTGACTGCGACGACCTCGACTCGGTGGTGCAGCGGCTGGGGGAGCTCGGTGCCAGCGGCAAGATGTCGTCGCTGGAGCTGCTCAACATGGACCCGCCGCCAATTCCGAAGGTGCATAAGCAGATCGGCGACTACACAAAGTGACGTCGATCGTAGAGGTGGCTCCGGAGGTTCAGAAGCGCATCTATGCGCTGATGGTGCTGATGAAGGCTGCCGACGATCGGCTCTCGAAGGGCATCGGTACCGGTGAGTTCATGTGCGTGTACTGGCCGTCTCGCGGCCAGGAGGGGATCGCCGCGGCGATGGGCGTGTCACTGCGACCCGACGACCAGCTGGTCACGACCTACCGCGGGCTGCACGATTTGATCGGCAAGGGCGTCCCGCTGGAGGAGATCTACGGCGAGATGATGGGCCGTACCGTCGGCGCCAGCCGTGGCAAGGGCGGCACCATGCATATCGCCAAACCCGATAAGGGCGTAATGCTTTCGACCGGGATCGTCGGAGCCGGACCGCCGGTCGCGGTGGGTCTGGCGATGGCCGCCAAACGCAAGGGCCTCGACCGCGTGACGGTGGTCAGCTTCGGTGACGGCGCCACCAATACCGGGTCATTCCACGAAGCGGCGAACATGGCCGCGCTGTGGGATCTGCCGGTTGTGTTCGTGTGCCAGAACAATCTCTACGCCGAAATGACGCCGACGGCTGACACCATGAAGCTCGAACATGTCGCGGACCGCGCGGCCGGTTACGGCATGCCGGGTGTACGAGTCGACGGCAACGACCCGCTGGCGGTCAAGGCCGCGCTGGACGAAGCCCTGCGGCGGGCGCGCGACGGCGGCGGCCCCACGTTCATCGAGGGTGTGACATTCCGTTTCCGCGGCCACTATTTCGGCGACCGGATGCCGTATATCCCCAAAGACCAGCTGGCCGCGGCGATGGCCGCCGATCCGGTGCCGAGATTCCGCCAGCACCTCGCCGATGCCGGCATCTGCGGTACCGATGAGCTCGACAACATCGAGAACGAGGCTGCCGCGACGGTGGAAACCGCGCTGAAAACCGTGATGAGCGCCGACTCCCCGTCGATCGGCGAACTCGACCAAGACGTGTACGCCACCCCGATCAAGTTCCCGGTGTAAAGACATGGAAGACAAAGAGATGACGATGCGCGAGGCGCTCAACCTCGCGCTCGACGAGGCGTTGCAGGCCGACGAACGGGTGTTCCTGCTCGGCGAGGACATCGCCGATCCCGGAGCGACCGGACCGACCGCGGGGTTGTCGACGAAGTACGGGCACGATCGCGTGCTGGACACACCGATCTCGGAAGCCGCGATCGTCGGCGCCGCGATCGGTGCCGCCATCGATGGGCTGCTGCCGGTGGCCGAGATCATGATCATGGATTTCATCGGGATCGCGGCCGACCAGCTGATCAACAACGCAGCCAAACTGCGATTCATGACCGCCGGGCGCACGACGGCGCCGATCACCATCCGCACCCAGGTGTACGCGGGTCTGGCCACCGGTGCCACCCATTCGCAGAGCCTGGAAGCGTGGTTCATGCACATCCCCGGGATGAAGGTGATCGTGCCGTCCACCCCACGCGACGGCAAGGGCCTGCTGACTTCCGCGATCTTCGACGAAGACCCCTGTCTGTTCGTCGAAACCGTTCGGCTGCAAAGCAAGAAGGGGCCGGTACCCGTCGAACCCGGGTTCTCAATTCCCCTCGGCCAGGCCGACATCAAGCGAGCGGGCACCGACGTCAGCCTGATCAGCTACGGTCGCAGCGTGCACGAGGCCCTCGCGGCCGCCGCCACGCTGGCCGACCAGGGGGTGAGCGCCGAGGTCGTCGACCTACGTACTCTGGTTCCACTGGACGTGGAGACCATCGTCGAATCCGTGCGCCGTACCCGAAGAGCCGTGATCGTCCACGACGCAGTGCAATTCGCCGGGCCGGGAGCAGAGATCGCCGCGATCCTGCAGGCCGAGCTGTTCGGCGAACTGGCCGCACCCGTCGAGCGGGTGGGGGCCAGGTTCGTTCCCAACCCCGCCGCGGCCGCGCTCGAGGCGCAGGTCTATCCGTCGGCAGCACGCATTGTCGAAGCCGTACAGCGCACCCTGGAGAAGGCTAAAGTCCATGGGTGACTTCGTTATTCGCATCCCGCGGGTATCGGTGGCCGTCTCGGAAGCCGAGCTGACCGACCTTCTGGTCGATGCCGGGCAGCATGTCGAAGCGGGCACACCGATCTACGTGATCGCCACCGAGAAGGTGGAACAGGAAATCGAAGCCGGAGCCTCGGGCACCGTGCAATGGACCGGCCAAATCGGAACCACCTACGACATCGGCGCCGAAATCGGCGTCATTACGTCATAACGAAAGGATAAGCAGCTATGGATCTCAACGAGACCCGCGAAAGAATCATCTACCAAAAAGGAGGGGCCATCGCGAAGGTCACGCTGAACTGGCCCGAGAAGGCCAACGCCCAGGACCAGAAGCTGGCCGAAGAGGTTGACGCCGCGCTGCTGGACGCCGACCGTGATTACGACATCAAGGTTTTGATTCTCAAGGCCAACGGTAAGGGCTTCTGCTCGGGACACGCGATCGGCAACAACGCCGTCGACTACCCGGAATTCGTCAAGGGCGCTCAGGTTATGGGCACGCCCTGGAAGCCGCAGACCGACCTGTTCGTCAAGCCCATCCTGAACCTGTGGGAGTTTTCCAAGCCGACGATCGCGCAGGTGCACGGGTACTGCGTTGGTGGGGGCACCCACTACGGTCTGACCACCGACATCGTCATTGCCTCCGAGGACGCCTACTTCTCTTACCCGCCGCTGCAGGGTTTCGGCATGCCGTCGGGTGAATGCTCCATCGAGCCATGGGTGTTCATGAACTGGCGGCGCGCGGCGTACTACCTCTATCTCGCCGAGGTCATCGACGCCAAGAAGGCGTTGGAGGTCGGGCTGGTCAACGAGGTCGTTCCGCTCGATCAACTCGACGCGCGTGTTGAGGCGATCGCCCGGCACATCGCCCAGGCGCCGATGACCACCCTGCTGGCGACCAAGGCCAACCTCAAACGGGCCTGGGAGCTGATGGGTATGCGGGTGCACTGGCAGAGCTCCAACGACCTGGTCGCGCTGGCCTCGATCAGCAAGGATGTGCAGCAGTTGATTCAGACGGTGTTCAAGGACAAGGTGTTGCCGTCCGAACAGGCCCGACGCCAGGCGGCCGCAGCCGCGTCGACCGACGGCGCCACGGCCACTTAATCTTTCGGGATCTGCTGGTGAACATCGCCGATCACGCGAGCAGAACCGCGGAGTCGCCCGCCCTCATCATCGCGGACGGCGGCACGATCTCGTTCGGCGAGCTGCATGCCCGCAGCCAACGGGTCGCCGCGGTACTGCAGGGTGCCGGTCTGCGCCGTGGCGACGGCGTGGCCCTGGTTCTGCCGAACCGTCCGGAGTTCTTCGAAATCACCTGGGGCTGCCAGCTTTCCGGGCTCTACTACACCGCCGTCAACACCCACTTCACGCCCGACGAAGTCGCCTACGTCATTGACGACTCCGACGCAAGGGCGGTGTTCGTCGACGCGTCGATGGGCGATCTCGCGGCGCATCTGCGAAGTGCCAACGCGGGCGTCGATGTTCACATTGCGGTCGGGGGCGATCTGGCCGGCTGGCAATCCTACGACGACGCCGTCGCGACCGCCGGCGCTGCGCCGCCGGCGTCGGACGGGTCGGAGATGCTGTACTCGTCGGGTACCACCGGACGGCCGAAGGCCGTTCGCCGCCCGCTCCCGGCCGACGGCAACGGCTCGTGGGCGCAGTCGGTGCTGGAGATGGCGCTGACGCACAAGTACGGCATGAGCCCCGCCAGCGTGTATCTGTCGCCGGCACCGATGTACCACGCCGCCGGGGTGAACTACACGATGGCCGTGAATCGCGTTGGCGCCGCGGCGATCATCATGCGCAAGTTCGACGCGGAAGCCGTGCTGCGCTTGATCGAGACCCACCGGGTCACCCACGCGCAGTTCGTCCCGACGATGTTCGTGCGGATGCTCAAGTTACCCAAGGCCGTTCGGGAGAAATACGACGTCTCGAGCCTGGAATGCGTGATCCATGCGGCCGCGCCATGCGCGGTGGATGTCAAGCATCAGATGATGAAGTGGTTCGGCCCGATCATCCACGAATATTACGGGGGTACTGAGGGATTCGCCGGCACTACTATCGGGCCTTCAGAGTGGCTCGCTCATCCGGGCTCGGTTGGCATACCGATGGCCCCGGTGCACGTCGTCGGCGAGGACGGGCGGGAGCTTCCGGTCGGTGAGTCCGGCGAGCTTTACTTCGAAGGTGGACCCGACTTCGAGTACTTCAAGGACCCTGGCAAGACCGCGTCGGTGTCCAACGACCGCGGGTGGCGCTCCTTGGGCGACATGGGGTACGTCGACGCGGACGGATACCTGTACCTCACCGACCGGTCGACGTTCATGATCGTCTCCGGTGGGGTGAACATATATCCCCAGGAGGCGGAGAACCTGCTGGTCATGCACCCCAAACTCGTCGACGCGGCGGTGTTCGGCGTCCCCAACGACGAGTTCGGTGAAGAGGTCAAGGCCGTCGTGCAACCGGTCGACGGCGTCACAACCGGTCCCGACCTCGAGGCCGAGCTGATCGAGTACTGCCGGGCACACCTCGCGGGGTATAAGTGCCCGCGCACCGTCGAATTCGACCCGGAGTTGCCGCGCGACCCGAACGGAAAGCTCTACAAGAGGCGAATCCGCGAACGTTACTGGCAAGGGCGAGTATCACGGATCCTATGAGCGACCACGAGGGACAGTGAGATGGCTAACCCAACAACCACGGCAAGGACCGATGCGAACTGGGAACCGCTTGCGGTGCCGTTGGCGGTCCAGTCCGCCAACCGGATTCCCAAGCAGCGTTACTACGACCCGGACTTCTACGCGATGGAAGCCGAGCTGTTCTGGCCGCGAGTGTGGCAGATGGCGTGTCGGCTCGAAGAGATCCCCAAGCCGGGGGACTTCGTGGAGTACGAGATCCTCGACGAGTCGATCATCGTCGTGCGGGTGGACAGCGAAACGGTGCGGGCCTACCACAATGCGTGCCGTCACCGCGGAGTAAAGCTGGTGGAGGGCAACGGGAATCGGCGCACCTTCGTCTGCCCATTCCACGGGTGGTGCTGGGGCATCGACGGACGCAACACGTTTGTACTGCGCCCTGAGGTGTTCGCCGAGGAGAACATGCGCTCGGATGATCTGCAACTCGTCTCGGTCCGGTGCGAGCTCTGGGGCGGGTGCGCGTGGATCAACCTCGATGACAACGCCCCGGCCTTGCGTGACTGCCAGGAGCCGTTCGCGTCGATCTATGACGCCTGGAAGGTGGAGTCGTTACGCGTGGAGTGGTGGCAGTCGTGCCGGCTGCCGGTGAATTGGAAACTGGCGACGGCGGCGTTCATGGAGGGCTACCACGTGCCGCAGACCCATCCGCAGTTGCTGCCGTCCGCGCAGACCGGCAGCCCGTCCGCGGGCGTACACCCCGTCGTTGCGAGCAGCCTCTACTTCATGCGCACCCTGGGCGACGGCATGGGAGGCATGACCCACGAGAACGACATCCGCATCGCCGAGGGCCTGCAGAACATCGAGCTGCCAGCCGACCCTGCAGCGGCGATGACCGCGTGGCGCAGCGCCCTCAACGACGCCGTCGTCGGCTGGCATCGGGCGCGGGGCAGTCAAATGCCCGATCTCAACGAGCTGATTCGCCGGGGGATTACCGACGCGATCGGATTCTGCTTTCCCCACCACTTCATCTTGCCCACCTACAGCAGCGCCTCGTCGTATCGAATCCGACCGCTCGGACCCGAGGAAACCCTGTTCGAGATTTGGTCGCTGACCCGATTGCCATCAGACTTGTCTGCGGGAAAGCCCACACCGCCGGAGCCGATGGCGCCCGACGACCCGCGCTGGCCGCCGATTCCCGCTCAAGACTTCTCCAACCTGCCGCGACAGCAAAAAGGTTTGCATTCCAAGGGCTTTGAGTACATGCGCCTGTCGGACCAGATCGAAGGGCTGATCTCGAATTTCGAACGCGTCGTCGACGGTTTCCTCGCCGGTTTACCGTACGACATGTTGGTGCCGGCGATCCAGAAAACCAACACCACTATCGACGTGCCGATCGTCGATCTGGGATTCACTGCGGAGGCGCCATGACCATCCAATGGGACCACTCCGTCGACCTGCTCATTGCGGGCAGCGGGGGAGGTGGGATGGCTGCGGCCTTGGCGGCGCTCGACTCGGGGATCGAGCCGCTAGTGATCGAAAAACAAGCTCGGGTGGGTGGTTCCACCGGACTTTCCGGTGGCATGGTGTGGCTGCCGAACAACCCGTTGATGCGCGCCGATGGCATCCCGGACTCGCACGAGGACGGTCTGGCGTACTTCGACGACGTCGTCGGCGACATTGGCCAGCCCTCATCGCCGGCACGCCGCGAGATGTTTCTCACCGCGGGCTACGAGATGATCAATTTCCTGATGCGCAAGGGCGTTCGGCTGGTGCGGTGCCCGGGCTGGAGCGACTACTACCCGAATCACAAGGGCGGCAACGAAGCTGGCCGCGCGATTGAGGGCATCCCGTACGACGCGGCAGCTCTGGGCAACTGGAGCGACAAGATCCAGCCCTCGATGGCCAAGAGCTACGGCGGGTTCGTCCTCAAGACGAACGAGCTGCGCGCGGTGCAGTACTTCAATCGATCGCCGCGGGCCTTCGCTGTCGCGACGCGGGTGTTCGCGCGTACCAGGGCGGCCAAGCTGCGTCGTCAGGAGCTGCTCACCAACGGTGCCTCACTCATCGGTCAGATGCTCAAAGCGCTGATCGACCTGCGCGGCGAGCCGCCGATCTGGACCGACGCCGCAATGCAGGACCTGATCGTCGACGACGGCCGTGTCGTCGGCGCACGCGTTACGCACAACAGCGCATCGCTGAATGTCGAGGCGCGCAAGGGCGTCCTGCTCGCTGCCGGCGGCTTCAGCCGCAACGCGGACATGCGCCGCCGCTACGGCGGCGACCAGCCGAACGATGCGCGGTGGTCGATCGCCAACGCCGGCGACACGGGCGAAGTGCTCGAGACGGCGATGCGACTCGGGGCGAAAACCGATCTGCTGGACGAAGCCTGGTGGCTGCCATCGATTTTCATCGCCGATGGGGGTGACGCCGCGAGAGCCCTTGGAAGCGGTCGGCAGCGGCCCGGGGCCATCTACGTCGACGACACCGGCAGGCGGTTCTGCAACGAGTCGAACTCATACGTCGAGGTGGGCAAGGCGATGTACGCCAACAAGGCGGTGCCGTGCTGGATGGTCTTCGACGAGGGCTACATCCACCGATACGTCTCGGGGGCGAACCCGTTCAAGAAACGCAGCCTCCCCGAAGAACTGATCGAACGGGGCGCGGTCCTGCGGGGCAACACCATCGCCGATCTCGCGCGCCAGATGGAGGTCCCGGCTGGCGCGCTGGAGCAGACGGTGAAGCGCTTCAATGGTTTTGCGGCCAAGGGCCTCGACCCCGACTTCGGCCGCGGCCAGTCGGCGTATAACGATTGCCTGGGTGATCCTGGGTACCGCACCAACGCCGCGCTCGGGCCACTCGATAAGGCACCGTATTACGCCACGAGGGTTGTTCCCGCCGATGTCGGAACGTGCGGAGGGCTGGTCGCCAACGAGTACGCGCAGGTCCTCGACGAGAACGACCGCGTGATCGAGGGGCTGTACGCGACGGGCAACATCACCGCGACGGTGATGGGCCGAAACTACCTGGGGGCGGGCGGGAGCATCGCCTACACGATGGTGTTCGGCTATGTGGCCGCGCGGCACGCCGCAGGACGCAGGCTGGCCGGTGAGAGAGGGGTCGGCGAGCGGAGCCGCTGACCCGGGCTCGCGCTAGCTGTCGTCGCGGTCGACGAAATCCCTTGGCTTCAAGCCTGATTGCATGAGCTCGGCCCGTCGCGCCTGAACATCGGAAGCCGCGCCGACCATGTTGGTCAAGATGTGGCTGACCTGGAGGTGTACTCGCATTCCCATCAATTCCCAGGCCCGTTTCACGCTGTTCTTCACGGCCATCAACGTGGTCAGCGGGATCTGGGCGATCTTGTGCGCCATCTCCTCGACGACGTCCTCGAGATCCTCGCGCGGCACCACCTTGTTGAGCAGCCCCCAGTCGAGCGCCTCCTGCGCGGACAGCGTCGGCGCCAGCAGCAGCCAGTCCATCGTGCGATGCCAATTCATCAGCAGCCACGGCTCGATCATCGTGTGCCCGCCGGGCTCGCCGAGACTCTGGGCAAGCGGCATCTGAAAATACGCGTCCTCGGACGCGACGCAGAAGTCGGTCAGCAGGCCCAGATAGATGCCGCCGCCCATGCAGTACCCGTGAATCTGCGAGATCGTCGGCTTGGGGAACTCCCACAGATATAACGTCGGCCACAAAAACAGGTCGGCGGTGCCCTTGTAGAGATCCTCGAAGGTGTCCCCGAAGTCGGGATACGGATTCTCGTCGGGACCCCAGCGGGCCACGTGCCCGCCGCAGAAGCCGTTGCCGTTGGCCTTGATGATCACGACCTTGATTTCGCGATCGCGGTCGGCCTCGTGCAGACACTCGTCGACCTCTTGCACCAGCGTCGCGTCTTTGGTGTTGGCCTTGTCGAC
This sequence comes from Mycobacterium sp., assembly GCF_035314665.1. Taxonomy (GTDB): domain Bacteria; phylum Actinomycetota; class Actinomycetes; order Mycobacteriales; family Mycobacteriaceae; genus Mycobacterium. The sequence goes on along the minus strand of NZ_DATFZD010000077.1, from coordinate 13,221 downwards.
GCGGTTGAGGATGATCCGCGCGATCGGCGGTTCGCGTTCATAAATGACCGCTTCCAGGACGCGCCGCTCCATCCCGATGACATTACCGGAGACCGCTGTATCGCAATTCGTTTAATGGTTGCGCGATGTCCGCAGCAGGAGTGAAGTGCATTCAGCGCGCTCGACAATCCAAGAGGGCAATCCACGAGCACGGGCACAGCTCAGATCGTGATAACGAATGGAACTCTTATGACGACCCCATTGGACAGGGCGGCGCATCTGGAACTGGTAGCGCGCCTTAAGTCTTCCTATCCTGAACTCCCGGACGCACCCACGCCTGATCTCATCGATCACGATCGATTCACCGCCTATACGAAGACCCCGCATGATGTCGGCGGTGAGCCGGATGCGCCCCTGAAATTCGAGAACAAACAGTACGAGATGTGGGAAGAGAACACCTACGTGATGTGTGAGGTGCTCGGCTGGCGCGGGATCTGGTTATCCGAGGAACGACGCCGGATGGGCAACGTCGACCTGGGCCGCACGATCTACCTCGGCCTGCCCTACTACGGGCGGTGGCTGCTGGCGGTCGCGCGTGTACTCGCCGAAAAACACCACATCGGCCTAAGTGAATTGGCCGAACGCATGGCCGAGGTCAAGGCACGGTATGCGAGCGGTCTGCGGGGAAAGCCGTTGGAGGCCAAGCCCAAGTTCGAAGGTGACCCGTCTACGGTTAAACGCAATCGGCACCACACGCACGCGGTCGGCAAGGGTGACCCGCAAGTGTTTGCCGGACAAGGCGGCGAGCCCAAGTTCAAGGTCGGCGACAGGGTCGTGGTGCGAGAGCTTCCCGTGCTGCTCTACACCCGCAGCCAAGAGTATGTACGCGGCGCGACGGGCGAAATCGCGGTGGTCTCCTACGAAAGCCCTGCCGCCGAGGACGAGACCTGGGATGGCCCCGACCAGACGCCTGAGTGGTTCTACATCGTGCGGTTCAACCTTTCTGAGTTGTGGGACGGCTACACCGGGGCTGGCAATGACACTCTGCAGACCGAGATTCCCGAGCGGTGGCTCGCCGCGGCGGGCTGACTGCGCCAGAGTCACGCCGTCGTCGAACTGACTTCAGCCCGAAAGGACCTCAGCATGACCGCTCACGATCACGACCACGAACGCACCGCCGCGCCCATGGTCGACGAGATCACCGATTTCGAAGTCCTGGAGATCGCACTTCGCGAATTATGCATCGAGAAAGGCATTTTCACCGCTGAGGAGCATCGCCACTTCACCGAGTTCGCTGAACAAATCGGACCAACCCCGGCTGCGCATCTGGTAGCCCGGGCCTGGATTGATCCTAAGTTCAAAAAACGGGTCCTCGAGGATCCGCTGGCTGCCAGTAAGGAAGTTGGCGTCGACTGGTTGCAACCGACAGGTTTCGGGACACCCAGTGATTTCACCGCGTTCCACGTGCTCGAAGACACACCAACCCTGCACCACGTCATTGTCTGCACACTGTGCTCCTGCTATCCACGGCCGATCCTGGGCAACTCACCGGAGTGGTACCGCACGCCCAACTTCCGTCGTCGCATTGTGCGCTGGCCGCGACAAGTGCTCGCCGAGTTCGGCCTGTACCTGCCGGAGGATGTCGAAGTCCGGGTGGAGGACTCGAACCAGAAGCACCGTTTCATGGTGATGCCGGTGCGTCCCGGGGGAACCGACGGCTGGACTGAGGATCAGCTGGTCGAAATTATTACGCGCGACTGCCTGATCGGTGTTGCGTTGCCGAAGGTTGGTGTTACGACCAACGCGGTGACCGACACCCGCCCGGCTATTCATCCCGTGAACCAGTAAGCGACGGGAATAACCGGTGAGTAACTCGGAGAAGCTGGATCCGGCTGAGGGTCAGTCGATCGAGCCGTTAGCAAAAATTGTTGAAAGAAACCAGGTCTGGGACCGTATGGCGGCAAAGTATGGCGTCGACAACCCCGTGCCACCGTGGAAAACGCCTCGATGGGATCTGCGACGCACTTGACCAAAGCAGTTGCAGCACAACGTTACTCGGCGTCGACCGGCGTAACGAAGAGGACGCCCTGTCGGCAACGGTGTACTCCAGACTGCCCTACCCGGAGAACAGGTTGGTTGCGCTGGCGCATTCGCTCGTACAGCGTGGGCTCATCGACGCGGCCGAGCTGGAGGAACGACTGGCTGCCGTGCGAGCCAGGCTGGAAGCCTGACTATGCGTTAACCGGCTTGGACACCTTCATGAGTTTCATCAGGTTGCCGCCCATGATCTTGGCGACGTCCTCTTGATCGAAGTCGGTGAGCTCGTCGACGAAAGTGATCGGGTCCTTCAGGCCCTCGGGGTGCGGCCAGTCGGACCCGAACATCACCCGGTCGGTGCCGACCATGTTCACGATCTCGGTGAACCGGTCTTCCCAGAATGGGGTGATGTACACACAGCGCTTGAACGCCTCGATAGGATTCTCGCTGAACGATTGCGGCATCTTCTTGTAGACGCCCTTGAGGCCCTTGAACAGGTCCGGGACCCAGTCGGCGCCGTTTTCGATCGACAGGATCCGCAGCTCGGGGTTGCGGGATAGCGCACCGTGGCACACCAGCGCACCCATCGCGTCCAGGATCGGCCGATGGCCCATCGCAAAGCTGCGGAACGCGGTCGGCTTGAACGGCAGGAATTCGTCGCCGGGCTCCCAGACGTTGGCGAACTCCGAGTAACCGCTGTCCGACGCGTGCATCGAGACCGGGATCTCCGCCTTGATGCAGGCCTGCCAGAACGGGTCGAACTCCTCGAGGCCGAACGACCGGCTGCCGCGGTAACCGGGCACCGGTGCGGGGCGGACCAGCACGGTACGGGCGCCGCGCTCCAGGCACCATTCGAGTTCTTCCAGTGCGCGCTCGACGATCGGCAGGGTGATCACCGGGGTGGCGAAGATGCGGTCCTTGTAGTTGAAAGACCAAGTCTCGTGCATCCATTGGTTGAGCGCGTGGATGACGTCGTGGGTCATCTCCGGGTCGTCCTTCATGCGCTCTTCGACCAGGCTGGCCAGGGTGGGGAACATCAGCGCGTAGTCGATGCCGAGTTCGTCCATGACCTCCAGCCGTGGGGCGGGTTCACGGAAGGCCGGGATGGCCTTCATCGGCTCGCCGAGGATCTCGCGGTAGGTCTTGCCCTGCGCGCCGTTGCGGAAATAATCCTCCTGGGCGCCGGGCTTGGCGACCTTCTCGAACGTCGGGTTGGGGATGTACTCGCTGATGTGGCCGCGCACGACGATCTTGGTGCGGCCGCGAACCTGCACATAGTCGATCACGTTCTTGCGCTTGTCCGGGAGGTACTTGGTCAGCGCCTCCTGCGGTTCGTACATGTGGTTGTCGGCGTCGAATACCGGGAAGGAAAGCTCGCGTGACGGCATGGCGATCTCCTTGAAAGTCTGGGTTCTCACTAGGTGGTAATGACGTTACCACTTCTGCGCAACAAGTCGTAATCCGGCTGGGGTCGGGTCAGGCACGTGGCCAGTCGGGAAGTTTCGGGGTCGCGCCGTTGATGACGGCGAAGTTCACCGTCGCCGTCGCGAGCAGCTCCTCGCCGCCGTCTCCGTTGCCGTAGACGTCGATCTGCATCACCATTGCGCGCCGGCCGTTGCGCAGCATCCGCGGCACCGCGTACGCAGAGCCTTGGCGGATCGGTCGCAGGTAGCGGATGAACAGGTCGGCGGTCGTCATCGTCGTGCCGTCCTGCAGATAGTCCAGCCCGAACTGTCCGCCCGCAACGTCGACGAGCGTGGCGATCAGTCCGCCCTGCAGGGCGCCGGACGTGTTGACCACTTGGGGGCTCACCGGAATCGTCATCGCGAATTCGCCATTGTGAGCGCCGGGTCGCATTCCGATCTGGCTGAATAACTCACTGAGTGTCGGCGCCGCCAATTGCACGCCGTCGTCGGTGCCCAGGGCGCGGATGCAGAAGTCGTAAAGGTGTGCTGAGTCGATTGGCGCACCGGTCAATTCGGCTCCCAGCCAATGCAATCGGAGGGCGCCCAGAATGGTCTGCATGACGATCGCCGCGGCCGGCCCGATATCGAGGTTGGGCCGGAAGACGCCTTCGGTGATACCGCGCTGCACGACGTCGCGAATCAGCTCGTGCAGGGGGGAGAGCACGCGGGCATAGTCACGGGGCCGCGTTTCGGCCAAGTGCTGGTTATAAAGATTCATCGCCCGATTCAGGCTGTCCTGCGTGCTCGACTCGGGCTCCGCGCTGATCCGGTCGATGATCAGCTTGATCGCGGCGGTGCTGTCCAGCCCGATGGTTTCGGCGCGCCAGGCTCGCGCCGACTGCGCCATGGTCCGCTCCAGCAGCGCGATCAGCAATTCGTCCTTGCTGCTGAAGTGCTGGTAGAAGGCCCGCAATGACGTCTTGGAGCGGGCGACGACTTCTTGCACGGTGAAGTCGGTCCGCCCGGTCTCACCGAGGATCTCCACCGCGGTCTTGATGAAGCGGGCATCACGCGTCGTCGGTTCGGCTTCGTCGGCTTCGCTGTCTGCGGCCATGGCGCCTCTCCTCCATCGTGCGTGATCGCACGCTGAGAATGAGGTTACCGCGGTTTGGTCAGGGACGGTGGAGGGTGGTGGGCCTGCTGGCCTGGATGATGGCGAGGCCCGTCGTGTCGTCGCCTACTCGCCCACGCGACACGGCACGGCCGTCGTCATCGACTCAGTCAGGCTTTAGCTTCAGCCGGAGCAGCTGGAGTGTCTTCCTTCCCGACGTCTTCCAGGTTCACTCCGGCGGTCTCGATCCGGAACAAGTAGGTCACGATGGCTCCCAGGACGAAGCACACTACGAGGCCCCATAGCAGCGCGGTTGTGCCGATGGTCTTGAGCAGGATGGGAAACAGGAACGCCGTCAACACCGCGCCGATCTTGGCAAAGGACGCGGCGAAGCCGGCGCCCTTGCCCCGGACCTCGGTGGGGAAGACTTCGCCGGCGAGCAGATAGGTCATGGCGTTCGGCCCGAAGTTGACCATGAAGTAGAACAGCGTGAAACCGAGAAAGAGCAACCACATGACGTTGCTGCCGTCCGGACGGATTGACAGCCCGGACAGCAACAGACCCACCGCGCAGCCGATGAAGCCCCAGATCTGCAATTTGATCCGCCCGACCCTGTCCACCAGGAGGATGGCGACGACGATACCCAAGACGAACAGCGTGTCCATCAGGGCCGAGCCCTTGGCGCCCAGCATGTCGTTGTGGATGGTGTCCGCCAGCCCGTGCGACTTCGACTCCTTGCCGATGACGGCGGCCAGAATCGTCGGTGTGAAAATGCCGATGCCGTAGACGCCCAGGTCCTGCAGGAACCACGGAACCGAGGCCAGGATCGTGGCGCGACGGTTTCTCTTCTTGAACAGGGCCAAGTAGCTCCCGCTGCCTTCGGCGGCTTTGTGCGTGTGGACCAGGTGTCCCAGCGACACGGTCTTGGGGTACTGCGGGTTGCGCTTGAGCAATTGGGAGGTGGCCTTCTCCCCGTGCTCGATCCGGCCCTTCGACACCAGCCAGTGCGGGCTCTCCGTGACGAACAAGCGCCCGATGACGACAAGGATCGCCGGAACGATCGCCGCCGCGTACATCATCCGCCAGGCGTTCAAGTTCGGGTTGGCATACAGGATGCCGAAGCCCAACGCTGTGCCGAAGAACGCTCCGACGGCCTGGAACGCGAAGGCGCTCAGCACGAGCCGGCCCCGCATCGAGGTCGCGATGCTCTCCGAGATCACCATGTGCGCGGTCGGGTAGTCACAGCCCAGTGCGATACCGGCCCCGAACAGACAGATGACCAGCGTGATGAAGTTGGGCGCGAACGTCAGACCCACCAAGAACACGGCGAAGATAATCATCTCCACGATGAACATCGATTTGCGTCCATAGCTGTCCGCCAAACCACCAAGGGCCGTGGCACCAACCAGGATGCCCGCCAGGGAGGCCGCGGTAACCAAGCCTTTCTCGGCCGCATTCAAGTGGAATTGGATCGAGATCAGCGGCAGGGCCACCCCGGTCATGAACACGACCATGCCCTCGAAGAACTTGCCCGCGCACGCCAGCGCCCAGATCCGGAACTGCATGGCGGTCATCGGCATTGACTTCAATGCCGTGCCGTCAGGCCACTGCGGCAGTTCGTCGATGTATTCCTGCACCGTCTTACCGGTGACCTTCGGTGCCTGCGGTTTGTCGAGCGTGTCGGTCATGTCATCTCTCCCAGAGTCGTCGCCATCGACCTCGCCTACCCGACGCTGCACGTGCGCGATACAGCGCGGTTTCGCTGGCGTGCAGAACCCCACTGACCAGCGTCAACCCCGCAGACGCTAAGTCAGATAACTGAACGGCCGCTAACGGCGGGATGAATTCGGCAAACTGTGGTGATCGCTGAGCAAAGCCTGCAATTTTGCTGTCAGCTCGACGGGCCTTTTTGCAATTCAAAGCCATATCGGCGCCCTTGGGCAGCCCGAAATCCGCAGCCCCCGGGGATATTCACGCCAACTCGGATGGTTAACCCGCCGACCACGACGATTGCTTCACCTGTTGTTCGCTTCCGGATTGATTCGATGTGGGTATTGGTGCCGTTTAATGCTCGCTGACGTGCTCGAACGGACGCGCGGCGTTGGGGCGCGCACGACGTGGCATTTCCGGCCCGATAACCGGGCAGCCGATGTGCGGCTAACCGGTTGTTTTCGAGGAGGCAAACATGAAGCAGCACAACGGATCCCGGTCGGTCGCCACCCTGCTCATCGCGGGCAGTCTTGCGCTCTCGGCGTGTACGCAGCTCGACACGCCGCCGAAGTACGCCGAGGGTGTCAAAGTCGACTGCGGGGGCAAGCAGAACCTCACGGGCAGCGGTTCGACCGCTCAAGCCAACGCGATGAACCACTTCATCACGAGCTACGAGGAATCATGCTCGGGCAAGCAGCTCACCTACACGGCGAGCGGCTCGGGAGCCGGCGTCGCGGACTTTCTTGCCGCCAAGACCGACTTCGGCGGCTCGGACTCACCGCTGAGCGGCGAGGAGTACGCCGGCGCCAAGCAGCGCTGCGGCGGGGCCGACGCGTGGAACCTGCCGGCCGTGTTCGGTCCGATAGGGATCACCTTCAACGTCAAATCGACCGACGTCCTCACCCTCGACGGACCCACGCTCGCCAAGATTTTCAGCGGCGCCATCACCCGCTGGGACGACCCGGCCATCACCGCGCTGAACGGAAGCATGCCCGCCGAGGACATCCACGTCATCTACCGCAGCGACTTATCCGGAACCAGCGACAACTTCCAGCAGTACCTCCAGGCCGCCTCTGGCGGCGCCTGGACCAAGGGTGCCGGCAAAGCATTCAACGGAGGCGTGGGAACCTCGGCGCAAGGCAACGAGGGCACCTCGGAGGCCGTCAAGAAGACCGAGGGGGCTATTACCTACAACGAGTGGTCGTACGCCATGAAGCAGCACCTCGATGTGGCGGGAATCAAGACTGCGGGCGGAGTCGTCCACATCGGCAACGACTGGGTCGGCAAGACCATTTCGGACGTCACGATCAAAGGCCAGGGTGATGACCTGGTGCTCGATCTCTCGAAGGTCTACGCCACCACGACCCCCGGCGCCTACCCGATCCTGCTGGCCAGCTACGAAATCGTCTGCTCCAAATACCCCGATGCCGACGTCGGTAAGGCCGTAAGGGCGTTCATGCAGTCGACCATCACCGAAGGGCAGCAGGGCCTTCCCCCGCTCGGATACATTCCGCTGCCGTCCGACTTCCAGACCAAGGTTGCCGCCGCCGTCAACAACATCAGCTGACACATCGGGAGAACGTCCCGATCGCATACCCGCTGGCAGCAAGGAAGAACGCCTCGATTTCGGCTAACATAACGTAGTCCTTCTTTGATTCGAGGCATCCGCACAGTGGTAAGGCCATGACGGTTATGAACGTCGGTCCGCATAAGTGGTCGACAGTCTGCGCCGTCCTGCTGTCCGCCGCCGCACTGCTTTCCGCAGCGCCAGCATCGGCAAATCCGCCCGATGCCGGATTCGTTGCGGCGCTTGCCAAGGAGGGGATCGTCTTTCCTGATGACAACACCGCGGTTGCGATCGCCCATACGGTGTGCGCCGGATTCGACAAAAGCAATAAGTCAAGCGTTGTGGTGATGAAGCTGATGAAGGACACCCATCTGTCGCTGCGACAATCCAGCTTCTTCGTCGGCGCTTCCATCTCTGCCTACTGCCCGCAATACGTAGGGCGGACCGATAATTCGGCGACCTGGCTCCTCCCGGGGCCACCGCTTATCAAGTGAGCCTGAGCCCGGTGGCCCGCGAATCTCTCGTTACCGCGCGCTTTCTCCCGGCGTACCGTCGCACTACCGACGCATTGAACAACCTCGGCTGGCTGCCGAACTTGTTGCTGCGGGTCACTGTTGGGTTCATGTTCTTTAGCGGCGCGGTGAACAAGCTCGGTAATCTTGGAAAATTCACAGCGATGTTTGTCGGCCTGGGCATTCCCGCTGCGCAGGTGCTCGCCCCGGTGACGGCAGTGGTGGAACTTGTTGGTGGAGCGGCGTTGATGCTGGGCCTTGGTACCCGGCTGGTGTCTCTGGTCTTGGCAGGGGATATGGTCGGCGCGCTTATCACGGACATCGGTCCGAATCTGGCGCAGAAGTATCCGGCCCTGTGGGATTTCCTCAGCAATTTGTTTTATGCTCCGGAGTGGCTGCTGGTGGGGCTGCTGCTCTGGCTAGTGTGCGTTGGAGCCGGCAAGGCCAGCGTGGACGCGCTGGTCGGTCAACGTTGGTTGGTGCCGACTACGGAAAGACGCGGCGAGCCTGATTGAATACAGGCTCGACTTCATCAACGACGCGAGGGAAATCCATTGTCCGAAACCAAAATCACGGTCATCTATGACAACCCCGTCGACCCGGCCGCCTTCGAAGCCGCCTATGAATCCGAGCAACTGGAGGCCGCTCGGCGGATACCGGGATATCTCCGGCTCGAGGCGTCCAAGGTCTGGCCGAAAGAAGACGGTAGTCCGACGCCTGCTTACCGCATGATCGACCTGTACTACTCGGATTACGATGGCGTCAGTACGGCGGTGACCACACCGGAAGCAGGCGCGTTCTTCGAGGCGATGGCGCGACTCGCCACCGGCGGCGTACGTGTGCTTGTCTCCGAGGTCGAGGTGCCGCAGCACTAATCTGGAGCCGCCTAGATCCTGCCTTACCCACCTCGGGCCGCGATCATCGCCGAGCGGTTGACCTTGGTCGCAGCGGTGCGCGGGATTTCGTCGACGAACTCCACCGTCTTGGGAACCTTGTAAGCAGCCAAACGGGACTTCGCATAGGCGATGACCTGCCGCTCGGTGAGCGGCGTCGCGGGGTCGGCGACCTGCACCACGGCGTGCACCCGGCGTCCCCACTCGGGATCGGCGAGTCCGATGACGACGACGTCGGCGATGTCGTCGTGCTCGGCCAGCGCGCATTCCACCTCCGCCGGAAAGACATTGGCGCCCCCGGTGATGATCATGTCGCTACGACGATCGGCGATGTAGAGATAGCCGTCGGCGTCCAGGTGCCCGATATCTCCGGCGGTCCGAAACCCGTCGGGCGTCGACGGCAGCAGCGGCGCCCCACCCAGGTACCGGTACCCGGCGCTCATCGGCGAGCGTAAGTAGATCTCACCGAGCTCACCGGTCGCCACCGGCCGGCCTTGCGGATCCAGGATCCGAACTTCGGTGTCTCGAAAGCCGCGGCCAACGCTGCCCGGATGAGCCAGCCACTCGTCGCCACGTAACGCGGTGATCCCCAGACCTTCGGTCATCCCGTAAGCCATCACGACCTGCTCGGGACTGAGCAGATCGAACCAGGTGTGCAGCAGCGGGTGCGGCATCACCGCGGCGCCCTGCAGGATCCAGGCGATGCTGGAGAAATCCCGTTGGCGCACATCGGGAAGAGCCGCGATGCGAGCGAGCATCGTCGGCGTGGCGGTGAAGTTGGTGATGCGATACTTCTCGATCGCGTCGACAACCATTGCCGCGTCGAACTTTTCGAGCACCACCAATCGATCACCACCCAACAGGTAGGTAAGCGGCGAGAACCCGTTGGTGTGATACATCGGAGCGGGCACCAGGATGGTCTGCGGCTGGGGGGTCGGAGCCCAGGCAGCTAGGAACGGGAACGACGACTCCGGCGTCCAGAGCCCTTGCGCCAGTGTCAGAATCACCTTGGGCAGGCCGGTGGAACCGCTGCTGCATATTCCATTCGCATTAGGGGATACCGCGACCGGAAGCGGCCGGTCGGACTGGTCGGCGGCACGCACAGCCAACGTGTCCCGGTGTTGTTCGTCGACGACGACCGCCGGAGCGATCACCTCCAGCACCCTGGACCGCTCCCAGTCCGGCAGGTCCCAACGCATCGGAACCGGAACCGCGCCGATCTTCCAGCAGCCCAGCACGGCCAGCACGAGTTGCTCGGAATTGGGAATCGCAAGCGCAACAAGCGAACCGGTCTGTGCGCCGGCCGCCGCCAGCGTCCGTCCCCATTGGTTAGCCCGGGCGTTGAGTTGTGCGAACGTGAGACTGCGCACGCTGCCGTCCGGCGCCAACGTGTCCAAAGCGGGGTCGTCACCGTGTTGTTCGGCGAGTTCCTGCAGTCGAATCCCAAACGGAATCCCGTCGTCCTGCTGGCCGGGAGTCGCCCCGGCCGCGAGCGTTCCGGTGCTCATCGGCGCCACTCCTCAGCATCGCTTCGCTCTGCATCGTCGCCGGCGCGACTCACACCGGCTCCGCCGCGACTGGATCAGAGAACAATGTCTCCAGTTGGCCGCCGCGAACACCGGGCATCAGGCGCAGCGCAAGCATTTCGCTCGCGACCGGGAGCCGGACCAGCGGCTGTGTGTGTCTGTCCAGGACGCTGACGTCGGACTCGTCACAAAAGCCCAGCGCGCCGAGCAACTGGTGCGCGGTGCGCATCACCTGGCGCAGAGTATCGGCGGCCTTGAGCCGGAGGATCAGCGCGTCCGCCGAACGCAATTGGGCCGCAGTCGATTCTGTTCGACTGATGGTGTATTTGGCGAGTTCGTAGAGCCCGCGCACGGCGACCGCCGCGTCGGCGATGGTGAACCGGACCGCCTGGAACTCCGCCAGCGGCTTGCCGAACTGCATTCGCGCGGTGACGTGCTGGCGGGTGATCTCCAACGCCTGCTGCACGGCGCCGAGGATCCGCCAGGATCCCAGCGTCAGGTGCAGATCGATGTCGGCCGACGGCACCGTACCGTCAGGCTCAGCCAAGGTGGCCGGCACCAGAAACGGCCCGAGCTTGGCGCCGGTTCGCGACGTCGGTTGCACGCGGTAGCGCGCGCCGTCCAGGTCGGCGGCGATCCAGTCCCCGGGCAGGTCGCCGTGGTCGATGCGCGGCGCTTCGGGATTCACCAGGGCGAGCCGAGCGCCGTCGATCGCGAGTAGCTCCTCGACCAGCGGATAGGGCATGGCCGCGGCGCCGGCCGCCTGGGAGAGCACAGCGGCCGCCAGCAGATCGTCGCCGGCGGATCTGGGGTCGAGGTCGAATGCGCCCAGGTCGGCCAGCGCGGACCGGGCGTCGTGCCGGAGGTGATCCTCGGTCTCGGCCCGCAGCGCCGCTTGGACGCCGCCGAACCGGACGAACCGTTTGGCGGCGACAGCACCGAACTCGGTAATGTCTTCTGGCAGAGCGGTGTTCACCCGTGATCCCCCAAAGTTTCGCGTGCCACCAGCATCCGCTGTACTTCGATTGTTCCCGACGCCACGGTTGCCGCCTGGGCATAACGCCAGTGATCTTCAACCGCCCCGTGCAGTGCGGCCGACGTCCCACTGTCCAGTGCCGAGGGCCCGAGCGCGTCGAACAGCAGCTCGGCGACCTGCTGATCGCAGGTGGTCGTCGCGATGCGGGCGGCGCTGGCTGCCGGGCCCGCCGATGGGTCATCCTGCAGCGACACTGCGCGATAGGCCAGCAGCCGCGCGACCCGCAGGTCGATCAGTGCTCGCACCCAACGCGACCGGATCGACTCGGGCAGCCGATCCCAGTCGTCGCCGAGTTGGGTCTGCATGCGGTCCAGCAGCGACTCGCACCGCGCGTACCGCGCAATCCCGACTCGTTCGAAGGCGAGCGCTTCGCGCATCACCCGCCAGCCGTCACCGACCTCGCCGAGGATCTCGTCGGCGAACACCTCAACGCCGTCGAGGAATACTTCGTTGAGGTGGTGCGGTCCAAGCATCGAGCGGATTGGCCGCACAGTGATGCCGGGCCGGTCCATGGGAACAAGAAACAGGCTGAGCCGCTTGGGTTTCGGAGCGTTCGGATCGGTACAGGCCGCCAGCACGCACCAGGACGCCATCTGCGCGTAGGAGGTCCACACCTTCTGGCCGGTGACGCGCCAACCGTCGCCGTCGGGAACCGCCCGGGTGCGCAGCGACGCGAGATCGGTTCCGGCTTCCGGCTCGGAAAATCCCTGACACCAGATCACTTCTCCGCTCGCGATGGCGGACAAGTGTCGGGCCTTCTGCTCAGCGGTCCCGTAACGCATGAGCGCGGGCCCGACCCAGTTGATACCCATGTACTGCGCACCGCGGGGTTCATGGTGGGCCCACATCTCCTCGCGCAGTACGGTCTGCTGCCATATCGAACCGCCGCCGCCACCATGCTCTTTCGGCCAGGCTAGGGCCAGTAGTCCGTCGGATGCCAACAGCTTGCAGAAGGACTCGGTGGTGGCGAGGTCTCTGGGGTCGTCGGTGCAGGCGCCCAAAAAACCTTCCGGTATATGTGCGGAGATCAACTCCCGCAATCGCTTTCTGAGTTCGACAGCGTCGGCACCGAGGTCGTAATCCATAATCATCCCTTCGGCAGTCCGAGCAGCCGCTCGGCGATGATGTTGCGTTGCACCTCGGAGGTTCCGCCGTAGATGGTCGCCGCCAACGCGTCCTGACGTTCGAACAGCAGTTCTGCATCGTCGATCGAGCCAGGACCGGCGGCCGCGGCGGAGAGCTCCCAAACTCGCTGCAGCGTAACCGAACCGAGCAATTTCAGAATGTCGGCTTCCGGGCTTGGCCGGTCCGCGAGTTCGTTGTAGAGCGCGCGGTATCCGGTTGCCCGCAGCGCTTCGGCGTCGGCGAGTAGCGAGCCGAGCTCGGTGAAGACCTCACCCGAGGCGTAGTCGTCGTGTGCGGTCTCGGATCCCCGGACGGAGTC
>NZ_DATFZD010000076.1:0-21258 GCF_035314665.1 Mycobacterium sp. | reverse complement strand
TGTCTATGAGGCGACAGCTGTGGTCGGCCGCGCCTCGGGTTTAGCTATGACGCATGGTCATCGGGACTTCACGGTGTGCTCATGTTCTTTGCTACCTGTTCTGTTGGCGGGTGGGCCGAGCGCGTCGAGAGACTCGATGTGCTCGATCACCGCTGATGCGTCCGGTGCTCCGGCGATCCGCAGCGCTCGCGCGAACGCTCGCCGCCGGATCGCTTCTTGTGCGCACTTCCGAGTGGGATGCAGCCATGCACCCCGCCCCGGAAGACTACCGGCTGGGTCAACGGTCACGGCGCATTTACCGTTCCCAGTCGACACAGCCACCACTCGAAGCAGTTCGACGGCCAACTCTCGCTTTCGGCAACCGACACACGTCCGCACCGGTCCATCGGTGCGTCGATGCGCTTTTTTCTCAGCGGCCGAAATCTCGCGCTGGATCACGGCTTAGTTTACCTTCACCGAACCGGTGGTCAGAACCACCCGAATGTGCCCGCAATTGGGCTCGCGCTGACAACACCACCGAAGCACCGTCGACGAACTCACCCACCACGTGCTATCAGGCAATACCGCTCACAGTCCAAATCCTCAGCGGGCCGCCAGGACGAGTGTCTGCGCGGCGATCAGCCTTGTGCCATCGGGGAATTCGATGCCTGCGTCGGTGCACCGGGTCGGCACGGCCGTCCCATCGACGGACGCGTGGTACTCGCCCGCGCCGCCGACGACGGTGAGCCGGTGCAGGTCGAGCTGCCCGCCGGTGCAAGCCATGACGAGCTGGCCACCCTGCTGCGACCACAGGCCCCAACCGGAGCCGGCGAGGAACGGCAGGGCGGTGTCCGGGCGGCGGAAGGTGTACGCGCCGGCCGGAGCGTCGTGGGTGAACCCCGCCAGCGCCTGCAGCGCCGACCAGCCAGCGAGCGAGCGGGCGTAGTGGTCGCCGCACTCGATCTCGTTGAACGGGTTGCGCCGCCGCCCGTCATAGCGTCCCCACACGGCGTCCAGCACGGCGCGCCCCTCGTGATACAAGCCCTCGCGCAAGCAGTGCGCGGCCACCTGGTACTCCGAGCCGGTCCACACCTCGTCGGCGTACCGGATCGGGACCGCCGGCCGGCCGCCATGCGGCCAGGCACACACCAGCAGCCCCATATCGTCACCGTCGGCGAACATCCGGTACGGATGACTGAAATCGCGGAACCCGCGGCGCAGGTTGTGCCGCACCACGGCGGCGAGGGCAGTGCGCACGTGCTCGGCCGGCAGCAGGTGGCCGAGGTCGAGCTGGTGCGCCCACCACTGCCCGATCAGTTGGTCGGCCAGGCACCCGTCGCCCCACTGATAGTCGGGGTTGTCGCCGGGCAGCAGCCGCTGCACGTAATACTCGCCGGTGAACAGCGCCGCGTCGTAGGACTTGCTGGCCTGGGCGAAGGTGGCTTCGTACGCCGCCGCCGCGTCGATGTCGTCGAGGAGTCGGGCGATCTGTTCGGCGGCCCGCAGCGCGGCCAGCCACAGCGTTCCCATGAACGGGTTGTGCCCGGTGAGGTCAATGTCGTGGGTGCTGGGCTGGATGCCGCTGAGCATCCCGCTGCCGTCGACGTTCCAGGTGCGGTCGACGTGATGCAGCAGACGGGTGATGTTGGGCCAGTGGCGGCGCAGCCAGGCCCTATCTGCGCCGCCGGCGCCGCTACGGTATTCGCGGTAGGCCTTCAGGACAGTGCCGAGCATGCCGTCCAGCGCCGGCTGATCGGGGCCGCCGATCGGCTCGCCCCACAGCTGCGGTAGGTAGGTCGGGGCGAGCACCCGGTGCGGTACGTAGCCTGCCGGCGCCTGCATGATCTCGAACTCGGTCTCGCGCATGCTCCGCTCGAGTTCGGGAAACGCCGCCGCGAGCGCCTGCGCGTAGTTCCATACGTGCGTGCAGTTGAGCGGACAAGAGCCGCCGTAGGCCCCTGACCACATCGCGGTGGAGGCGCCCAGCACGCCCTCGAAGGCGAAGAACCGCCCGTCCGCGGCGCGAAAGCAGGTGGGGCTGCGCACGGTCGCGAGCTGGGCGGCGAAATGCGTAACGGCGGCGTCATCCAGGCCAGAGCGGGCCAGTGTGCCGGTCCACGCGCCGGTGGCCTCGCGCAGCGTCGACCAGTCTCGGCGCACCCGCTCGAACACGGCCTGCGCGTCGGCGTAGCGGGTCGCGTAGTGGTTGCCCAGCCAGAACCGGGAGCGCCCCCACTCCGGCCGGTCCGGCCCGAACTGCTCGAAGTTGACGTACCGGTTGGGGAAATACCAGGTCAGCGCCACCCGGATGAGCCGCGCCTCGCCGGGCTCCAGCAGGAACGGGACACCGAGGCCAGCGTTGAAGGTGCTGCCCTCCGCGCTGGCGCCGCTCGCCGATTGCGGGGCATGCCGCTGTGGGTCAGCGATGCCCGCCGCCATGGCCAGCCGCGGCGCGCCGCTGGACAGCGCCCGCGAACGCAGGAAGGTGACGAAGTCGTCCGTGTGCCGCCACCGGGTCAGGGCGGCGGCTCGCGGGTGGTCGGCGGCCAGCACCATCTGCCCGGCGCCCGGGAAGTCATCGGGCAGCGCGGCGTTCTCCAGCACCACGCTCGTCCAGCCGTCGCCGCGCAGCAGCCGGTTGGTGTTGCCGCCGTACCCCGGCGCATGGACGCCGTCGATCGGGGTGATGCCATCCCAGCCCACGGCGTTCTGCACGGCGGCGCCAAGGGTTCCGTGCAACGGGTGGTCGTCGGTGTTAACCAGCCGGACCGTGAACAGCGCAGCCGGGATGGAGCTGGCGTCGACATCCAGCGGAACCAACGGGTTGAACGCCTCCAGCGCGATGTCCAGCGGAAGGGCGGGGTCGAGGTAGCGCACCCGGGCGATCGGGTAGGTACCCGAGAAGGTCGTGCGGGCCACCCCGGGATACCGGCTGAGCAATTTGCGTTGCCACTCCGGCACCACGTCATCGCTGACCAGCGGGGTGCTCGTCGAGTTCCGCGGCGGCGCCTGCAGGATGCGCAGCTCGTCCAGCGGCGGCTCCCACCGGCTGACTCGCAGCGCCAAGAACGATCCGGGTAGCGCGCCGGCGTGGTTCCCGATGTTGTGCAGCTGCCACTGCCGCAGACCGCCGTCGGCGCAGATGGCGAGGTTACCGGTGCCGATGCCGCCGAGCGGCATCGCCAGGTGGCCGAACTCCGTCCCGTCGCACTCGGCCGCGCGCAGGTCGTCCGGCCAGGTCACGTCGGCGGGTCCATCGGCTCCGCGCCCACCTCGAGATCGTCGGCGTTGGGCAGCGGTGCGCGCGGCACCGACGGGCGGTCCAGGTAGAAGATCGCGGTGGAGGCGATGTCGTCATGCAACGGCCGGTAGCGGCGCCCCGACATCCACCCGAGGGCCTGAACGTCCACTCGTAGGTCGGCGCGGAAGTGGATCGGGTCGAGCACATGCCAGCGGTACATGCCGAACCGCTGTTGGCTGCGGTAAAGCCCATCCGGGCGGATGACCTGGTGCAGGCCGAGAAACGGTGTCGAGTAGGTGGTGTATCCCTGCCCGGGCACATCGAAGTTCCAGGCGCCGCCGAAGTAGTCCTCGGTGCCGGTGCCGCAGATCGTCGGGAACTCCTCGTCGCCGTCGATGTAGAACTTGACCTCGCCCTCGCCCCACCAGCCGGGGTGGTTGGCACCCCAGGCGAGATAGGTGCCGACGTATTTCCCCGCACCCTGCACGCGATCAAGGATCGGGTGCAGGGTGCCCGCGGCGAGCGGGTTGCTGCGGTGAAGCTGGCAGTGCAGATAGCCGTCGGCTTTGACGTCCACGTCGATCTCGTAGCTGATCTGGTAATAGACGGTGGCGGTCTGCGGCGCGCGGTTCTCCAGTGTGAGCCGGGCATGCCGGGGCACCGGCATCGGCCAGTAGCTGTTGAAGCCGCCGTGCGGATTGACCGCGATCGGCAGCGAGGACAGCTGCGCGAACTCGCACCAGCCCTGACCGAAGAAGTCGCCGACGGGTACTTCGATCGCGGGCTGGTCTGCACCGTCCCAATACGCGCGCAGGATGAGGGTGCGCCAATTGCTGTGGTGGGTGGTCAGCCAAAGGTGCGTGATCAGTGCCGGCCCGTCGATGTTCGCCAGCTCGAACGTGGTGTGTCCATCGATCTCGACGCTGGGAGAAATCTTCCAGCCCGCTCCCAGGTCGGCCGCGCAAGCCGCGCCCGTGCCCTCGATGGCCCGACCGCCGCCGCCCTTCGTCCCGTCGAAGTTTTCCGGGCTGATCGAGCGGGACTGGGCGCTGCTCAATCGGGCCAGCGAACGGAGGTCGGTCACAGCTGTCGAGGGGTTAGCGGTCGTGCGCCATTCCGTGCGCGGCGCCGTGTTCCCCGTGCGGGGCGCCGTGCTCGTGATGTTCCGCCGCCTGATCGGGTAAATCCCCGCGGATGTCGATCCGCCATCCGGTGAGCCGGGCCGCCAGCCGCGCGTTTTGGCCCTCCTTGCCGATGGCCAGCGAGAGCTGGAAGTCGGGCACCACCACCCGGGCCGCCCGGGCGTTCTGGTCGATCACGGTCACCGAAACCACCTTGGCCGGCGATAGCGCGTTGGCCACGAACCGAGCCGGGTCCTCGTCGTAGTCGATGATGTCGATCTTCTCCCCGGACAGCTCGCTCATCACGTTGCGCACCCGCTGACCCATCGGGCCGATGCAGGCGCCCTTGGCGTTCAGGCCGGGAACTCGAGAAGCAACCGCGATCTTCGAACGGTGGCCGGCTTCGCGCGCGACCGCGACAATCTCCACCGACCCGTCGGCGATCTCGGGGACCTCCAGCGAAAACAGTTTGCGCACTAAGTTGGGATGGGTGCGAGACAGCGTGATCACTGGCTCGCGGGATCCGCGGCTGACTCCCACCACGTAGCAGCGCAGCCGCTCGCCGTGGTCATAAACCTCACCGGGAACCTGCTCGGCGGCCGGGATCACGCCTTCGGACCCCTTGGTCTCGCTGCCCATTCGGACGACGACGAAACCGCGCGCATTGGCCCGGCTATCGCGTTGCACCACACCGGCGACGATCTCGCCCTCATGGGTGGAGAACTCGCCGAATGTGCGCTCGTTTTCGGCGTCGCGGAGCCGTTGCAGCATGACCTGCCGCGCGGTGGTAGCCGCGATTCGCCCGAAACCCTCCGGGGTGTCTTCCCACTCGCTGAGCACAATGCCGTCATCGTCGAGTTCGCGGGCGAACACCTGGACCGCACCGGTTTTCCGGTCGATTTCGATGTGCGCGTCCGGCTGATGACCTTCGGTGTGCCGGTACGCGCTGAGCACCGCGGCCTTGACATCTTCGAGCAAGTCGTCGAACGAGATTCCTCGTTCCACCACGATCGCGTGCAGAGCGGCCATGTCGATATTCATGTTCTGCCCTCCATCTCTGCACTCGGGTCCACCGCCGCCAGCTCCAACTCACGTTTGGAAGCAGGCGAAAACTCAACCTGGACAACGGCTTTGACGATCTCGCCGATCGGCACCGGGCACACAGTCCAGTCGCGGGCCCGATCGTCGCGGACCACCAGCATCAGCGTGTTGTCGGCCATCTCGCCGACTCGACCCGTGACCTGCGTTCCGTCGGCCAACGCCACTTCGACCTTGCGTCCCCGCGCGCGCCGGAAGTGCTTCTCGCTGGTCAGCGGGCGGTCGACGCCGGGCGAGCTGACTTCGAGCACGTAGTTACCCGCAATGCTTTTGACCGCATCCAGCAAGGTCGACGCCGAATGGGACAGCGCGGCGATGGTGTCCAGGTCGAGTGCGGTGTCGCCGTCGGCAATCACGGTTATCCGCGGCGGACGGGCCCGCGAATCGATGACGACATCCTCAATTTCATAGCCTGCGCGCGCGAACTCACCATCGAGTAGCTCGATCACCTGCGTCTGCGACGGTAGCCCGATGGCCACGGCGAGCTCCTCATCTTGAGTTGTCCGGTCAGGCGGCCCTCCGGTTCGCGATAGTGCGCGTTCCCGGTGAACCAGCCATTAACGATACGCCAGGAATCCGGTATAAGCCGTGATCGCGGCCAGGTCAGCCAGGCTGTTGGCCGGGGCATCCAGGGCTCCGGCGCAGCAATGGCAGGATGTTGCTGTGCCACGCACGCTGCCCACTGACAGACCGGTTTTCAGCAGGCGACGGGTGCTGGCCGGCGGCGCCGCTGTCGCGCTGCTGGGGATAACCGGGTCGGCCTGTAGTTCACCGCCCGCACCGCCGGCGGTTGACGAACTTGAATCGCAGTTGGAGCTCGCCCGGCACGACAGCGAGCTGGCGACGGCGGCGGCCGCCGCCGCCGCGGACAAACCGGTCAGTGCGGCGCTCGCCGAGGTCGCCTCCGAACGCACGCAACACGCGCAGGCGCTGGCCACCGAGATCGCCCGGCTCGCCGTCAACAACCCGACGTCGAGCAGCACGACCACCAGCCCGACCACCACCACGTCGGCCGCGGCGGCGTCGCCACCGTCACTGGCCGACGTGATCAATTCCTTGCGCGGGTCGGCGGCCAGCGCCAGTCACTTGGCGATGACGTCTTCGGGTTATCGGGCCGGCCTGCTGGGCTCCATCGCCGCCGCCTGCACGGCCTCCTACAGCGTTGCGTTGGTGTTCGGGGGGTCGGCAGCATGACCTCGGTCGAGCCGTCGCCCGCCAACACGCCCGCCGACTCCGCGCTGTCCGCTGCCCTGACCACCGAACACGCCGTCATCTACGGCTACGGCATCGTGTCCGCCCATTGCGATCCGGACGTCAACACCTTGGTGTCTTTCGCGATGAATCAGCATCGCCAGCGTCGCGATCAGGTGATCGCGATGCTCTCCGGCCGCTCGGTCAGTGCTCCGGTGGCCGCCGCGGGCTACCAACTGCCGATGCCGGTCAACACCCCGACCGATGCCGTCCGCCTGGCGGTGCGAATGGAGAAGGACACCGAGGTGGCCTGGCGCGCGGTTATCGAGCAGGCTCAGAAGCCGGAGGACCGGCAATTCGCGGTGACCGCGCTGACTCAAAGCGCCGTGCTGGCCGCCCGCTGGAACCAGGTATTGGGGGCCAACCCGATCACTACGGCGTTCCCCGGCAGCGACTAATCGCCTGACACCGCAACGGTGATGTCGGTGGCCAGCGCGGCGCCGACCGCCAGCTCACGGGTTTCGCCGCTGAACCGATCGCGCAGCTCGACCGTCCCGTCCGCCCAGCCGCGTCCCACCACGACGATCCACGGCACACCGAGCAGTTCGGCGTCCTTGAACTTCACCCCGGGCGAGGCCTGCCGGTCGTCGAGCAGCACCTCGATGCCCAGCCGGTCCAGATCGGCCGCCAGCGCGATCGCGCCGGTGCGCGCCTCGGCATCCTTATTGGCGATCACCAGATGCACATCGAACGGCGCAACCTCGGACGGCCAGCGCAGCCCCAGCTCGTCGTGCTGCTGCTCGGCGATGACGGCCACCAACCGCGACACCCCGACACCGTAGGAGCCCATGGTCAGCCGCACCGGTTTGCCGTCTTCACCGAGCACGTCGACGATGAAGGCGTCGGTGTATTTGCGGCCCAGCTGGAAGATGTGGCCGATCTCGATGCCGCGGGCGGAGACCAACGGTCCGGCGCCGTCGGGTGACGGATCGCCGTCGCGTACTTCGGCGGCCTCGATAGTGCCCTCGGCGGTGAAGTCGCGACCGGCGACCAGCCCGACGACATGCTGCCCGGGTTTGTCAGCGCCGGTGATCCAGCTGGTGCCGTCCACCACCCGCGGATCGATGAGGTAGCGAACGCCGTTGTCCTGCAATGACTTCGGGCCGATGTATCCCTTTACCAGGAACGGATACTTGGCGAAGTCGGCGTCGTCGAGCAATGCATACTCGGCCGGGTCGAGCGCAGCGCCCAGCCGCCGCTCGTCGACCTCGCGGTCTCCGGGCAGCCCGATACCCAGTAGCTCCCATTCGCCACCGGGTTGGCGCACCTTGAGCAGGACGTTCTTCAGGGTGTCGGCCGCGGTGACGGTGCGGCCCAGGTCCGCGCCGTTGGCCCACTCGACCAAGGTCGCGATGGTCGGGGTGTCGCCGGTGTCGTGGACCACCGGCTCGGGCTGTCCGTCGATCGGCAGGGTATCCGGGCGGGCGGTTACCACGGCCTCGACGTTGGCGGCATAACCGGACGCGGGGCAGCGCACGAAGGTGTCCTCGCCGATCGGGCTCTCGGCGAGGAACTCCTCGGAGGCCGAGCCGCCCATCGCGCCGGATACCGCGGACACGATGACGTAGTTCACCTGCAACCGGCCGAAAATCCGTTGGTAGGCCTCTCGGTGTGCGTGGTAGGCGGCCTTGAGCCCGGCGTCGTCGACGTCGAAGGAGTAGGAATCCTTCATCACGAACTCGCGTGCCCGCAGGATGCCGGCCCTTGGCCGCGCCTCGTCGCGGTATTTGGTCTGGATTTGGTACAGCGTCAGCGGAAAGTCCTTGTAGGAGCTGTACTCCCCCTTCACCGTCAAGGTGAAGACTTCTTCGTGCGTCGGCGCGAGCAGATAGTCGTTGCCGCGGCGATCCCTGAGCCGAAAAATGCCGTCGCCGTACTCGGTCCACCGGTTCGTCGTCTCGTAGGGCGCCCGCGGCAGCAGCGCCGGGAACAGAATCTCCTGACCGCCGATGGCGTTCATCTCTTCCCGCACGACGCGTTCGATGTTGCGCAGCACCCGCAGCCCGAGCGGCAGCCAGCTGTAAAGACCGGGCGCGACCGGTCGGATGTAGCCGGCGCGAATCAACAGCTTGTGGCTGGCAACTTCGGCGTCGGCGGGGTCGTCGCGCAGCGTGCGCAAGAACAGCTCGGACATCCGGGTGATCACAGCGCGCAAGCCTAGCGGCGATCGCGAGCGCGGCTGAAAGCCGGGCGCAGCGGGTGGCCGCCACCAGCACAGCGGCGATCGCGAGCGCGGCTGAAAGCCGGGCGAAGCGGGTCGCCGCCACCAGCACAGCGGCGATCGCGAGAAGGTGTGAACGCGCTCGATGCCGGTGTCGGTGAGCCGCCACACACCGCTCCACCCGTCCTGGCCACCCTGCTCGTAGCGCACGCACAGGCCGGGCATCACCTTACGCACCAACTACCCAGCGGCCGCCGTCCACGCCGTGATTCACCCAGGCGATCAGCCCGTGGAGCTGACGGTCGAGGAACCACGGCCGCTTCTGCTTCTGCGGCGGATGGCCTCGCAACGTGTAACCGACGAACGGCTCGTCAGAAAAGCCTTTCACAGGCTGGCGGTCAGTGCGTTGATGCAGTCTTGGATGCCTTGTTCGGTCCCGCTGAGCAGCAGGCTGGGCATCATGTCGAGGTCGGTGGCTGGCGGCAGCAGACCGGCTGGCGTAGCAACGTCGGGCGCCCCGGTTGACCAACCTTGGTCCGGGTCGCCGTAGCCGAGGTTGATCAGGTCGGTCAGGTCTGGTCCCAGCAGGTCGGCGAGCGGGGTGCCGACAACGGGAACGTCGCTGATCAGTTGCAGCAACGGCGCCTCGGGCGTGGGAATCATATAGTAGGTGGTGTCGCCGTAGGTTCCCAAATCGACGGCTGTTTGCAGGTCTGCGGCGGTGTAGGAGTGGTCGGTGATGCCGGCGATGGCGTTGACGTCGCAGACGACGTCAACGGGGTATTGGCAGAAGTCCGCGAACGGATCGTATTCATGGGTGTAGATGGTGGTCGGGAAGTCGTCGGCCGGTGTCGCACCCGAGAAAGTGATGCCATCGAACTGCAGGCCGGGGAAGCGCTCGAACAGGCCGCCATCGGGGTTCATCGGGTCACCGAGCAAAACGAACGATGCCGGCGCGTTCGGGTCGGATTGCTCAAGATCCGCCATCTCGAGCGACGCGATGACCGCGCTCTGGGAGACGCCGAGAACGCCGACCGGGATCCCGGCGGCGAGCAGCGGTTCGATCTGGGCGTTGAGAGCGGCAACGCCTTCAGCGACCGACTCATCGAACGTCAGGTCGCCGACGAGAGGGGATAAATCCTCCGGCGTGTCGAAGGGGACCGGGGTGCTGCCGGATGGGACGTAGGCGATGGTGGCGTCCCAATAACTCAAGTCGCTTTCCGGATCGGGGAGGCCGGTGGCACCCATGACGTAGGTTATCGATGGCACTAAGCCGTCGGTCGGGTCTGCGTGGGCGGCCGCCGGATGCAACATGAGGCCAGCGCTCGCGAGCAGCGCGAATCCGACTTTGCGCATCAGAAGGTCCAGCCGTACGTCTCTTGCAGCAGCTTCTAGCCTTCCTCCAAGTCGCGCGGCTGCACAGCGGCGATCGCGAGCGCGGCTGAAAGCCGGGCGAAGCGGGGAACGCCCGGAGCTACAGCTCCCCGGCGTCGATGGCGTCCTTCACTTCCTGGGCGTGGGCGACCTGCTCGGCGCTGTAGCCGATAAGAAGAGAAACCCCGCCGACAACGACGGCCACCCCGGCTACCCACAGCAGGCCGTAGGTGTAGCCGTGGTCGAGCGCATGCAACTGCACCTTGTTCATGTTTTTCACCGGGCCCGTTGTGCCACCCAGGTACAGCGTGCGCGACGTGATGACGGCCTGGATCACCGCCAGCACCACCGGGCCGCCCAGGTTTTGCAGCATCAGCGTGATCGCAGAGGTGGGTCCGATCCGGTCGAAGCCGACGCCGGCGATCGCCGAGAGCGCCAACGGGATGATGATCATCCCGATCCCGATCCCGCCGACGGTGATCAGCACCACCAAGTCGAGGTACGGCATATGGCCGTCGAGCGTCGAACCGTAGATCATCGCGCCCAGCAACAGGATCCCGCCGCTGATCACCACGACCCGCGGCGGGAACCACGACACCAGCTGCGAGGAGCCACCCATGCCGATGCCCAACGCGATCGCGAACGGGATAAAGCCGACGCCGGCTCGCAGGGCGCTATAGCCCATGATGTCCTGGACGTACAGCCCGATCAGCACGGTCAGGGTAAACAGGACGCCGCCGCCCAGGAAGATGGCCACGAAGGTGGCCAGCCGGTTGCGGTCGAAGAACAGATCGAACGGGACGATGGGGTTCTCGGCGGTGCGCTCAACGATCGCGAACGCGACAAAAGCAGCCAAGGCCACCACGCCGGAACCGATCGTGGTGAACGAGATCCAGCCCTTCTCGGGTCCCATCGAGAACGCGAAAACGGCGGCGGTACACACCAACGTGGCCAACACGGCCCCAGTCGCGTCCAGCTTCATCCGCTCACGGTGGGTTTCCCGCAGCGTGGTGCGGGCGAGGTAAATCATCACCAGCCCGATCGGCACGTTGACCAGGAACGCCAACCGCCACGACACCTCCGTGAGCGCACCGCCGACCACCAAACCCATTACCGAGCCGATGCCGGTCATCGCGCCGAACACCGCCATCGCCGCGTTGCGCGATGGCCCCTTCGGGAACGTGGTAGCCACCAGCGCCAAGCCGGTCGGCGAGGCGATTGCGGCCCCAATGCCCTGCAGCAACCGGGCGGTGACCAGGGTGAAGTCGTCCCATGCGATACCGCACAGCGCGGAGGCGATGGTGAACAACGCGACGCCGACGATGAAGGTCCGCTTCCGACCGATGGTGTCACCCAAGCGGCCGCCGAGCAGCATCAGACCACCGAAGGTCAGCACATAAGCGGTGATCACCCAGCTCCGGCCGGCGTCAGACAGACCGAGCTCGTTCTGGATCTTAGGAAGCGCAACGATCGCGATGGTGCCGTCCATCGTCGCCATCAGCTGCATCCCGCCGATCGCGACGACCGCGGCAATGAAGCGCCGCGACAGCAGCCACGTCGGATAAGACCTGTTGGTGGGGCTCACGGCGGTCTTGGCTGGGTGCGCTGGGGGCATATGAACTCCTCGCTCCGAGGGTTCAGACGTCCATTCGTGGACAGCCCGCTCTGCGTCGTTGAGAGCCGTCATAAGAACTTACCCTACAGTAATCTTAGGAATCTTTTAAGCGCCGAATGCCGCTACGGTACCGATCACGATGATCGCGGGGGGCCGAATTCCCTCGGAACGGATCTTTTCCGGTGCCTCAGCCAGGGTAGCCCGCAACGTGTGCTCAGCGGCCGTCGTGCCGTGCTGGACCACCAGCACCGGCGTATTAGCAGGTCGGCCGCCTTTCAGCAGGGCTTCGGCGAAAAGTTCGATGCGTTCCACCGCCATCAGCAAAACGATCGTGCCGGACATCGCCGCTAATGCGTCCCAATTCACTAACGATTCGGGGTGTCCCGGCGGAAGATGTCCGCTCACCACCACAAACTCGTGATTTATCGCGCGATGAGTGACCGGAACACCCACTGACGCGGGCACCGCTATGGCACTCGTCACACCCGGCACGACCGTCACCGGAATGCCGGCGTCGACACACGCCAGAAGTTCCTCGTATCCCCGGGCGAATACGAACGGGTCCCCCCCTTTGAGGCGGACGACAAATCGTCCGGCTCGGGCCCGCTCGATCATGACCTCATTGATGGCGTCCTGGGCCATCGCGCGTCCGTAGGGGATCTTGGCGGCGTCGATCACCTCGACATGCGGGGGCAGCTCGGCGAGCAGCTCCGGCGGCGCCAGCCGATCGGCGACGACGACGTCGGCCTGGGCCAGCAGGCGCCGGCCGCGGACGGTGATCAGTTCCGGATCTCCGGGCCCGCCGCCGATCAGCGCCACCCCACCGCGCACGACGTCGGCGCTCTCAAACCTTTCCAGGGTGATTACCCCTCGCTGCAGCGCCTCGCGGATCGCCGAGCGGATCGCCGCCGAGCGACGGTGTTCGCCGCCGGCCAGGACGCCGACCGACAGGCCGGCATAGTCGAACGACGCCGGGGTCACCGCGCTGCCCTCGACCGCAATGTCGGCGCGGACGCAGAAGATTTGGTGCCGGTCGGCCTCGGCAACCACCGCGGCGTTCACCTGCGCGTCGTCGGTAGCCGCGATCGCATACCAGGCATCCGCCAGATCGCCGTCGCGATACTCGCGCAGCGACAAGGTAATTCGGCTCATCGCCTCGACCGCGGGGGTGGCCGTGCGCGTGATGACGTGGACGTCCGCGCCGCTGGCGACGAGTAGCGGAAGTCGGCGCTGCGCAACGTTGCCGCCGCCAACCACGACAACCTTCTTGCCGGTCAGCCTTAAGCCGACCAGATAAGGGTTCTCGGGCGACGTCACCCGGCGATTTTAGGCGTTCGCCAGCGCGGCGAAGCCAGCCGCAGCTGGTCATGGCCGATGATCGCACTTGAATAAATACGCTTCACGACTGCGCGCCTCCAACGTGGCCGGCGCCGTGCTTGATCATCGGCACGTGCGTAACGCCGTCGTCGACGAAATCGTCTCCATCACGGACGAATCCGTGCTGGGCATACATGTCCGTCAGGTAGATCTGCGCGTCGATCCGGCAGGGATAGTCGCCCACCTCGGCCAGCGCGGCGCGCAACAGCCGGGTGGTGTGGCCCTGGCCGCGCACGCTGCGCTCGGTGCACAGCCGCCCCAGCCGAAATGCCTTCTGCCCGCCCGCGTGCTCCTCCATCAGCCGCAGCGTACAGATCACGTCCCCGTCGGGAGCTTCCAGCCAGAAATGCCGCGTCTCGGCCAATAGATCGCGCCCGTCCAACTCCGGATACGGGCGGGCCTGTTCCACCACGAAGACCTCCACCCGCAGCTTGAGCAGCGCGTAAAGTGTTGGGACATCAAGGTCTTTGGCCCACGTGCGGTGTAAGGCAGCGGTCACGGCTCGCCCGCCGCTTTGAGCCCCAGCGCCTTGGTGCTCCATGACCACACCTCCTCGAACAGTGCCGGCTCGTCGGAGAGGTTGGCTCCCAACGATGGCACCATGCCTTTCAGCGTAGGCAGCCAGGCCTGGTACCGGTCGGGAAAGCAACGCTGCAGTACGTCGAGCATCGCCGATACCGCGGTCGATGCTCCCGGGGACGCTCCGAGCAGGCCGGCGATGCTGCCATCCGCAGCGCCCAACACGGTGGTGTCGAATTCGAGCGCACCGCCTTTGCGCTTGTTCGGCCGGATCACCTGCACCCGTTGACCGGCCGTCCGCAGCTCCCAGTCGGAATCCACTGCGCTGGGCACGAATTCGCGCAACGCGCCGACCCGAGCCGGCTGAGACAACCGCAGCTGACCAATCAGGTAGTTGACCAGTCTCATCTGGGTGACGCCGGCGCCGATCATGGTCGCCAGGTTGCCCGGTGTGACAGAGCGCGGCAGATCAGTGACATGGCCGTGTTTGAGGAACTTCGGCGACCATCCGGCGAACGGCCCAAACAGCAGCCATGGCTTGCCGTTGACGATCCGCGCGTCAAGATGTGCCGCCGTCATCGCCGGTGCGCCGACCGCGGGTAGGCCGTAAACCTTCGCGCGGTGCGCATCGGTAAGCGTCGAATTGCCACTGCGCAAGAACTTTCCGGCGATCGGAAAGCCGCCAAAGCCCTTGGCTTCCTCGATGCCGGACTTCTGCAACAGCCGCAGCGCCTGTCCTCCCGCACCGACGAACACGAATTTGGCGTTCACTTTGCGGTCTTCACCGGTGCGGCGGTTGCGAACAGTCAGTGTCCAGCTGCCGTCGCGCTGGCGGGACGCATTGCGAACCTCGTGACCGAACAAGGCGGTGGTGCCGTTGCGCACCCCGTAGCCGATCAGCTGTCGACAGAGGGCCCCGAAATCGACGTCGGTACCGCCGGCAGCCCAGTCGAGCGCAAAGGGTTCGGAAAAGTCGCGCTTGGCCGCCATCAACGGCAGCCGACGGGCGAATTCGTCGGGGTCGTCGATCCATTCGCTGCGCGCAAACAGCAGATTACCGGCCAGCGCGTGCCGGCGGCGACGCAGATACTCAACGCGATCTGCGCCCTGCACAAAGCTCACATGCGGAACCGGGCGCAGAAAGCCCCGCACGTCGGGCAGCATGCCGTTCTCCGCCGCATAGGCCCAGAACTGGCGGGTGACCTGAAATTGCTCATTGACGCGTACCGCTTTGCCGATGTCGATGGAGCCGTCCGGCTGCTGCGGCGTGTAAAACAGCTCGCACAGCCCGGAATGGCCGGTGCCGGCGTTGTTCCAGGGGTCGCTGCTCTCGGCTCCAGCCGCATCGAGCCGCTCGACCAGGGTGATCGACCAGTCGGGTTCCAGCCGCCGCAGCAACGCACCAAGGGTGGCGCTCATGATCCCGGCCCCGACCAGCACGACGTCGGCCTTGGCTGCGACCTGCGGGTCTGACTGGCCTGGCGGGACTGCCAACGGGCTGTTCATCCTTTCTTTGCAATCGGGGCTGTTCAGATCGCCAGGCTATCCCGGCCGGCTCGATTACCGTTGTTCGTATGAACTGGCGAAAGTTGGCTCCAGCCGTCGCGCTGGCGGCGGCGCTGGTGGGCGGGTGTTCCTCCTCGTCCAATTCGGATGCGGCACACGGGGTCTCCCCTGCGCCGTCCCCGACGGGGGCTGCGCAGGTAGCGGCTCACGGTGTCGAAGCCGCGATCGCAACGATCCCGTGGTCGCAGGTCGGTCCCGGGTGGATGCTCGCCACCTGGAGCCCGGTTCCCGGCGGGCGCCCGGGCGCGAAGCTACCCCCGGGCTCGCCGACCCGCGACAAAGCCGCCTCGACGCTCTACCTGATCACCCCCACAGGCGGTCGCTATCCGATCACCACGTTTCCGCCGCCGGGCCAACAGGCAAGTCCGGAGTTGGTCGACTGGTCAGGCGACGGCAGCCACGCCCTGTTCGACGCGCAGTACGCCACACCGCCGTCGGCGATCATGGTCGACCTGCACACCGGTAAGCAGACGACGTTGCCGGTGCAGGGTTTTCCCCGCTTCAGCCGCCCTAATGGCAAGGCACTGCTGTTGTCCGTGCCGCCCGGCCCGGACTCGAAACCCGCGACTCTCGATCGAGTCGACCTAACCGGTACCCACCAGCTCACCTACCCGACAGACAAGCTCGGCAGCCCGTTCAACGGGAACTTTCTTTCGACGCCCGACGGGATGCGGCTTGCCCTGGGCACATCGGCCGGCTTGGCGCTGATGGGCAACGACGGGACGCCCGGGCCGACGCTGCCGATCCCGGACCAGACCAACTGCAGCCCGTTGCGATGGTGGGACGAGAGTTCGCTCGCGACCGTCCTCGCGTCGTGCGATGGTCCCGGATTCACGTCGCGGCTGTGGTTGGTGCCGGTCGACGGCAGCCCGGCCACCGCTCTCACCGCCGCCAACGACGGGAAGAAGGAACCCGACCTCCGCGACGCCAGCGCATGGCAGCTCCCAGCAGGCACGTTCGTGCAGGCCGCAGGCGCATGCGGCTATCTGTACCTCGCCAAGCTCAACGCCGACGGCACCACGGCGCCGGTCGCGGTATCCGGCGTGCAATCTGGTCGCAGTGTCATCGTGGCAGGGGTGAACGGCGCCGATCTGGACCTGCTAGCCACGGCGGCCTGCGGCAGCGGCCAATCGCTTGTCGACTACAACCCCGGCACGAACACGTCGAACGTGCTGCTCGGGCCTCCGCTGAATGGCGGCGGCGTGATCAAGGCCGTCGCCTTCCCGGGCCAGCGATAGCCGCGGATCGGACGCTTTAAGCTGGCGTGCGTGACTGGCTGGCAGCCCGACGTCCTTCCCGGCTACCGGCAATTCACCATCCCGCTGGGTGACGATCCCGACGGCGAGGGCGAAATCGTCGCAACCCTGCTGCGCCGCGGCGACCCTGCGAAGGCCACCGATGCCGTCCTGGCCGTGCACGGATACACCGACTACTTCTTCCACACCGGGGTGGGCGATCACTTCGCCGACCGCGGCTTCGCCTTCTATGCACTCGACTTGCACAAGTGTGGGCGGTCGTGGCGGACCGGCCAAACCCCGCATTTCACCACCGACCTGGCACGCTACGACGCCGAACTCGACCGCGCGCTGGCGGTGATCCGCGAGCAGTCCGGTTCGGCCCGCGTGCTGGTGTACGGCCATTCCGCCGGCGGGCTGATCGTGTCGCTGTGGCTGGACCGGTTGCGGCGACGCGGCGCGACCGCCCGCGAAGGCGTGACCGGGCTGGTGCTCAACAGCCCATTTCTGGACCTGCCCGGTCCGCGGGTGGTGCGCTGGCCGACGACGGCGGCGCTGATCGCCGCGATCGCGCGAACCGGAGACAAACGGGTCGCCCGCGCCCCGGGCGACGGTGTCGGTGGTTATGGCGCCAGCCTGCATCGCGACTACAACGGCGAGTTCGACTACAACCTGAAGTGGAAACCGTTGGGCGGCTTCCCCATCACCTTCGGCTGGCTACGCGCGGTCCGACGGGGCCAGGCGCAGCTCCATCGAGGCCTCGACGTCGGCGTGCCCAACCTGATCCTGCGGTCGGATCACAGCGTGGCGGAGAGCGCCGACCCCATCGCCCTGCAATGCGGCGACGCGGTTCTCAACGTGGCGCACATCGCCCGGTGGGCCGGCTGCATCGGCAACCGCAGCACCGTCATTCCGGTGGTCGACGCCAAACACGATGTGTTCCTGTCGATGCCGCAGCCGCGACAGGTGGCCTACCAACGGTTGGACACCTGGCTCGATGACTACCTTGGTGCGGCCTTCGACGTCACGCGCCGGAACGGCTGAGGGCCGCCGGATGGAAGCCTACGACCTCGCGATCATCGGAACCGGTTCGGGCAACAGCATTCTCGACGAGCGCTACGCGCGCAAACGTGTGGCGATCTGCGAACAGGGAACGTTCGGCGGAACCTGCCTCAACGTCGGGTGCATCCCCACCAAGATGTTCGTCTACGCCGCCGAAGTCGCCGAAACCATCCGCACCGCCGCCCGTTACGGCGTCGACGCGCACATCGACCGGGTGCGTTGGGATGACATCGTGTCACGCGTGTTCGGGCGCATCGACCCGATCGCGATCAGCGGCGAAGACTACAGGCGGGCCTCCCCCAACGTCGACGTCTACGACCGGCACACACGTTTCGGCCCGGTCCAGCCCGACGGCCGCTATCTGCTGCGCACCGAAGGCGGCGACGAGTTCACCGCCGAGCAGGTCGTCATCGCCGCGGGAGCGCGAGCGATGGTCCCGCCGGCCATCCTCGATTGCGGCGTCCACTACTACACCAGCGACACCATCATGCGGATACCGGAATTGCCCCGACACCTGGTCATCGTCGGAGGCGGTTTCGTGGCAGCCGAATTCGCGCACATCTTCTCCGCGCTCGGTGTCCGGATCACCTTGGTGATCCGCGGCGGCGCACTACTGCGGCACCTCGACGACACGGTCTGCGAACGGTTCACCCACATCGCGTCGACGAAATGGGAATTGCGCACCCGCCGCAATGTCGTCGGCTCGCACCAGGACGGCGCCACCATCGTGCTGGAACTCGACGACGGTTCAAGGCTGAGCACCGACGCCCTGCTGGTGGCCACCGGACGGGCGCCGAACGGGGATCTGCTGGACGCCGAGCAGGCCGGCGTCGAGGTCGACGACGGCCGAATCGTCGTAGACGAATACCAAAGGACCTCTGCCCGTGGGGTTTTCGCCCTCGGCG
Organism: Mycobacterium sp.; assembly: GCF_035314665.1. Classification (GTDB taxonomy): domain Bacteria; phylum Actinomycetota; class Actinomycetes; order Mycobacteriales; family Mycobacteriaceae; genus Mycobacterium. The sequence continues at coordinate 2,754 of NZ_DATFZD010000076.1, read as the reverse complement.
ACGTGTCGTCGCCGTATGAGCTCAAGCACGTGGCCAACCACGAGGCACGCGTCGTGCAGCACAATCTGCTCTGCGACTGGGATGACACCGAAGCTCTGGTCGCCACCGACCACCGCTTCGTTCCTGCCGCGGTGTTCACCGATCCGCAGATCGCCACCGTCGGGTTGACCGAGAATGAGGCTGTCGCATGTTGTTTCGATGTGTCCTGCACCATCCAGGACTATGGAGGCGTCGCTTACGGGTGGGCGATGGAGGACACCGCCGGCATCGTCAAGCTCGTCGGCGACCGCGGGACCGGGCGACTCCTCGGCGCACACATCATGGGACACCAGGCCTCGTCGATCATCCAGCCGCTGATCCAGGCAATGAGCTTCGGGCTGTCTACTCGGCAGATGGCTCGCGGCCAGTACTGGATTCACCCGGCGCTGCCGGAGGTCGTCGAGAACGCGCTACTTGACCTGTACTGACGGTCCGTCCCGCTGACACTCCGGGCATAGGCCGTGCAGGGTGAGGCCGGCTCGCTCGGACAGCGTGAACGAACTGCCCGCACTCGCGTGTTCCAACGCTGAGGTCAGCTGCTGTGCCGGCACTTCGATGATCGAGCCGCATTGCGTGCACACCGCGTGGTGGTGCGGGTCGGCGGCCAGGCCGTAGGTGGTGACCCCGCCCTCGAGGGCCAGCGCGTGCAGCACCCCCTGGTCGACCAGCGTGGTCACCGTCCGGTAGATCGTCGCTAAATCCGGTGGTTGGTCTTCGGCGGGCAGGCACTCGCGCAGCCGCTGGTCGATCTCCGCGACGGACAGATGGGTGTTGGCGGGCTCGATCACCGCCAAGACCGCGATCCGCGACGCCATCCGGCGCAGGCCGTGGGCCCGCAGCAGCTCACCGATCCGCTCGGTGACGGCCGGATCCAATGCCGAGGGCTTGGCCACCGGTCCAGTATGCGCCTGCCAAACTGACGTGATGCCCGGATCGATCTGCGACGTGATGCCCACCGCGGCCGCGCTGCTTTCAGTTTCCGGGGCGACCGACGCGCTGGGGGTCACCGAGTGGGTCGGCGACGTGCGCCGTGTCGTGGTCGTGCTCGTCGATGGGATGGGCTGGCACTTGCTTCCGGCGCTGGCGACCGACGCGCCGCTGCTGGCGTCTGTGCTGGGCGGTGATGCCGGGCGGCTGAGCGAACTCGCGTGCACCTTCCCGTCCACCACGCCGACCAGCCTGACGTCCTTGACGACCGGGGTCACGCCGGGCGAGCACGGAATCTTGGGATTCACCGTCAAGCTCCCCGACTCCGACCGGGTGCTCAACCATATCTTTTGGCGCGGCGATCCCCCGGCTGCCCAATGGCAGCCCGTCCCAACGTGGTTCGAGCGGCTGCGGCAGGCCGGGGTCGACGGCCGGGCCGTGCTGCCCGCGGCGTTCCTCGGCAGCGGCCTCACCGAAGCGACCTACCGCGGCGCGCAGCTTTGCGCCGCAAACCACGACGACGACTACGCGCAATTAGTAGTCGACCAGTTGCATGCGGCGCCCGGGTTGGTCTACGCCTACATCGCCGATCTCGACACCGCGGCACACCTGTTCGGCATCGATTCACCGGAGTGGCACGCCGCGGCTGTCCGCGTCGATACCCTGCTGACTCGAGTCGTCGCGGCGTTGCCGCCCGACGCCGCGCTGCTGATCACCGCCGACCACGGCGGTCTGAATGTGCCGCCGCACAAGCGGATCGACCTCGACTCCGACCCGCGGTTGAGTGCGGGCGTACGCGCGGTCGCCGGCGACCCACGGGTGCGCTACCTGCACACCGAGCCGGGCGCGGCATCCGACGTGGCCGCCGCTTGGAGCGAGCTGCTGACCGGCCGGGCCGAAGTGCGCAGCCGCGACGACGCCGTCGCGGCCGGGCTGTTCGGACCGGTGCGGCCCGAGCACCTACCGCGGATCGGCGATGTCGTCGTCACCTGCATCGGCGATACGGCAGTGCTGGCAACCGCGCATGAGCCACCCGAAGTGGCTCAACTCGTCGGCTTCCATGGTGCGGCCACCGCGGTCGAGATGGCGATCCCGCTGATCACTTTTCACGGTTGACCGGAGCGATCGTCCGGCGGACTGTACAAGATCTCGCATCTACCAGATGCAAAGAACTTGCAGAAATTCCTGCGAATCGTCCGCATGACGTTGACGTGCGGTTTACGCTCACCGAAGGCCGGGGTTTTCTCTCCAGATGGGACGCGACATGGCCGCTGACCCGCTCAGCAGGCAATGGTCGTCGTGGTCTCGGCTCCGGAGCGCCTTGACGCCCGACGAGTGGCTGCGCCTCGGATCCATGTTCGCGGTGATCGTGGCGCTGCATGTGATCGGTTGGGGCACATTGGTATTCATCGTCGAGCCGGCGCACCTGAGCGTCGGAGACAAGGCGTTCGGTATCGGCATCGGGCTGACGGCCTACACCCTGGGACTGCGCCACGCGTTCGACGCCGACCACATCGCCGCGATCGACAACACCACCCGCAAGCTGATGAACGACGGGCAGCGGCCGCTCGCGGTGGGGTTCTTCTTCTCGCTCGGCCACTCGTCGGTGGTGTTCGGGCTGGCTCTGCTGATCGCAACCGGGCTCAAGGTAATCATCGGGCCGGTCGAGCAAGACTCTTCGGCCTTGCATCACTACACCAGCTTGATCGGCACCAGCGTCTCCGGCGTCTTCTTGTGTTTGATCGCCGCCATCAATGTGGTGATCCTGGTCGGCATTCTGCGGGTGTT
>NZ_DATFZD010000075.1:0-38149 GCF_035314665.1 Mycobacterium sp. | reverse complement strand
CCGCAGTGAAGTGCTCGAGCGCGGCCACGTCGGCCAGGCGCCGGTAGAGCCACCATCGCTGCAAACGCATAGACCAGCCCGGGTGCTGATTAGTGCCCGCTGACAACCACTTCTGCAACTTGTCGGTGTAGGGCTTGGTGTCGATGCCCTGCTCGGCCAGATGATCGAGGACAACTTGGTGCGCCCAGGCGTGTCAGGATTCCTGCTGCATGAACGCTTTAATCGGTGCCGCCAGTTCCGGATCGTCGACCAGCGGCGCCGCCTCATTGACGGCGTTGATGAATCCCCGCTCGCCTTCGGGCAGTAACAGGTGCAGCGCATTCCAAAAGTGTGTGGCGAAGGGGTCATCGGGGACCCAGTGCAACGGTAAGTTCGACCAGTCAAAGCGGGCTTTGCGCCGATGTGTCGGGTAGCCGTCGTGGTGCACGTCGAGGTCTTCGACTTCGGTCATCGCGTTCTCCTCCCAAACGCCCAAGTGACTTACGGGTCCTCGGCGCAACCAGGAACCGGGGACTCACCCAGAAAACAGTAGTTTGACGACGGCTTTCGTGTTGCCTGCAAGCCAAACGTTCACATCGTGACGATATACAGATGACCGGTACCGAGGTAACCGGCACCGATGCTGCCCTTCTCGCAATTCCTAGAATCTCACGATGGGCGCCTCTTTTGCTGATGGCCGACAGTGCTCAGCGTCCGGCCCGTGACGCCGCACTGCTCACCAGCTTGGCGCGCATCCTGCCCGACCGGACACTCGACCGCGTCTTTGCCGCCGCTCTACGTCCCCACTTCCCAAGGAGAGCAAACCGATCTTGACGTGGTGCGCACCCTAGGTCTCGGCCCGGACGGGCGTGCCATCCTCGCTGGACGTGCTCGGCTTACGGCACCAGGACGACCTTGCCGACGTTCTCTCGCGCCGCGAGAATCCGATGCGCTTCCGGGGCTTCGGCAAACGGCACAGCCGCGTGCACGACGGGCGCTGCCGTGCCGTCGGACAGTGCCGCCGACAGTGGCCCAATCCATGGTTCGAGCGTGCCGCGATCGTCCCACAGCCGCAGCATGTTGAGGCCGATGACGGTCTTGGAGTCGTTGAGCTGGTTGATCAGGTTGAACCCGCGCACCATCGCCAGCGCCTGTGGCGCCGCGCGCCGCAGTGACCGCTTTTCGCCCTGCTGCAACGACGAGAGGCCGTAGGCCACCAGCCGTCCGCCCGGACGCAAGAGGTCGAACGACCGCCGCAACGAGGTGCCGCCCAACGCATCCAGCACGATGTCGTACGGTCCCAGGCCCTTCCACCACCCGTCGCGGTGATAGTCGATGGCGCGGTCGACGCCCAGCGCGGCGAGCTGGCGGTGCTTGCCCGGCGATGCGGTGCCGTGCACGACCGCACCCGCGGCCTTGGCCAGCTGGACCGCCGCGATGCCGACACCCCCGGCCGCGGCATGCACCAGCACACGCTCGCCGGCGCGCAGCGAGCCGTAACCGTGCAGCGCTGCCCACGCCGTCGCATAGTTGACCGGGACCGCGGCGCCCTGCTCGAACGTCATCGAATCCGGAAGCGCCACAGTGTCATCCGCGGAGGCGTTGACGATTTCCGCGTAACCGCCGAATCGCGTTCCGGCCAACATCCGCTCACCAACGCGTTCCGGATCGACGCCGTCTCCGACCGCCTCGATCGTTCCGGCGACCTCGTAGCCGACGACGCTCGGCACCTTCGGCGCATCGGGATACAGCCCGACGCGGGCAAGGTGGTCGGCGAAGTTCACTCCGGCCGCGCGCACCGAGACACGTACCTGGCCGGCCGCAGGCGGCGGAGGGTCGGGGCGGTCTTGCACCTGTAGCACCGACGGGGGGCCGTGCTTGGTGATGACGACTGCGCGCATCGGCTACAGGTGACTTGCGACGAAACCCGCGGCCTGTGCCGGCATTCCGGAAGTCGCATAGGACAGGTGTGCCGCGGAGAACTCCTCGTCGTGCGTCGGCGGCGCCAAAGCCCCGCCCGGCGTGCAGATCGGATCGCCGGGTGCGCACATGTCCATGGCCTTGGCCCCGTACCACGGGCTGGCCGTGCTTACCGGTGCGCCTAGATATCTATCCGCCGGATTCCCGAAGAGGGCGAGCGCGGCAACGTGAGCGGCCTGGTCCTCCGACAGCGTCTCGGGGACAAAGCCCACGATCGGGAATTGGGCGATGGTGATCTCATCGATCACCATCGCGCCCTGGGAATATCCCCCGAGCACCATCTTGGTGTTGGGGCAATTCGCGATCATGGACACGACGTGAGCGTTCGCATCACTAGTGCCCGCGTTGGTGGATGGCACGAAATCGAATGAGGCGGGGTAGTTGACCGCATACACGCCGACGGACCTGCCCCCAACTTGCGAGCGCAGTGAATCGATGAATTGCTGGCCTACCACGCCGACACCGGGCGGTTCGGTGGTGGCGCGGGCGAACGTCACCTCGACGTCGGGGCAGGGGGCCGCCGACGCGACCTCGGTCGGTGCGCTCAGCAGGGCCGCCCAGGTGGTCGTCACCGCGGCGACCAGGAAGTGCGCGATTCGGCGCGAGCTCACGTCGTAATGCTTACACATTGCGACGGGAATAGGGAACGTCCGCCTTTTCATCACTTAGGCCGGCGGCGCGAAGAACTCGAGCGCAATGCCGTCCGGGTCTCGAAAGCTCAAACCCGAGCCGTAAGGCGCGTCCACGATCCCGCCGTGCTGGACACCGAGCTTGTTGAGCCGGTCCATCCACGTCTCCAACGCGGCGCGACTGGCGCAGCCGAAGCCAACGTGGTCCAGGCCCACCCGGAACTCGCTGAATCGCTCGTCGGGAGCCGAACGCTCGTGCTGGTGGATTCCGAACACCGTGCCGCTCTCGAGCAGCCACACCAGGTGCCGGAACCCCGCGTCGGTGTGTTCGTCGAGCACCGGGTCGGCGCCGAACAGCGTCCGATACCACGGGCCGCTGATGTTCATGTCGCGCACGGTGATTGCGACGTGGTTGAGTCCGGGGAAAGTCACAGGTCTGCTCCCTTCTGAGTCGCCCGCCAGTGTGACCTAGGTCGCAAATTGGGGGTCAGTGAGGCGAGCGACACATTTACTTCGTATGACTAATTAGCCATGCTTGATAGATGACTTCACAGCTGACGCCCGAGCGCACGACCTCCCTTCCGGCGAAGACCGATGAGGCCCGCGAGCGGCCTCTGATTCTTCAGCCGTGGTTTTTGATGGCGATACTGAGCATGGTTGCCATCGTGTTGGTCGTCGTAACCAGCTAGCCGCTACACGATTCGCCAGCCATGCCTGGCGCGAAACCGCATGTCCCACAGGTAGAGCCGGTAGCTCAGGATCCACGCTTGGTGTGGAATCAGCCGATCGGCCAGCCGCAGCGCGGCCAGTAGCCATTCAAACCGGCGCTGCTGCGGTTCTGCCCAATCCAGCTTCATCATCGTGCGGAACTCCGGCGCCAGGAACCCCGTCGTCGCGAACAGGTTGAACGGCCCGCCGAGCGCGTGCAGCGGACGCGGCAGGAACGCCATCGTCGCTACCCCGTGCAGGTGCTCGCGCACCGGTGGGTCGATGCGCAGCTCTTCCAACGAACGCTTCCAGTAGTCGTCGAACGCGACCCGATCCGGTGGCCACATGCCTTCGCGCACCTGAAGGGTGGTGCCCAGCCGCCTTGCGTCGAGGTAGACCGCATCCGCGGAGGCCTCGTCGAGCGGGCCGTACAAAAACTCGTGCTGGTCGACGAAATAGCGATATAGGCAGGCGGCCACCCACAGCTGCAGCGCGGGATCGAACGCGTTGTAGGACAACGGGCTTGACGCGGTCGACCGCACTTGCCGGTGGGCGGTGTCGACGGCGGCGCGGATGAGTTCGCGGTCCGACTCGGAGCCGATGGTCGCAACGGCCAAATATGTGCCGGTGGTGCGGGCCCGTTTGAATGGGTGCTTGTAGACGTTGCCGCTGTCGACCGGGCTTTCCAGCACGCCGTAACCGACACCCGGCATCGACAGCTGCATGATCACGTTCGCGGCGGGTAACAACACCGCGGCGGGGTTGAGCAGGTCGGCGACCCGGGTGGAGTGCCGCTTCATCAACCGAGTAGACCACGTGTGAGACGCTGCCGGAGTGTTTGGGGCGACGCGGCACACCCGGGTCGTCGGCGTGCTGGCCGGCTACCTGGCCGACCTCGTGCTGGCTGACCCGCGGGCGGGTCATCCGGTCGCGGGATTCGGCGCCGCCGCGGCCGCGTTGGAGCGGGTCAGCTACCGCGACAGCCGAATCGGCGGCGCCGCCCACGTCGGCGTGCTGGTCGGCGCAGTGAGCCTGCTTGGCTTTGTGCTACAGCGGCATGCGCGGCAGCGCGGGGCGCTGTGGTCCGTCGTCGCGACCGCGGCGGCTACCTGGGTAGCGCTGGGCGGAACGTCGCTGGCGCGCACCGGCACGGCGATGGGTGACCTGTTGAGCCGCGACGACGTCGAGGGCGCCCGACGGCTGCTGCCCTCGCTGTGCGGGCGCGACCCGGCACGGCTCGACGCCGCGGGACTGGCCCGCGCCGCGGTGGAATCGGTGGCCGAGAACACCTCTGACGCACACGTTGCGCCGCTGCTGTGGGCGACGGTGGGCGGCGTGCCCGCGGTCCTGGGCTACCGCGCCGTCAATACACTCGATTCGATGGTCGGCCACCGCTCGCCGCGCTATGCCCGATTCGGTTGGGCCGCAGCACGTCTGGATGACGCGGCCAACTACGTCGCCGCGCGCGTGACCGCGGCGCTGGTGGCCGCGTATGCACCGATCGTCGGCGGATCGCCGTCGGGCGCGCTGCGTGCCTGGCGTCGTGACGCCGCCCGTCATCCCAGCCCCAACGCCGGCGTCGTCGAGACGGCATTCGCCGGAGCGCTGGGCGTGCGCCTGGGCGGCCCCACTGCATACCAGTACGAACTGCAGATCCGGCCCACCCTCGGCGAGGGAGTGCCCCCGTCGGTAACCGACCTGCGTCGCGCGGTTCAGCTCTCCCGGGCGGTACAGGTCGCGACGGCGCTGAGCCTTGCGCTTATCGCCGCCGTCCGTAGCGGTCGTTGAGTTTTTCCTCGACGGTCGCGGGCTTCGCCTCGGTCGGCGAGCTTTGGCTCTTCTCGGCGCGGCGGGCCTTGATCTCGGCGTACACGAAATAGCCCAGCAGAATCGGTGCGACGACGCCGAAGGTAATCCACTGGATGCCGTAGGACAAAAACGGCCCGGCATCCAGGTGGGGGATCCCGATCACGCCGAGGCCGCCGGGCTGGTTGTCGACCAACTGCAGATACGATCCGGCCAGCGGGACCCCGGTCAACGTCGCTATCTGCCTGATGTCGATCGAATACATCTGTCGCACACCGTCACTGATGAACGACTGCTTGTCGAGCACCGGCTGCTCGGAGTCACGCAGGCGCGCCGTGATGGTCACCGTGTCGTGCGGCGGCGGCGGAATCGATGGAAGCCGTGACCCTCGCTCGGGCCGCACATAGCCTCGGTCGACCAACACGTTGGGACCGCCGTCGACCATGAATGGGACCAGCACCTCCAGCGCGGGATCCCCTTCGGCCACCCGCAGCCGGACCAGCAACTGTTTATCGGCGAGATAGTGGCCAGTCGCCGTCACCCTGCGCCACTGCGCGTCGGGGGCCGATGAGTCTTGATGCGGCAAAAGCGTTTTCAGTGCGACAGGTGCGGTCGTCAGGGATTGCTGGATCTGGTTGTTCTCTCGCGAGGTCTTGGTGTTCTTTCCCAGCTGCCACGGTGCGAGCACGCTGAAACACAGATAGGTGAAGGCGATCACCACCACAGCCAGCGCTACCCAACCGGGTCGCAGCAAGAAGGTCAGGCGACCCATCAGGGGTGTCCGTCCCGGGCAAGCCGCTCGTCAACCCAGTTGTGCAGACCCGGCAGGGAAGCCTCGATCGCGGCGAAGACCGCTTCGAAGTCGTCGTAGTCGCCGTAATAGGGGTCGTCGACGTCGAGGACATAAGCACCGGAGCGGGGGTCGAAGGACCGCAGCATCCGGATTCGGTCGGCGTCGATGCCCATTTCCTGCAGCAGCCAGACGTGGTTGCGCGCCAGCGCGACCACCAAGTCGGCTTCGATGTGGTCGATGCCGATCTGCGCGGCGCAGTGGTCGGTGGGGTAGCCGTGCTCGCGCAGCACCCGGTTGGCCCGCTCGTCGGCGGTCTTGCCGACATGCCAGCCGGCGGTTCCCGCGCTGGTGACCCGCACGGCGTCGTGCAGACCGCGTTGGCAGATCTGGTGGGCGAACATCTTCTCGGCCATCGGCGACCGGCAGATGTTGCCGGTGCAGACGAACGTGATGTGCAGGCTGAATTCAGACACCCAACGCCCTCCGCAGCTCGGCGATCGTCGCGACATGCACCGGGCTGCGCGTGGCAGCGCCGTCGGCGAAGTCGGCCTGTCCGTATCCCCAGCCAACCACCACCGCGTCGATGCCGTGCGCGGCCGCACCTTCGACGTCGTGGAGGCGATCGCCGACCATCAGGACGCGTTCCGGAAGCGGCTGCAGTTGCGCCAATGCGTGGGCCAGCACGTCGGCCTTGGTGGCGCGGGTGCCGTCGACACTGGCTCCCGCGACGACCTCGAAATGCTGGTCGAGCCCGAAATGCGCCAGGATCCGGCGCGCGGTCGGCTCCGCCTTGGAGGTGGCCACGGCGAGCCGGATGCCCGCCGCGCGCAGGTCGGCCAGCAAGAGGCTGATCCCGTCGAAGAGCCTGTTCATTGCCCAGCCGCGGGTGGTGTAGTCGGCGCGGTAAGCCGCGATTGCGGCATCGGCGTGCTCGCCCAGCCCCATTGCGGACAGGGTGTGGTGCATCGGCGGGCCGACGATTCGGCTCGCCAGGTCGCCGTCGGGCACGGCAGCGCCGATCTGACCGAGCGCGTGGCGGAAGCTGGACACGATGCCGTCAGCGGAGTCGGTGAGGGTGCCGTCGAGGTCGAAGATCACCAGCTGGGGTCTGGTCGCGGAGACCGTGCGTGTCACCTCCCTATTGTCCTAGATGGCGTGGCCTGTCCTTGATCGTGTCCCACTACGTGCGCTTAGTCGCGAGGTCGTTAGGGTTTCAGACGTGGCGAGTATGGACCCGAGTGCATCGATTCCGCTCGCGGGGGCGCGCTACCACGGCGATCAGGCCGCCGGACCGGGGATGCTTGATTTCGCGGTCAACGTCCGTCATGCACAACCGCCGGCTTGGCTGATCCAGCGGCTGGCCGCACGGCTGTCCGACCTGGCCCGTTATCCCGGTGTCGACGACCAGTGTGCGGCGATATCGGCCGTCTCGGTCCGTCACGGCCGTGCCCATGACGAAGTCGCGCTGTTGAACGGAGCCGCCGAGGGATTCGCGTTGCTGCCCAACCTCCGCCCGACGCTGGCGGCCGTGATCGCGCCGTCGTTCACCGAGCCGGCTGTGGCGCTGAAATCAGCCGGCGTCCGCGTGCATCACGTCGTGCTTGAGCGGCCGTTCGGCCTGGCAGGCGCCCAGGTGCCCGACGACGCCGATCTCGTCGTGATCGGCAACCCCACGAACCCGACGTCGGTTTTGCACTCCCGCGAACAGATCCTCTCGTTGCGCCGACCCGGGCGGATCGTGGTGGTGGACGAGGCGTTCGTCGATGCAATCCCCGGCGAGCCGGAATCGCTGGCCGACGAGCCGCTGCCCGACGTGCTGGTGCTGCGCAGCCTGACCAAGACGTGGTCGCTGGCGGGCCTGCGGGTGGGCTACGCACTGGGTGCACCGGACGTGTTGGCCCGGCTGACCGCGGGGCGGGCCCACTGGCCGGTGGGCACGCTGCAACTGACGGCCATCGCGTCCTGTTGCGCGCCCGACGCCGTGGCCGAAGCCGCGGCGGGTGCCCGGCGGCTGGCGGCGTTGCGCACCGAGATGGTGTTCGGCCTTCAGTCGGCGGGTGCGGAAACGGTCGATGGCAGTGCACCATTCGTCTTGTTCACCGTCCAAGATGCTGATTTGATACGAAAGTATTTGCACACCAAAGGGATTGCCGTGCGGCGATGTGACACGTTCGTCGGCCTGGATGGGCGATATCTGCGGGCTGCGGTCCGGCCGGAGTGGCCGGTACTGGTCGAAGCAATAGGCGACGTCGTGGTGTGTGGGGCCGTCCGATGACGCCGCGGCTGGCTGATGTCATCGACGTGCTGGACGACGCTTACCCGCCCGGGCTTGCCCAATCGTGGGATTCGGTCGGGTTGGTCTGCGGCGACCCCGACGATGTGCTGAGCTCGGTGACGGTCGCGGTGGACGCCACGGCGGCGGTGGTCGATGAGGTTCCCGACGGTGGCCTGTTGCTCGCTCACCATCCGCTGCTGTTGCGCGGCGTGGACACGGTCGCGGCCAGCACCGCCAAGGGTGCGCTGGTGCACCGCTTGATCCGTTCCGGCCGTTCGCTGTTCACCGCACACACCAATGCCGATTCAGCATCGCCGGGCGTGTCTGATGCGTTGGCGCAAGCGCTCGGCCTGACCGTCGAGGCGGTGCTGGAGCCGTCGCCTGCGCTGCCTGAGTTGGACAAGTGGGTGATCTTCGTTCCGGCGGAGAACGCGGACGCCGTGCGGGCGGCGGTTTTTGCGGCCGGCGCCGGCAGGATCGGCGATTATTCGCAATGCAGTTGGAGTGTCACCGGCACCGGCCAATTCCTGCCGGGCGACGGAGCTTCACCGGCGATCGGCAGCGTGGGTGCCGTTGAGCGAGTCGTCGAGGATCGAGTTGAGGTCATCGCACCTGCGCGGGCACGCCGTGAGATGCTGACGGCGATGCGCGCTGCCCATCCATACGAGGAGCCGGCATTTGATATCTTCGCCCTAGCGCCCCCACCCGCCGACGTCGGGTTAGGGCGAATAGGTTCGCTGGGCCAGCCAGAATCGTTGAACGCGTTCGTTTCGCGAGTCCGTTCGGGCCTGCCGCAAACCTCGTGGGGAGTGCGCGCCGCGGGCGATCCGGGCATGACCGTGTCCCGCGTCGCGGTATGCGGAGGAGCCGGCGACTCGCTGCTGGACGCCGCGGCAGCCGCCGGGGTGCAGGCTTATGTCACGGCCGACTTGCGTCATCACCCCGCCGATGAGCACCTTCGCGCTTCTGCTGTCGCGTTGATCGATGTCGCGCATTGGGCCAGCGAATACCCTTGGTGTGAGCAGTCTGCCGATGTGTTGCGGGCGGCTTTCGGTGGCGCCCTTTCGGTACGTGTGTGCTCCATCCGAACCGATCCGTGGAACGTCGACAACGACCGCGGGGGTGAGCAGTGATGAAAGCCGCAGTCGCGCAGCAGCGCTCGCTGCTCGAAGTTGCGGAGCTGGACGCCGAACTGTCCAGGGTCGCCCACCGCGCCGGCCACCTCCCCGAGCGCCAAGACATCGAGCGGATGCAAACCGATCAGGTCGCAGCCAACGACCGGCTGGGGGCGCTGCAGATCGCGTTGGAAGACTTGGACGCTGCGGTGTCGCGCCTCGAGGCGGAGATCGACGCGGTGCGCCAGCGCGAGGATCGGGATCGTTCGCTGTTGCAATCGGTGGCGGACGCCAAGCAGCTATCGGAGTTGCAGCACGAGTTGGATACCCTGCAACGTCGCCAGTCCAGCCTGGAGGATTCGCTCTTGGAGGTGATGGAACACCGCGAGCAGGTGCAGGCGCAACAGTCCGCCGAGATGGCGGCGGTCGAGGCACTGCTCGGTGATTTGGCCGCTGCGCAGCAGGCACTTGACGGCTCACTCGACGAAATTGACCAAACCCGAAGGCAATACGCAACGCGCCGCGACGAACTCACCGCGACGTTGGATCCAGAGCTGATCGCGCTTTACGAACGACAACGTGCCGGTGGCGGCCCCGGTGCGGGCGCACTGCAGGGTCGTCGTTGCGGTGCCTGCCGGATCGAGATCGACCGCGGCGAGTTGGCCAGGATCTCTGCGGCCGCAGACGATGATGTGCTGCGGTGTCCGGAGTGCGGTGCAATCTTGTTGCGAGTCAAAGGCGTTGGGCACTGATGGTGTTGAAGGTGATTGTCGAGGCCGACGGCGGGTCGCGCGGTAACCCGGGGCCGGCCGGCTACGGGTCGGTGGTCTGGACAGCGGACCGATCGACCGTGTTGGCCGAGAGCAAGCAGGCGATCGGCCATGCCACTAACAACGTCGCCGAATATCGAGGCCTGATAGCCGGTTTGGAGGAGGCAGCCAAACTGAAGGCCACTGAGGTTGCGGTATCGATGGACTCCAAGCTGGTGGTCGAGCAGATGTCCGGGCGATGGAAGGTCAAACATCCTGACCTCGCTGAGCTCAACGCCAAGGCCCGTACGCTGGCGTCGCGGTTCGAGCGGGTCAGTTACGCATGGATTCCGCGCGCGGAGAACTCCTACGCCGATCGGTTGGCCAACGAGGCGATGGACGCCGCCGCGGCGGCGGAAGAGCAACCGCAGAGCGACAATTCAACGACGACGGCCCAAGCAGGCGAGAACCCGTCGCCGCCGGGCTGGACCGGCGCGCGTGGCACCGCCACCCGGCTGTTGTTGTTGCGACACGGCCAGACCGCGCTGTCGGTGCAACGGCGGTACTCCGGACGCGGGAACCCGGGCCTGACCGAGCTTGGCCGGCAGCAGGCCGACGCGGCGGCCCGGTATCTGGCGCAGCGGGGCGGGATCTCGGCTGTGGTCAGTTCGCCCCTGCAGCGTTGTTACGACACCGCGGCGACGGCGGCCAAAGCGCTCGGCTTGGACTTGATCGTCGACGACGACCTGATCGAGACCGATTTCGGCGCATGGGAAGGGTTGACGTTCGCTGAGGCCGCCGAACGCGATCCCGAGTTGCATCGACGCTGGCTGCGCGACACCAGCACCGAGCCTCCGGGCGGGGAAAGCTTCGATCACGTGAACAAGCGGGTCTGCCGGGCGCGGGACCGGATCGTGGCAGAGTACGCGGGCACCACGGTGCTGGTGGTATCGCATGTGACTCCGATAAAGATGCTGCTGCGCCAAGCGCTCGACGCCGGGCCGGGCATCCTTTACCGGCTACACCTGGACCTGGCATCGTTGAGCATCGCGGAGTTCTACCCGGACGGCGCGTCATCGGTGCGGCTGGTGAACCAGACCGGGTATCTCAGTTAGACGTCGCGGATATCGGGGTAGGCAGGCATTCATGGAGTGGGCGACACATCACGCGGTGGCGATCGGATCGGCACTGCTGGCCGCGTTCTTTGCCGCGGTGGGCATTGTTATCCGGCAGCGCGCGATTCAAGCTGAGGCGGCCCACCGGAACGATGCGAGCGCAATCGTGACGTCGTGGGTACGGCAGCCCGCATGGTGGGCGGGAACACTGGTTGCGGTCGGCGGGTATGTGTTCCAGGCGCTCGCGTTGGCGCATGGATCGTTGTTGCTTGTGCAGCCGCTGCTGGTGTCCGCACTGTTGTTCGTTCTGCCGCTGGGTGCGAGGTTCTCCAAACAGCATGTGACTGGGGCCGATTGGTGTTGGGCGGTGCTGCTGACCGCGGCGCTCGCCGTTTTCGTCCTAGTGGGACAGCCGCGCGAAGGCCACTATCGTCCGCCCGTACCCGCGTGGAGCGTGGCACTGGCCGGCGCGGTCCCGGTGGTGATCCTCTGTGTGGTGGCGGCCCATCGAACCGTTGGTCGAACGCGTGCCATGCTGTTGGCCAGCGCCGTCGCGGTGTTGGTGGGCGTGATCGCGGTGCTGACGAAAGTCAGCGTTCACCACCTCGCCTTGCACGGATGGCGTGGGCTACTGACGGTGCCGGCGCCGTATTTGCTCATCGTGCTGGCCATCGCGGTAACGGTGTTGCAGCAGTCGGCATTTCATGCTGGCGCATTGCAAGCGTCGGTACCGATCATGCTGGTCGGTGAGCCCATGGTCGCGGTGCTGCTGGGTGTCGTGATACTCGGCGAGCATCTGGCCGTCCGGGGCGCCGGAGCGCTGGTACTGGCGGTAGCAGTTGCCGCGATGACGGCGGCCACCATCGCGCTCGGCCGTGACTCAGTCCCTCGCACAACCCAGGTCGATGATGAGACTGCAGCAATCCCGGATCCGGCCTCGGACGCGACTTCAACCGCCTAGAAAGGCACTTGGGCGTCCCGTCGGTCAGGCGGCGTCGTGAAAGATCAGTCCCAACGCGTAGCGCTCGCCCGAACGCACGACAGACAAGCCGTGGCGCACAGGTGCCGCCGACCAGCCGCGAGCCGACCGTACCGGCCGGTCGCGGGTGGTGAACAGGTAACCGTGGCCCTGCGGCAATTGGGTAGTAGTGCCCCGTGATTGGGCTCGCGGCCGCTGTTCGACGAGCATGAACTCCCCGCCGGTGTATTCGGTGTTCGCGTTGCTCAGGTTGATCACCACTTGAAGCGGAAAGACCAAGTCCCCGTACAAGTCTCGGTGCAGCGCGTTCCAATCGTTCGTTCCGTACCGCAGGACAAGCGCCGTGGATCTGGTCTGGCCGGCGGCATGACACATGTCCAGCCATTCGTCGAGGCTGTCCGGCCAGGGAGCGTCCCGGCCCAGCTTGGCCCACCAATTCCGGGCGATCGGCAACAGCCGTGGATACAGCGCCTGCTTTAGGTGCTCGATCGGTTCGGGGTAGGGAGCCCGGAAATACCGATACTGGCCCGAGCCGTAGCGACGCGGACCCATGTCGATCGTGGCGCGGAACAGTTGATCTCTGATGTACAGGTTGCGCAGCCGTTGGGTCTCGGCGGGCGTCAGGAGCCGGGGCAGCAGCGCTCCGCCGTAATCGTCGACGGCGGTGGCCACTGCGTCCCAGTCGGCGGCGTCGACGCGCTTGTCCCATCGGGTCACCGGTGCTCCTTCACTCTCTCTTCTGTAGACGATAGGGATGCGCGTGATGTGAGGAGAATCCTTGTCGCCGTGGCCATGTATAGTCGAACATGTGTTCGATGATTTGGTGGTCGTGGATCCGACCAGTGCGGAATCGGTGCTGGTCGAGCGCATTGCCGAGCTGGAACGGGTCAAATCCGCGGCAGCGGCAGGTCAGGCTCGAGCCGCGGCGGCGTTGGACGCGGCACGCCGGGCCGCCGACGCTGCCGCGGGCGTGCCGGCCGCACGGCGCGGACGCGGCGTGGCCAGCGAGATTGCCCTGGCCCGACGGGATTCGCCGTCGCGGGGTAATCGGCATCTCGGCTTCGCCAAGGCCCTGGTGCACGAAATGCCGCACACCCTGGCCGCTCTGGAGGTTGGAGCGCTGACGGAATGGCGGGCCACATTGATCGTGCGCGAAAGCGCCTGCCTGGACGTCGAGGACCGGAGGGCCCTCGATGCTGAGTTGTGCGCCGACCCGGCCGGCCTGGACGGGATGGGCGACGCGCGGGTGGCGGCGGCCGCCAAGACGATCGCTTATCGGCTCGATCCGCACGCGGTGGTCGACCGGGCCGCCAAAGCCGAGACCGAACGGACGGTGACCATTCGGCCCGCGCCCGACACGATGACCTATCTGACGGCGTTGTTGCCTGTGGCCCAGGGTGTTTCGGTATACGCGGCGCTACGACGAGAAGCCGATATCTGCGCCGACGGGCGTCCCCGCGGTCAGGTGATGGCCGACACATTGATAGAGCGGGTCACTGGGCGAAGCGCAGCGGCGGCCACGCCGATCGCAGTCAACCTGGTGCTGTCGGACGAAACGCTGCTGGGCGGTTCCACCGCACCGGCGGATATGGGCGGCTACGGTCCAATCCCGGCGGCGGTCGCCCGCGGATTGGTCTTGGGCGCAGTCACTGATACCCGGTCGCGGGCAACGCTTCGCCGGCTCTACGCGCATCCGGACTCCGGGGGATTGGTGGCAATGGAATCCCGGGCCCGGTTGTTTCCGCGCGGGTTGGCCGCCTTTATCGGGCTCAGGGATCAGCGCTGCCGTACGCCCTACTGCGACGCGCCGATTCGCCACCGCGACCATGCGCTCCCGTGGGCCGGCGGTGGTGCGACCACTGCGAGTAACGGGCTCGGATTATGCGAGCGATGCAACTACGTCAAAGATGTTGGCGGCTGGCGCGTCGAACCAAGTGTTGATGAAAAATACAGGCACACAGCTGAATTCACCACTCCAACGGGTGCGCAATATCGCTCCGGGGCACCTCCGCTGCCGAGGGCGCCAGTGCGGATGGAAATCAGTGAGATGGAAATGGCCGTCGGGATAGCGATCTCGGACTTACATGCCGCTTAGCAAGTCGTTGGCCTCGGCATTGTGCAGCGAGTACGGTATTAGCGCGGACGAGTTGGCTGGGCGGCCGCGGCTCGCACTGGTTCAGTGTCGAGTCGAGGAAAGTCCGGACTTCACAGAGCAGGGTGATTGCTAACGGCAATCCGAGGTGACTCGCGGGAAAGTGCCACAGAAAACAGACCGCTACCTTCGCGGTAGTAAGGGTGAAACGGTGCGGTAAGAGCGCACCAGCATTCCGGGTGACCGGGATGGCTCGGCAAACCCCACCCGAAGCAAGGCCAAGAAGACCGCACCACGGTGCGGTCGCGCAGGCGCTCGAGGGCTGCTCGCCCGAGCCTGCGGGTAGGCCGCTCGAGGCACCCGGTGACGGTGTGTCCAGATGGATGGTCGCCGCCGCGTTACCTGGTAACGCGGAACAGAATCCGGCTTACAGGCCAGCTCGCCCGCCCATCCTCGGCGTGGCCGAGCCGATCACGGTTCCCACCTGGTAGCTGTTCGGCGATGAGCGAATTATCTCCAGTCGTGCGTCGCGCAGAGCTTCCGGCGTTATTCTTTGCCGATGATCGCGGGCGAAAAGGCGCCTGACTTCACTCTGTGGGACCACACCGGTCGGGCTCGGACACTGTCCGCGCTCCTTGCCGAAGGGCCGGTTGTGCTGTTCTTCTTCCCAATAGCGTCCTCACCGATCTGTACAGCCCAGGCTTGTCATTTTCGGGACCTGAGCGACGAATTCGCCAGGGTGGGCGCCCAGCGGGTGGGCATCAGCACCGACACCGTCGACAAGCAGGCCCACTTCGCCCAACAGCGCTCGTTCGACTATCCGCTGCTCTCCGACGCGGACGGCGTGGTGTCCGAGCTGTTCGGGGTGCGCCGAGGCAGGCTCGCCAAGCTGCGCAGATCCGTCGTGGCGCGTGAGGCAGCCCGGCGTGGTCGGCACACTCGGCGGCGTGGCCTGCTGGCCCGGCTGCTGCCGGTCAGACGGACCACATTCGTCATCGACATCGACCGCACCATACTCAAGGTCGTCTCCAGCGAGGTGCGCGCATCGGTGCACGCCGACCAGACCTTGTGGTTCTTGGAGAACCACAACGTGCCGCATAGTTCGCCACATGTCCGGGAGAAGCACACCGACGCGCATCAGCAGTCGGAGGGCGAGGGGGAACCGATCGGCGACTGGTTCACAGAACCGGAAGCCGCGGACGAGCCGAGCTTGGTCCGGCCGTACGCGCTGACGGCAGGCCGTGCCGACTCTGGTGCCGACCTGGCACTCGAGGCTCCGGTCGAAGCGCTCAACACCACAGCGAAGCCGCCGCGCTGGCGGAGAAATGATGTGCGGGGCCAGATCCTGACGTCGTGCGTGCACAACCCCTCGGTCGCCGAGATCGCCTCTCGTCTGTCCTTGCCGCTCGGTGCGACGCGGTTCCTGGTCGACGACCTGGTGACACAGGGTTATTTGCGGGTGCACGCTCCGCTCGGTGACTCGATGACAATCGACGAACGACGTGAACTGATAACAAGGACCCTGCGTGGCCTACGAGCACTCTGAGGGGTGGGGCGCCAGGCCAACTCGCCCGCCCTGCCGGCTTACTTCGAAAGCTTGCGCAGTGCTTTGAAGAGCTTGCGCAGCGCCGGCTCTAACTGCTGACGGCGTTCGCGCGCCAGGTCTGAGTCCTGCTGGTGCAGCAGCCCATACGTGAACGCATCCTCGTTCGCGGTGTTCGCGGCGTCGGCCTGCTCTGTCAGGTGCTCGCGGCTGGCCACGGAGTCCTGGTGATCGCCGAGCAACGACTGGACTGTTTTCGCCCGCTTCGAAATCTTCTTCGCGCCGATCGCGGCCGCGATGTAGCGAAGCCGCTTGGCGCGCTTACGGATTCGATGCATCGCCTCGTCGAGGTCCTCGTCGGCGGCGCGCGTTGCGGCCTTTGCGGCCTTCCGCACCTTCTTGCCGGCGGCGGCGACGGCGACCGGTCCGGACCCCTTATCGGCTGGCGGCGTCGCCGCGACCACCGCCTCCAGCGCGTCGAGCAGACGGAAGTATCGCGGTGAACGCATCGCGGCCAACGAACGCCGTACCCCGGCCCGGTATCGCTCGTCCGCGCCGTCAATCAGCCGGTCCCGAATAGGTCCGCGGGCCAGCTCCGGTGGCAACTTGTCGAGCGCGCTACGGTAGCGCTCGGCCAGCACTTCGGCGTCGCGGGCCTCGCCCAACACGTTGGCCAGCTCGCGCAGTTCGTCGAGGAGGCCGTCGGGGAGGGCGAACGAATCCGGCGACGCCTGCAGCAGGCTGCGGATCTTGCGAGTGGTCACCCGCATCTGGTGCACCGAGTCGTCAGCCCCGGCGCGCACCGCGCGGTCCCGCACCAGCAGCTCGTCGAGCTGCTCAGCGACCGCCCGATGTAGCGGGTCGGCGGCGCCGGCAGCCAGGTCCTTCGGCGTGGTGCCGAGCACTCGCGCCAGCTTGGAGCCGTGTCCGGCGGGCCGTGCGCCGGCGCCAAGCAGCCGGTCGCTCAGCTTGTCCATCAGTTCGGGGTTCGGCGCGGGCTGGGTGAGTTCGAGCTCCCACTCGCGCCACCGCTGCTCGACCTCGGGCGCATCGGGGGTGGCCGCCCGCGACGCGGTGACCTGGTCGTCGCAGAATTCCGCGAGCGCCGCGTCGTCGGCGCCATACAGCTCGTGGACGTGCCGCGTAGTGGATATCCGCGCAACCGGGCTCAGCGGCCGGTCCCGGACAATCGCCAGCACGACGTCGACCAGCTGGGTCGGCACGTCTTCGTGGCCGTCGTCGTCGCTGCCGTTCGCCGCACCCAGCGGCAGGCGAACCTCGGTGCGGGCGTCGGCTGCCGCGGGCAGCTTCAGGTGCCAACCGGCATCTTCACCGCCGGTGCGACGGCGCAACGTGATTCGCCGAGACGCCAGATCACGTGCCGCGGTGTCGTAGTAGACGGCGTTCAGTGCCTGCGTCGGAAGCCGCTCCACTCGAAGAACATCCGCGATACCGGCGAACGATGGTGCGCCCGTGGACTCGCCGACGTCGAACTTGCGCTCCACCTCTACGTAACGCGACGGACTCGGCGGTTCGGCAGGCATGGTTGCCTCTGGTGATTCCCTCGTCGCAGTCATGAGTGTTGGGTACCCGCTGGTGCCCAGCGTGCCACATCGGGATGGCTCACCGGCGTCTAAAGGACGCTTTAGAAGCTGTGCTCCTCGGCGGGAAATGCCCCGGCGGCGACTTCATCGGCGTATTGGGTTGCCGCGCGGCGCAATTCGCCCGCGACATCACCGAACCGCTTGACGAACCGGGCCGTCTTGCCGCTGGTGAGCCCGGCCATGTCCTGCCAAACCAGCACCTGGGCGTCGCAATTGGGCCCGGCGCCGATCCCGACGGTAGGAATGGTCAGCTTGCCAGTGATCTGGGTGGCCAGCTCGGCCGGCACCATCTCCATCACGACGGAGAACGCACCGGCCTCGGCAACGGCGATCGCGTCGGCAATGGTCTGCTCGGCGGCGTCACCACGGCCCTGCACTCGGAAACCACCGAGGGTGTTGACGCTTTGCGGGGTGAAGCCGATGTGTGCCATCACCGGGATACCGGCGGCGGTCAAGGTCGCGATCTGCTCAGCGACTCGTTCGCCGCCTTCCAGTTTGACCGCATGCGCGCCGGCTTCCTTCATGAACCGGGTCGCGGCGCTCAGCGCGGCGGCGGGCCCGGCCTCGTAGCTGCCGAACGGTAGATCCGCCACCACCAGAGCGTGCGGTGCGCCTCGCACCACGCCGCGCACCAGCGGAATCAGCTCGTCGATCGAGATCGGCACGGTGGTGTCGTAGCCGTAAACGACGTTGGCGGCCGAGTCCCCGACCAGCAGCACCGAGATGCCGGCGTCATCGAAGACTCGGGCGGTGGAGTAGTCGTAGGCCGTCAGCATGGCCCACTTGTGGCCTTCGGCCTTCATTTTCTGCAAGTGGTGGACGCGAACCTTGGTCCGCGGCTCGGCGGCAGCATCACTTGGCAGGGAGGGGTGTGCCCCGTAAACAGCGTGCTCAGACATCATTGTCCCTAGTTATGGTCGGGTCGATCCTCGTGGCCCAATAGGGTCCCCGGGTTCGTCTGACGTTTGCCAGTCTGCCACCTGCCGCCCCGCAAGTGCACACCGGCGTTCAGTGGACTTCCTCACACCGGTACCCATCCGACGATTCGCGCTCTGCCGTGCGGACCCAGACATACCATCGGCGCATGCAGCGGCTCAGCGGACTCGACGCCAGTTTTCTGTATTTAGAGACCCACTCGCAGCCGCTGCATGTCTGTTCGATTCTCGAGCTCGATACCTCGACGATGCCGGGGGGCTATACCTTCGATCGGCTCCGCGACGAGTTGGCGGTCCGGATCAAGGCAATGCCGCAGTTCCGCGAGAAGCTCTACGACAGCCCGCTGAACCTGGATCACCCGGTCTGGGTGGACGACAACAACTTCGACGTGAGTCGGCATCTGCACCGCATCGGGCTGCCGCCGCCCGGTGGGCGGATGGAGCTGTCCGAGATCTGCGGCCATATCGCCGGTTTGCCGCTGGACCGCACCCGGCCGTTGTGGGAGATGTGGGTCATCGAGGGCGTCGCGGGCACCGATGCGCAGCAAGGTGGTCGTCTGGCGGTGATGACCAAAGTGCATCACGCCGGCGTCGACGGCGTAACCGGCGCGAATTTGATGTCGCAGCTATGCAGCACCGAACCCGACGCACCGCCACCCGAACCGGTCGAGGGCGCCGGTGACGCCAACCAAATCGAGATCGCGTTGACCGGAGCCGTCAAGTTCGCGGCCAGGCCGCTGCGCCTTGCCAATGCGCTGACGGCTACCGCGACCTCGGTGGTCAAGACGGTGCGGCGCGCGCGCAGCGGCCAGACGATGGCTGCTCCGTTCGCCGCGCCACCGACGACCTTCAACGCCAGCATCACCGCACACCGCAATGTCGCTTATGCGCAGCTGGATCTCGAGGACATCAAGGTCGTCAAGACTCATTTCGACGTCAAGGTCAACGATGTGGTGATGGCGCTGGTGTCCGGCGTGCTGCGGCAATTTTTGCTTGACCGTGGTGAGCTGCCGGATTCGTCGTTGGTGGCGATGGTGCCGGTTTCGGTGCACGGACGATCTGATCGCCCTGGGCGCAACCAGGTTTCGGGAATGTTCTCCCGATTGGAGACCCAGATCGCCGATCCGGCGGAACGGCTGAAGTCCATTGCCGAAGCGAATTCAGTTGCCAAAGAACATAGTTCGGCGATCGGTGCCACGCTCCTGCAGGACTGGTCGCAGTTCGCCGCGCCGGCGGTGTTCGGTTTGGCTATGCGCGGATACGCCCGTACCAGGCTGACCAAGAGCCGGCCGGTGCACAACCTGGTGGTTTCCAATGTGCCAGGTCCGCAGATGCCGCTGTACATGCTGGGCAATGAGGTCAAAGCGATGTATCCGCTGGGGCCGATCTTCCACGGCTCGGGTCTGAACATCACGGTGATGTCGTTGAACGGCAAACTCGACGTCGGCCTCATCGCCTGCCCGGAGCTGGTGCCGGACCTGTGGGAGTTGGCCGACGACTTCGCCGTCGGGATGGAAGAACTGCTGCTCGCGACCCAGTAGAGCGCCTCCCGCCGTGCGGCAACACCGACCACGCGTCGGCTCATGGCAGCATGGGTGAGCATGGGGATCCCTCGCGGCGACAAGATCGCACGCTCGATGCTGATCTGGACCGCGATGGCGGTCGTCGTGGCGACCGTGGCCAGCTGCACCCACGTCACCAACGGGCGTGCGGTGCTTGCCGGGCCAAGAATCGGTCAACCGGTTGAGTGGGGACCGTGTCGTGTCGCCGGCGGCGGCGGTACCTCGGTGATGAAGCTCCCAGGTGGCGCGCAATGCGGCAAGCTCGCCGTACCGGTCGATTACAAGCACCCCGACGACGACGCCACGACGTTGGCGTTGATCAAATTTCCGGCCACTCGAAACAAGATCGGGTCGCTGATCATCAACCCCGGGGGACCCGGCGAGTCCGGCATCGAGGCCGCCCTGGGCCTGCTGCAGTCGCTCCCACCGCGGATCCGAGAACGGTTCGACCTGGTCGGATTTGACCCGCGCGGGGTCGCGGCCTCGCGCCCGGCGATCTGGTGCAACTCCGACGCCGACAACGATCGGTTGCGCACCGAGCCGCAGGTCGACTACAGCCCGGCCGGGGTGGCGCACATCGAGGACGAGACCAAGGCGTTCGTCGGCCGTTGCATCGACAAGATGGGCAAAAAATTCCTGGCGCACGTCGGAACCGTTGACGTCGCCCGCGATCTCGATGCCATCCGCGAAGCAGTGGGCGACAGCAAATTGACGTACCTGGGCTACTCGTATGGAACCCGAATCGGCGCTGCTTATGCCGAGGCCTATCCAAAACGCGTCCGGGCGATGATCCTCGACGGTGCCGTGGACCCGAATACCAGCTCCATTGAGGCAGACCTGCGGCAGGCCAAGGGTTTTCAGGACGCATTCAACGACTTCGCGAAAGACTGCGCCAAATCTCCCAGTTGTCCGCTGGGCACAGATCCGGCGAAATCCGTCGACGTCTTCCACAGTTTGGTCGACCCGCTCGTCGACAAGGACAACCCGATGATCGGCAGGCCGGCGCGCACCACGGATCCGCGCGGCCTGAGCTACCAGGACGCCATCGTCGGCACGATCATGGCGCTGTATTCGCCGACCTTCTGGCATCACTTGACTGAGGGGTTCGCGGAGCTGGCCCACCATCGCGGCGACAACCTGCTTGATTTGGCCGACATGTACATGCGCCGGGACAAGAACGGCCACTACACCGACGCCACCGACGCCAGGGTCGCGATCGACTGCGTCGACGATCTGCCGGTCAAGGACCGGGCCAAGGTCATCGACGAGGACCGCCGCTCACGCCAGATTGCGCCGTTCATGAGCTACGGGAAGTTCACTGGCAACGCGCCGTTGGGCACCTGCGCATTCTGGCCGGTACCGCCGACCAGCAAGCCACACACCATCTCCGCTCCCGGCCTGGCACCGACCGTGGTGGTGTCGACCACACGTGATCCGGCGACGCCGTATCAGGCGGGCGTCGACCTGGCGAATCAGCTGCACGGCTCGCTGCTGACCTTCGACGGCACCCAGCACACGGTTGTCTTCCAGGGCAACAGCTGTGTCGACGACTACGCGACGGAATATCTGATGAGCGGCACTGTGCCGTCCAAGGGGGCGAAATGCTAGGTCCGGAGAAGCCGGGCTCGAAACGTGAAGACCGCGCAGGAGTCAACGAGACCAAGGTGTGACCATTGGGATCACTACCTGTGGCCGATGCGTGGGACGATTGGCAGCCATGTGGCGCATGAGACTCTTGTTCTCTGCGCTGCTTTCGTTGGTGCTCGCGATAGCGGCGGCCGTGGCGACCCTGGTATCAGCGCCGATAGCCGGCGCGACACTGACCTGGGGCAACTGCGGCCGGTTCCTCAGCCACCCCGACGACGTGCCCAGCGCGCAGTGCACCACTGTTCCGGTCCCCATCGACTATGGCAACCCCGGTGGAGCCCAGGCTCAGCTCGCGGTCATCCGAATTCCGGCGACCGGTCCGCGGATTGGAGCGCTGCTGGTCAACCCCGGTGGGCCCGGGGCCTCGGCGGTCGACATGGTCGCTTCGCTGGGACCAGAACTGGCGGGCTCCGAGATCAGCCGCCGCTTCGATCTGGTGGGATTCGATCCCCGCGGCGTGGGCCACTCGACGCCCGCGCTGCGCTGCCAGACCGACGCGGAGTTCGACGCCTACCGACGTGACCCGATGGTCGACTACAGCCCGGCCGGCGTGGCACACATCGAACAGGTGTACCGGCAACTGGCCCAGCGCTGCCTGAACCGAAATGGCTCGGCGTACTTGGAGAACGCCGGTACGGCGTCCGTCGCACGTGACATGGATCTGGTGCGCCAGGCGCTCGGCGACGACCAGATCAACTATCTCGGCTTCAGCTACGGCACCGAGTTGGGAACCGCCTACGTCGAGCGGTTCGGCGACCACGTTCGGGCGATGGTGCTGGACGGCGCCATCGACCCGGCCATCGGCCCGATCGACAACAACATCAACCAGCAGGCTGGGTTTGAGACCGCATTCAACGATTACGCGGCGGACTGCGCCCGCTCGTCGGACTGTCCGCTGGGCACCGACCCGGCCCAGTGGGGCAACCGCTTCCACCAATTGGTCGACCCGCTGGTGAGCAGACCCGCCAAGACATCGGATCCGCGCGGACTGAGCTACGCCGACGCCACCACGGGCACCACCAACGCGCTCTACACCCCGCAGTTCTGGAAGTACCTGACCAGCGGTCTGCTCGGGCTACGACGTGGCACCGATCCCGGTGACCTGCTGATGCTGTCCGACGAGTATTACGGCCGTAACGACAAAGGGCACTACGACAATTCGCAGGACGCATTCAACGCGGTCCGCTGCGTCGACGCACCCTCGCCGAAGGACCCCGCGGCCTGGGTGGACGCCGACCGCCGGATCCGCGAGGTGGCGCCCTTCTTGTCCTATGGGCAGTTCACCGGGTACGCGCCTCGCGACCTGTGCGCGCTCTGGCCGGTGCCCGCGACTTCAGCGCCGGCCCCGGCGGCGCCCGTCGCTCCGGGCAAAGTCGTCGTCGTGTCGACCACCCACGACCCGGCCACCCCCTATCAGGCCGGGGTGGACCTGGCCCGCGAGCTCGGCGCCCCGCTGATCACCTTTGAGGGCACCCAACACACCGTGGTGTTCAACGGTGACCAATGCGTCGACAACGCGGTGATCGGCTACTTCGTCGACGGGGTGCCGCCGGGAAACTTACGCTGTGCGGCGTCGTAGTAACACAGAGTTAACTGGCTTTGCATATTGTTCCCGGTATGGATCGACAAAAGGAATTCGTGCTCCGCACGCTGGAGGAACGGGATATCCGGTTCGTCCGGCTGTGGTTCACCGACGTCCTCGGTTTCCTCAAGTCGGTCGCGATCGCGCCAGCCGAACTCGAGGGCGCATTCGAGGAAGGCATCGGCTTCGACGGATCGTCCATCGAGGGCTTTGCCCGGGTCTCCGAGTCCGATACGGTGGCTCACCCCGACCCGTCGACCTTTCAGGTGCTGCCCTGGACCGGCAAGTCCGGCCATCACCACTCGGCGCGGATGTTCTGTGACATCACAATGCCGGACGGCTCGCCGTCGTGGGCCGACCCGCGCCACGTGCTGCGACGGCAGCTAGGCAAAGCCAATGACCTCGGCTTCTCCTGCTACGTGCATCCCGAGATCGAGTTCTTCCTGCTGGAGCCCGGTCCGGAGGACGGGTCGGAACCCGTTCCGGCCGACAATGCCGGTTACTTCGACCAGGCCGTTCACGTCGCCTCCGACTTTCGCCGCCATGCGATCGACGCCCTGGAGTTCATGGGCATCTCGGTGGAGTTCAGCCACCACGAGGGCGCGCCCGGTCAACAAGAAATCGACCTTCGCTTCGCCGACGCGCTGTCGATGGCCGACAACGTGATGACGTTCCGTTACGTCATCAAAGAGGTCGCATTGGAAGAGGGCGTGCGGGCGACGTTTATGCCCAAGCCATTCGGCCAGTACCCCGGCTCGGCCATGCATACCCACATGAGCCTGTTCGAGGGCGAGGTCAACGCGTTCCACAGCCCGGACGATCCGTTGCAACTCTCCGATGTCGCCAAGTCGTTCATCGCCGGGATCCTCGAGCACGCAAGCGAAATCAGCGCGGTCACCAACCAATGGGTCAACTCCTACAAGCGGCTCGTGCTCGGCGGCGAAGCACCCACCGCCGCGTCGTGGGGCGCGGCGAACCGGTCGGCGTTGGTACGGATTCCGATGTACAGCCCGAACAAGACGTCGTCGCGGCGCATCGAGGTGCGCAGCCCCGACTCGGCCTGCAACCCGTATCTGGCGTTCGCCGTGCTGCTGGCGGCCGGGCTGCGCGGGGTGGAAAAGAATTATGTGCTGGGCCCGCAGGCAGAGGACAACGTGTGGGACCTCACCCCCGAGGAACGCCGCGCCATGGGTTACCGCGAGCTGCCGTCCAGCCTCGACGAAGCGCTTCGCGCGATGGAGGCCTCCGAGCTCGTCGCAGAAGCCCTGGGGGAGCACGTTTTCGACTTCTTCCTGCGCAACAAGCGCACCGAGTGGGCCAACTACCGCCGCCACGTCACGCCCTTTGAGCTCAAGACTTATTTGTCCCTATAGCCTTCCCCGCTAACCGCGCGCCGAGGGCACAACCAAGTCCCAGGAAATCTGCGCTACCGTCGTGGGCGTGAATCAACCCGTGACGGAGCGGTCGAAAATTCCCAGCCTCGGCCGGCTCGGGTTGGTCGATGACGGCGCGGGTGCCAACTTGGCGAAGCTGGGCTGGAACACCGAAGCCCATATCGAGCGGCTGTGGTCACTGTCGCGCGCACCCGACGCCGACGCCGCGCTCTGCGCGCTGGTCCGGCTGGCCGAGGCGCTCGGCGACGACTGGGACGAGCTCGATGCCGCACTGGCGACCGACCGCGGGCTGCGCGGTCGGCTGTTCGCCGTGCTCGGGTCCTCGCTCGCTTTCGGCGATCACCTGGTCGCCAATCCACCGGCCTGGAAGCTGCTGCGGGGCAATGTGAAGCTGCCGTCCGCCGAGGCGCTGCGGACCGCCTTTACCGAGTGCATCGCCGACACCTCGGACGGCCGAAGCTCGGTGGTGTTGCGATTGCGCATCCTCTACCGCAACCGGGTGCTGGTGCTGGCCGCCCTGGATCTGGCGCCGACAGTCGAGAACGAGCCGGTGCTGTCGTTCAGCGCCGTCGGTGCCCATCTGACCGACATCGCCGACGCCGCGTTGACGGCTGCGCTGGCGGTGGCCGAGGCCAATGTCTGCGGCGATGCCACACCACCCCGGCTGGCGGTCATCGCGATGGGCAAATGCGGGGCGCGCGAGCTGAACTACGTCAGCGACGTCGACGTGATCTTCGTCGCCGAGCCCGCCGACCCGGTCTCTACTCGCGTGGCCGGCGAGATGATGCGGTTGGCCTCCGAGGCCTTTTTCCAGGTCGACGCCGGATTGCGCCCTGAGGGCCGCCACGGCGAGCTGGTCCGGACCCTCGACTCGCACATCGCCTACTACCAGCAGTGGGCCAAGACCTGGGAGTTTCAGGCGCTGCTGAAAGCCCGGCCGGCCGCCGGCGACGCCGAATTGGGCAAGCATTACATCGCCGCGTTGATGCCGATGGTCTGGACCGCTTGCGAGCGTGAGCATTTCGTCACCGAGGTGCAGAAGATGCGGCGGCGGGTGGAGGAACTGGTGCCCGCCGACGTGCGAAGCCGCGAGATCAAACTCGGCAGCGGCGGGCTGCGGGACGTCGAGTTCGCGGTGCAGCTGCTGCAACTGGTGCACGGTCGCAACGACGAGTCGCTGCATGTGGCGTCCACGGTGGACGCGCTGGCCGCGCTCGGGGCCGGCGGCTATGTCGGGCGGGACGACACGGCCAACCTGACCGCCTCTTATGAGTTCCTTCGGCTGCTCGAACACCGGCTGCAGTTGCAGCGCCTCAAACGCACTCACATGTTGCCCGCCTTCGACGACGACGAGGCGCTGCGCTGGTTGGCGCGGGCGGCGCATATTCGTCCAGATGGCAGCCACGACGCGCTGGGGGTGCTGCGCGAAGAGCTGAAACGCCACAACCTTCGGGTGTCGCGGCTACACGCCAAGCTGTTCTATCAACCGCTGCTGGAATCGCTGGCGCCGGCAGATCTGGAGTTCTCCCACGGCATGACGCCGACAGCCGCCGAGCGCCAGCTGGCCGCACTTGGCTACGAGGCTCCGCAGAGCGCGCTGACGCACCTGTCCGCGCTGATCAACCAGAGCGGCCGGCGCGGTCGCGTGCAGTCGGTGCTGCTGCCCAGGCTGTTGGACTGGCTGTCCGACACCCCCGATCCTGATGGCGGGCTGCTGGCTTACCGCCGGATCAGTGAGGCGATGGTCGTGCACCGCTGGTACCTGTCCACGCTGCGGGACAAACCGGCGGTGGCCAAACGGCTGATGCATGTGCTCGGCACGTCGGCCTATGTTCCCGACCTGCTGATGCGCGCCCCCGAGATCATCCAGCAATACAGCGATGGGCCTTCGGGACCCAAGCTGCTCGACGTCGATCCCGAGGCGGTGGCCGGCGCGTTGGTGGCGTCGGCGGGCCGACAAACCGACCCGGTCAAGGCCATTGCCGTCGCCCGGTCGCTGCGGCGGCGTGAGCTGGCCCGTGTCGCGTCCGCCGATCTGCTCGGCATGCTCGAGGTCACCGACGTCTGCGCCGCGCTCACGTCGGTGTGGGTCGCGGTACTGCAGGCCGCGCTGAATGCGGTGATCCGCGCCAACCTGCGCGATACCGGTGAAGCCCCGGCTCGCATCGCGGTGATCGGGATGGGCCGGCTGGGCGGTCACGAGCTGGGCTACGGGTCCGACGCCGACGTGCTGTTCGTCTGCGAACCGGTTGCGGGAGTAGAGGATTCGCGGGCGGTGCGGTGGGCTTTGTCGGTCGCCGAGCAGGTGCGGGCACTGTTGGGCACCGCCAGCGCCGATCCGCCCTTGGAGATCGACGCCAACCTGCGGCCGGAGGGCCGCAGTGGCCCACTTGTCCGCACGCTCGCGTCGTACGCCGCTTATTACGAGCAGTGGGCGGAGCCCTGGGAAATCCAGGCGCTGCTACGGGCCGACGCGGTCGCCGGCGACGCCGATCTCGGCCAGCGATTCCTGCTGATGGCGGACAAGACGCGCTATCCCGCCGGTGGGGTGTCCGCAAAGGCGGTGCTGGAGATCCGGCGGATGAAGGCCCGGGTGGACTCCGAGCGGCTACCACGCGGCGCCGACCCCACGACCCACACCAAGCTGGGCCGCGGGGGCCTGGCTGATATCGAGTGGACGGTGCAGTTGCTCCAGCTGCGATATGCCAGCGAGATCGAGGCCCTGCACAACACCTCCACGCTGGAGAGCCTGGACGCCATCGAAGCCGCCGAGCTGATGCCCGCCGAGGAGGTAGACCTGCTGCGGCGGGCTTGGCTGACGGTGACGCGTGCCCGCAACGCGCTGGTGTTGGTTCGGGGTAAGCCGACCGATCAGCTGCCCGGACCCGGACGCCAGCTCAACACCGTCGCGGTCGCCGCCGGCTGGACAAAAAACGGCGACGGCGGCGAATTCCTGGACCACTACCTGCGGCTGACCCGTCGCGCAAAAGCCGTCGTGCACAAGGTGTTCGACGAATGAGGTGGCCCCGGCTGCAATCCGTATTGCAGTCCGGTGTTAGTAAGGAAGCATCGGCCGGCTAGTCAAGAACGCCCGCCACTAGCGCAGGAGGCGGCTTCGGTGGAGATTCCCTCTTACCAAGTGATGAGCGCCGACGAGCATGATCGGCTCGCCGGCTTGTATGGTCCGCTGACCGACGAGGTGCGCGAGCTCATCGACGCCACGATCCGCACCGACGCCGACCGGGACGCCATCATCGCCGCGAGGACCGCGATCCGGGCCGCGACCGATGCGTTGCGCAGCAGGCAGCGCGATGAGACGCAGGTCGTGCGGCACGCAGTGGGCGATCGGCCCGTGGTCTGGAGCAACGCGGTGATCGGCCTGCGCAACCCGATCGCGCCGCCGCTGACCATCCACCACAACGACGACGGCACCCAATGCTGGAGTGAGTTCACCCTCACCGGGGCCTACGAGGGGCCGCCCGGACTGGTGCACGGCGGCGTGTGTGCCCTGCTGCTCGACCACGTGCTCGGCGAAGCGGCGAGTCAGGGTCTGACCAAACCGCTGTTCACCGGAACCCTCACCCTGCGATTTGTGCGCGGTACGCCGTTGGGCAGGCTTCGCGCCGAAGCCGGGGTCGAGCGCACCGAAGGAGTCAAATCCTTTGTGTCCGGCCATCTTTCCGACGCCGAGGGCATCACCGTCGAAGCGGAGGGAATTTTCATCAAGCCGGCGTGGGCCCGGGACGCCGGATGAAGTTTTATGTCAGCAGCGCATTCCTGAATACCCGGGAGATCATCGAGGTGGCCAAGGCCGCCGACGACCTCGGCTACGACGGCATCGGGATCCCGGATCACATCGTCAACCTGGAAACCCTGAACACCCCGTATCCCTACACCAAGGACGGCCAACGGCGCTGGCAGCCGTTCACCGAATGGCCCGACCCGTGGGTGCTGGTCGGTGCGCTTGCCCAGGTCACGACGCGGCTGCGGTTCGTCACCACGGTCTACATTCCGGCGATGCGCAACGTCTACTCGGCGGCCAAAGCCATCGGCACCGCGGCCTATCTCGCCGACGGGCGGGTCGAGCTCGGCGTCGGCGTCGGCTGGTGCGCAGACGAGTTCGTGTTGATGGAGCAGCGCTTCGCCAGGCGAGGTAAACGCACCGACGAGATGCTCGAGCTGATGCAAGCCCTGTGGTCACCGGACTGGACGGAGTTCGACGGCGAGTTCCACCAAACACCGAAGATGGAGATGCAACCGACGCCGCCGCGGATACCGGTGTACGTCGGTGGGCTCAGTGACACCGCGCTACGCCGCGCGGCCCGCCACGACGGTTGGATCGGCGACCTGATCAAGACCGACGACGCGATCACCGCGGCGGCCCGGTTGCGAGAGCTGCGAGCCGAAAATGGTTTGACTATGCATGATTTCACCATTCTCACGCCGCTGACCGACGCCTTCACCATCGCCGACTACCGGCGCGCAGAGGACGCCGGCATCACCGGCATCCTCACCATGCCGTGGATGTTCTACGCCGGGCCGGACGCCACGCTGGCCGAGAAGGTGGACGGGATGAAGAGGTTCCGCAAGGACCTCGCGCTCGACACCTGACCCGCCTCGTGGCAGCGAAATCATTCCGTCGTCCGCTGGTTTGGCATAACGTGTCTGGGGTGGAGTTACACGGAAACCCCGAATTGGTGCCGGTAACGGCATTGCGCTCAGGTGACCCGATAACCGATGTCCACGGTGGCGGCCAGCATTACACAGTCCTCGAGTCGAAGGCTTTCGACGAGAGCTGTGTGGTCCTCGAGCTCGAGTCGAAAGCCAACGACCAGCTTCGAGTGATCGAGATGTCCTTCCCGGCCGGCTACTACATGGGTCGGTCGCCTCGGCGCTTTCTCTGACGCCACGGCGTCCAGCGAATTCGGGGGACAAACGCGGGTCGGCGGGATCACTGCCCGCCCGGCGACACCTGGCGATCGCCTTTGCCTGCAGTATGAACGGTATGTCCGAACTCAAGCCGTTTCGCATCGCTGTCCCAACCGAAGCTCTCGACGATCTGCAGGCCCGCTTGGCGCAGACCCGTTGGCCGGAAGCCGAGTGTGTCGACGACTGGAGCCAGGGCATCCCCCTGGCCTACACGCGGGAACTCGCGGCCTACTGGGCTGACGGTTACGACTGGCGCTCCCGCGAAGCCGTGTTGAACCGATTCGACCAGTTCACCACCGAAATCGACGGCCTCGATATCCATTTCATCCACCAGCGATCGCCACATCAGGACGCCTTGCCGCTGGTGATCACCCACGGCTGGCCCGGATCAATCGCCGAGTTTCAGAACGTGATCCAGCCGCTGGTCGATCCGCCGTCGGGACGTCCCGAGGACGCATTCCACGTCGTGTGCCCGTCGCTTCCCGGGTACGGGTTCTCGGGTAAGCCGTCGACGACTGGGTGGGGCGTCGGCAAGATCGCGCAGGCCTGGGAGACGCTGATGCTGCGTCTTGGCTACGACCGCTACGGCGCGCAAGGCGGCGACTGGGGCGCCGCCGTCACGACGCAGATTGGCCGCAACGGTGGCCACTGCGCCGCGATCCACCTGAACATGCCGATCGCCCGGCCGGCGGCGGGGTCCGGCGACGATCTCACCGAAGACGAGCAACAAGCGCTGGTGGCATTCGCTGAGCACCGCAAGTGGGGGACCGGCTATTCCAAGCAGCAATCCACCCGGCCGCAGACGCTCGGTTATGGGCTCGTCGATTCGCCGGTGGGACAACTGGCCTGGATCGTCGAGAAGTTCTGGGCGTGGACGGATTGCGACGGGCATCCGGAAAACGTGGTCAGCCGCGATGAACTGCTCGACAACGTGATGCTGTATTGGGTCACCGGAAGTGGCGCGTCCTCGGCGCGGCTGTACTGGGAGAGTTTCAACAGCTTCGTCACCGATGGCCGCGTCGAACTGCCCACCGGCGTCGCCGCGTTTCCCAAGGAGATCATCCGTACCCCGCGACGCTGGTGTGAGGCCGCCTACAACATCACGCACTGGACCACCATGCCGCGCGGTGGCCACTTCGCGGCATTCGAGCAGCCGGAGCTGTTTGTGGACGACGTCCGCGCGTTCTTCGCGACGGTCCGTTAAGTAACGCGTCAGCGGCGGAGCAGCCGGCGGTTTCTTCGTCGGGGCAGACCCGTCGACCGCCAACGACCGCGGTGGGCGTCGAGCGCGTAGGCGCCGCCGCCGGCGAAGATCAACAGCAACCAGGCGAAGCAGTACATCACCGCAGCCTCGCCGTGGTTGTTGATCGGGAAGAACCCGTGCGGCAGATGCACGGTGAAGTAGGCGAACGCCATTTCACCGGCGGCCAAGAACGCGGCCTCCCGAGTGAACAAGCCGAGGGTGATCAGCGCGCCTGTGATCGTTTCGATCCAGCCGGCGTAGTAGTCCGGCCACTCGCCCACCGGGGCTTTGGTCGGCGCCGGCCAGCCGATCAGCGTGGACAGGCCGTGGCACAGAAACAGCAGCCCGAACACCACCCGGAAAACCGACAGCGCCATCGGCCAATACGAATTGAGTCGCGCCTCGAGATTGTCCGTCATGCGCCGACGATACGTGTTTACAGCTGGATCCAGGCCGACTTCGTCTTCATGTAGATGTCGATGCCCTCTTTGCCGAACTCGTGCCCCCAGCCGGACTGCTTGTGACCGCCGAACGGTACGTCATGGTCAAAGACCAACTGGCAGTTGACCTGGACGCTGCCGGCGTGCAGACGCTTGAGCATCCGGTGCGCCCGGCCGACGTTTTCGGTCCAGGCGGTGGCCGCCAGGCCGTAGGTGGTGTCGTTGGCCATCGCCACCGCCTCGTCTTCGTCGTCGAACGGCAGGATGGTGACGACGGGGCCGAAGATCTCCTGCTGGTACAGCCGCATCCCCGGGTCGACGTTGGTGAGCACGGTCGGGTGCACGAAGTAGCCCTTGCGGTCCAGGCGGTAGCCGCCGGTGACCACCTCGACGCCGTCGCTTTTACCCTCGTCGATGAAGCCCATCACGCGGGTCAGCTGCTTCTGGCTGATCAGCGGGCCGCTGACACACCCTTCCTCGCTGGGCGCGCCCAGCTTGAACGTATTCGCCATCATGGCAACGCCTTCCACAACGCGGTCATACACGCCGCGCTGGGCGAAGATCCGCGACCCGCACACGCAGCCCTGCCCGGAGTGCACGAAGATGCCCAGCGACGCCATCAGGAGGGCCTTGCTCATGTCGGCGTCGTCGAAGATCAGCACCGGGGACTTCCCGCCAAGTTCGAGCGTTAACTTCTTCAGGTTGCCGGCCGACGCCCGCACGATCTCCTTGCCGACCTCCGTCGACCCGGTGAAGGCGACCTTCTCGACATCGGGGTGCGCGGTGATCGCCGCACCCGCGGTGTGCCCGTAGCCGGTCAGCAGGTTGGCGACACCCTCGAGAACGCCTGCTTCGTGGATCAGCTGGTCGAGCAGAAGCGCCGAAAGCGGTGTCTCCTCAGCGGGTTTCACGAGCACGCTGCAGCCCGCGGCCAGCGCCGGCGCGAGCTTGGCGCTTGCATTAAAGATCGGGCCGTTCCACGGGAAGATCAGCCCCACCACTCCGTAGGGCTCTTTCAGCGTGTAGGCGTGCATGCTGACGAAGGCGTCCGTCGCGATGCCGTCGGTCTTCACGTCGTATGCGACGCCGTTGAGCTTCGAACACCAACCGGCGTAGTAGCGGAAGAATTCCGAGCAGGTGGACATCTGCAGCTGTGCCTGCATCAGTGGCATGCCGGTGTTCAGCGAGTCGAGTTGGGCGAACTCTTCGGCGTGCTCGTCGATCAAGTCCGCGATGCGCCACATGACCTTGGCCCGTTGGCGACCCGGCAGCTGAGACCACACGCCCGACTCGAAAGTCGCCTTCGCCCGCGCGACGGCATCGTTGACCGCTTCGGTCCCGCAGTCGGTGAACTCGGTGATCGGCTCCTCGGTTGCGGGATCGATAACTTGAATGACGTCACCGGCGCCGGGGCGTTTGCGGAGGTCGTCCAGTACCGTCTGCAGCGTCATCTGATCCCTCTCATGGC
Source organism: Mycobacterium sp. (assembly GCF_035314665.1). Classification (GTDB taxonomy): domain Bacteria; phylum Actinomycetota; class Actinomycetes; order Mycobacteriales; family Mycobacteriaceae; genus Mycobacterium. The sequence goes on along the minus strand of NZ_DATFZD010000075.1, from coordinate 5,582 downwards.
TAGCCATATGCTGAGCAACTGCTTAGCATTGTCGGCGCCGCGTGGTCAAGGTCGCCGACTAGCGCACTCCCAGCGTGCCGTCGAGATATTCGGCGCGACACGCGCGGCGGGCCAGCTTGCCGCTGGTGGTGCGGGGGATAGCGCCGGCCGGCAACAGGCGCACATCGGCGACGCCGAGGCTATGTCGGTGCGCCACCGCCTGCCTGATCGCCTCGATCGCGGGTTGCGGATCGACACGGCTGGTGCCCGCAGCTCGTTCGGCAACGATGACCAGCTGCTGGCCGCCGTCGTCGGCCGGTACGGAAAACGCCGCCACGTAACCACGACGTACAACGGGCGAGGCCTCAGCGACGGTGGCTTCGATGTCCTGCGGATAGTGGCTAACGCCATCGATGCTGACCAGATCCGCGATTCGGCCGGTGACGTATAGCTCGCCGTCGAGATAGACACCGAGGTCGCCGGTCCGCAGCCAGGCCCGGTCGACGGTAGAGCCGTCGGCATGGCTGCCTTCCGCGGCCCGTGATCCCAATTCGGCGCCGAACGTGGCCCGGGTCTCGTCGGGCAGGCCCCAATAGCCTCGACCAATGTTGTTGCCTTGCAACCAGATCTCGCCGACCTCACCGTCTGGCAATTCGTCCGCGGTGTCCGGGTTGACGATCACGGCCCACTCGCTGCGAGCCACCTGACCGCACGACACCTGTGCCACGGCATTCGGGGAGTCCGCCGAGACGCGTACCGCATGGCCGGCGCCCAGCTGTTCGCGGTCGAAGTGCACAACCGACGCCTGCGCGTCGGGCGCGATCGTGGCGACGAACAGAGTTCCCTCGGCGATGCCGTAGGAGGGTTTGAACGCGGTGCGCGGTAACCCGTAGGGCGCAAAGGCTTTGGTGAACGTTCTGATCGCGTCGATGCTGACCGGTTCGGAGCCGATGATCATCACCACGTTGCGCAGATCGATGTCGTCGCCCTGGGCGGGCAGGCCACGCTGCGCGGTCCACTCGTAGGCGAAGTTCGGTGCGGCGGTGACAACGCGGCCTTCCCGCGAGCCGGCGGACAAGGCTTGGATCCACCGCTGCGGCCTTCGGACGAACGCCGTCGGCGACATCAGCGTGGAATGTCCTCCGTACACTGCGGGGAAACCGATCATCGACAAGCCCATGTCGTGGTAGAGCGGTAACCAACTGACACCGTGGGTGTTTCGGTCCAGCAGGTCGATCGACAGGATCATCTGCACCAGGTTGGTTCCGACCGCGCGATGGGTGACTTCCACACCGACCGGGGGCCGCGTCGAGCCCGAGGTGTACTGCAGGTGCGAAACATCGTCCATGCCGAGATCGGGGGACACGAAGAGTTCCCCCGCGGCGTCGGGGATCTGATCGATGATGACGACCTGCGGCCGACGGCGTTGTGGAACGTTGGCCAGGAAGGCTTCGATCGCCTCTTTGGCCGCCGTCGTCGTCAGGACGATCGTGGGCTCGGAATCCCGAAGCGCGGTATCGAGACGCTCGGCGTGGCCGGGTAATTCGGGGGCGAACAACGGCACGGCAATGGTGCCCGCCTTAATCGCCGCGTAGAAACCCGAAACGTAGTCGATGCCCTGCGGCGCAAGGATCGCAACCCGTTCGCCGCGACCTGCCGATTGCTGCACGGTCGCACCGATGGCTTGCAACCTGGCCCCGAACTGAGCCCAGGTCAGCTCGTCGGTGCGGACCTCGGCTGCGCGGCTGTAGTCAAGGTAGCGATACGCCGTCGCGTCGCCGACATTTGCGATGTTGCGGTCGATCAGGGATATCAGCGTGGCACTTGGCGGCAGTACAACCTCGCCCTGCGCATCCAGACAGTCTTCGATCTGCAGCAGACCAAGACGATCCATAACCGAAAGTTTAGGCGCGCAGGATTTTCTTCTAGGAGCGAAATCCCCTGTGTTCGCACCGTGGTCCCATGCAACGCTAGGTCGGTGGATCAGGACGAGAACCGTGTTCGCGATAACGTTCGCCGAGCGATCGAAATCATGACGGCGTGGACCGGCGACCCAGGCAAGCAGTTCACCTGGAGTCGATTCGTCGAGAACGTGACCGATGAGCCGGATGGAGCTATCACGCTGCTCATGGGGTTTGTGACACTCGGCGGCGAACTGCTCGTCGGGCTGGAGAAAGCCACCGGACGCGGTGCGTCATGGCACCTTCAACAAGTCGCGGCGAAGTACGCATAGCTCATCGACCCGCGCGAGGCGGCGGCGACGCCGGTGTGGTCGTAGCCTCGAACAACGCCGGATCGGCCACGATGACGCTCGGCGCCACATCGCCCGTGCGGGTTGCAACAAACGGCGTCCGGTACACCGTTCCCTGAGTGCCACATCCATCGCTGAGGATTGTGCCGATCTGGAGGCCCTTCAGGGTGCCGTCGGGCTGTGGATCCCATGACCAAAGACGGGTCTCGTCATCGCGGCCTGGCTTGTTGGTCTTTTCGCAATCCAAAGGTCCCTGAAGGGTCAGGGTGCCTTGCCAATGACCGTCGGCAAAATGGAGAACACTGGTCGTTCCCGTGCCCTCTTGCTGGTTGGATTCGGCCAACTCTGATCCCGCGGCCGCGCATCCGGCCGGCGTACACACCGAGCGAAAGGCCCACCACTCATTCACGGCGGCGGCTAGGCCGGTCACCGCGCCGTTGATCGTCTGGTTCTGCAGATCGAAGTCCAGGCGGTAGGTGCCATCGAGAACGGGACCCGCGACGTGTGGGGCCGGGGTCGATGCGGCCCCTGTGATGGTCGCCGGATCGGCGATAGTGACGCCGCTCGGCACGTCGCCGGTGTGAGTCACGACGACGGGGGCCACGGCCACCTGTCCCTGAAGGCCGCATTCGTTGGTGAGCGCGGTGCCGGTCTTTTCGCCTCGAAGCGTGCCGTCGGGCTGCGGGTCCAATGACCAACTCAGCATCACGGTATTTGCGCCTGCGACGACTTGACCGTCTGCCCCGAGGCATCGCGGCTGATCGAGTTGGCGTTGAACGGGCGCGGATTGCCAGTGATTGTCGACGAAACGGTAGTCGGCTAACTGGGCCGGGGTGCGCGCCACTTGCGGATTGTGGGTGTCGAGCTGGGTCGCGGTCGCAACGCATCCCGTGGAACTGCACGACGAGTGAAAGGCCCACCAAGCGGTGTTGTCGGAGGTGTGTACGGCGTAGGGGGCGCCGTTGATTGTTTGCTTCTCGTAGTCGTAGTCGAAGCGGTAGGTGCCGTCGAGTAGTGCGGGGGGCCGGGGTGGCGGGTTGGCTGCCGGGGCGGGGGTGGTGTTGGCCGCCGGGGCGGAGGCTGTGTTTCTGGTGGGCTGCACCAGGTAGCCGACGAGTCCGATGGCGGCAACCAGCACCGCCGCTAGCGCCGCTCCGAAGAGAACGCGGGATCGCCTGCGTCGCTTCGGCTTCGGCGTCTCGGACTTTATGATCGGCGCGGCGACCGTCGTAGCGGCCTCGGCGTGGATGTCGGCCCGCTGGTTCAGGGCCGCGGCGAAGTCATGGCAGTGTTCGAACCGGTCGGCGGGGTCCTTCGCGAGCGCCCGTGCCAACACCTCGTCGAGGTTCGCCAACTCGGGCCGCCGATCGCTCAGCTTCGGCAATGGTGCGGTGAGGTGTCGGCTGATCACGGCCACCGGATTGGAATGCTCATACGGCGGCGCGCCCGTGAGAAGGTGAAACGCGGTGGCCGCCAACGCATATTGATCCGCGCGCCCGTCGATGTCTGCACCCATCAACTGTTCAGGCGCGGCATAGGTGAGTGTGCCCACGGTGAAATTGGTCACGGTGAGTCCGCTGATGTCAGCAAGTGGTCGCGCAATGCCAAAGTCGGCCAACACGATTCGCCGCTTGCCGTCCTCGGGATCGGTGAGCAAGATGTTCGCCGGCTTGACGTCGCGGTGCAGCAAGCTTCGGCTGTGGGCGTAGTCGAGTGCGGCGGCGACAGCGGTGACGATGTCGCATACGTCGTGTATCGGCATCCCGGCCGGGTAGCGGTTTTTGACCAGCTGCGCGGCGTCGGTGCCGTCGACGTAGTCCATCGCGATCCATAGGTGGCCATCGATCTCGCCGCGATCATGCACCGCGACGATGTTCGGGTGCCACAGCGCGGCGGCCAGGTCGGCTTCGCGCTGAAACCGCTCGCGGAAGTTGCTGTCCGCTGTCATCGCCTCGGACAGGACTTTTAGAGCATCGCGGCGTGGCAACCTTGGATGCTGAGCGAGATAGACCTCGGCCACGCCGCCCGAACCCAGCAGTCGCAGGATGGTGTATCCCGCGATGGTCGTCCCGGCCGGCACTGACATGCGCGGATGGTACCGCCGCCCCGACGGGCCGTGTTCGATCGGGCGGCCGGGTTTGCCGTTTGGGCGTTCAGAGTTTTCAACAAATCTTGGGTACATCGTGCGCGCCAGGCTTAGGCTGCGAAGGCGGTATTGCGCAACTGTTGACCCGCGTAGATCTCCACGAGGAACCACTCACGCCCATGAAACTTCACTGGGTCAAGGACCACGACGAGCAGTACTCCGCAGCGAGCGGCAACCGCACCTACGTCGTTGCCCTTTTCAATGTGGGCGCATACGATGGCGACCCCACGCTCACCATGTACGACGACCGGTACTGGTCGACATGCTGGTCTCTAATAACCCGGGTGGGCACCGTGACTCGTAACCCTGTCCGGTTGTTCAACAACCTCTCCAGCGCGTTATTCGCGGCGCAGGCTGCGGAGGACAGCGCGAGGGACCACCAACGCCGACACTCAGACGTGGATGATCGCCCCGGACGACACCGACGAGAGCTCGACGGAGACCCGACCGCCACGATCATCGGCCGCGACGGCAAGACCTACACATACCGGACCCGCCTACATAGCCGATGGTGATCGGTTCGGCCAGCCGTTGCCAGCCGCGATGATGGCCGCCGTCGCGGGCTGTGCCTCGTCGTGACAAAGACGCGGGGGCGTGGCACAACTGGCACAATCGCTCGCATGAGGAGAGCGATCCCTGCGATGTTCGTTGCGCTGATGCTCAGTGGCTGCGCCGCTCAGGCGGACTCCGATGACGACGACTTCCTCTGCGCATTGCACAAGCAAGGCATCACGAACCAGTTCGGTGATCAGGGATTGATCAACCTCGGCCATATGATTTGCGACCAGCGTGCCGAAGGCTATAGCGAGAACGCCATCATGAGCTGGGGAAAGGTGCACGGGAACAAAATGACCGACCAAGACGTGAAGGTCATCGTCAACTCTGCCGAAGCCGCATACTGCCCCGAATACATCCAGTAGCAAACTGGCACAACGGCAAACACCCCCGGCCAGGAGGAACCGGGGGTGTTTCGGCGCAGCCGAGACGGCGCACTGCGAAACGGCCCTAACTCAGGCGAAACCGCAGGTCAGCGCATTAGCTAGCTCACACGTCGTAGTAGAGGGCGAACTCGTACGGGTGCGGCCGGATCTGCACCGGCAGGATCTCGTTGTCGCGCTTGAAGCTGATCCACGTCTCGATCAGGTCAGGCGTGAAAACGCCTCCCTCGGTGAGGTATTCGTGGTCCGCCTCGAGGCGGTCGATCAC
>NZ_DATFZD010000074.1:0-7596 GCF_035314665.1 Mycobacterium sp. | reverse complement strand
CGTGGCCGAACCTAAGTTGTCCACCGCCGATCGTGATGAGTTGGCTGAGCTGGTGCGCCGGCTGGCTGTGGTGCACGGCCGCGTCACGTTGTCGTCGGGCAAGGAAGCCGACTACTACGTCGACCTGCGCCGCGCCACCCTACACCACCGGGCCGCGCCGCTGATCGGCCGGCTGATCCGCGAACTCACCGACGATTGGGAGTACGCGGCCGTCGGCGGTTTGACGCTGGGCGCCGATCCTGTCGCCACCGCGGTCATGCACGCACCCGGTCGGCCGATCGACGCGTTCGTGGTGCGAAAGTCAGTGAAAACCCATGGCATGCAACGTCTTATCGAGGGGCCCGACATCTCCGGCCATCGGGTCCTGGTGGTGGAGGACACCAGTACCACCGGCGCCTCGGCGCTGACCGCGGTGCGCACCGCACAAGACGCCGGCGCACACGTGGTCGGGGTGGCGACCGTGGTCGACCGCGCTACCGGCGCCGCCGAAGCCATCGAAGCCGAGGGCGTGCCGTACCGCACCGTGTTGGGGCTGGCTGACCTCGGGCTCAGTTAGCCCGCCGTGCGAACCCTCATCGCGATGCTGGCGACACTCGCGTTCTGCGCGGCCTGCTCGGGTTCGGGTCGCAACGACCGGGTCTATGGCGCGATGTCTGCCCGGCTCGGCGAATCGCTGGCGGTGCTGGGCTGGAACACGGCGATGTCCAACCTGCGCTGGCAAGGCGACTACGTGCTGGTCGACGTCGATGCCGCGCCGACCGATCCCGCCAAACCCCATACCGATCCACGCGACATCCGGTTCGGCCTCTATGGCGCGGTGGCGCACCCGATGGAGTCCACCGGCATCGGCAGCTGCGATAACGTGAAAAATGTTGTCATCCAGTCACTTTCCGCGCCGGGTGGGAAACGGCTGACTGGCACGGTGTGCCTGGGCCCGTTGGCGGACCGGAGCGCCGTGCGCGGGGTGTACCTCTACTCGCCCCGCGACCGGATCGCCGACACCACCGCGGCCTACCCGGCGGCGTTCCCGGTCGGGGTGCTGCCGACCAAGGAGAACGACACCGGGCTGGTGGTCAAGACCACCAGCGTGGCCGCGTGGCGGGCCGATGGCACTCAGCTGACCCAGGCATCGCTCGGTGACCCGGCTGCCTTCACCGGCAGCGGGTACATGCTGCTCGGGCTGGACGTCGACACCATCGCGGCGAAGTACCGCGACGACTCCGCTGCTCGCGACGGGCCGATGATGTTGCTCGCCGCCCCCACGCTGCCTGCTCCCGGGCTCAGCCCGGCCTGTTCGGCCTACGGGTCGTCGGTGCTGATCCTGCCGGAAGCGTCGCTGGACGCCGTGCACGTCAGCGCGTCGCTGTGCACCCAGGGCGACATCAACCAGGCGCTGCTGTACGCGACTATTGCGGTCGCGGGAACGCACGCCGCAGTCTGGACGGTCAAGTGACTGAACCGGGTCCGACCGAATGGGGTGTTCCGGCAAGCGGGGTCGGCCCCTGGGTCGGGCCGCCGCCGGACGACCCGCGGTACGACCCGGCGCTGCTGCGCAACGGCGACACCCGCAATGTCGTCGACGCCTACCGGTATTGGACGCGCGAGGCGATCGTCGCGGACATCGACAAGCGGCGACATCCGTTGCATGTGGCGATCGAGAACTTCGGCCACGACGCCAATATCGGTGGGGTGGTGCGCACCGCCAACGCGTTCGCCGTCGACACCGTCCATATCGTCGGGCGCCGTCGTTGGAATCGCCGCGGCGCCATGGTCACCGATCGCTACCAACGGCTGCGCCATCACGACGGCGTCGCCGACCTGCTGAGCTTCGCGGAGGCGGCGGGCCTGACGGTGGTCGCGGTCGACAACGTGCCCGGCGCACGGCGGCTCGAGGAGACGACACTGCCGCGGGATTGCCTGCTGCTGTTCGGTCAAGAAGGTCCCGGCATCAGCGACGACGCCCGCGCGGGCGCTGCGCTGACCGTCTCGATCGCCCATTTCGGGTCGACGCGCAGCATCAACGTATCGGTCGCCGCGGGGATCGCCATGCACACCTGGATCAGCCAACACGGTGATATCGGAAGCGCTTGGTAAGAAGGGCGAGTAAGGCAGGATCAGCAGACATGGATCAGGTATGGCTCAACCGGGCGGTCAGTGCGGAAGCCGCCGTCACCGGGCGGCATCTGAAACGGCTGTGGGGGTTGCCCGCTACCCAGCTCGGCGTCGTGGCCTGGCCGCCGGCTCGGCGCGACCGCCTGTTCGGCGGCTGGCACTACTGGTGGCAGGCGCACCTGCTGGACTGCCTGGTCGACGCGGAGCTGCGCGATCCGCAGCCGGAGCGGCGCATCAAGATCCAGCGGCAGATCCGCTCGCACCGGTTGCGCAACAACGGATCCTGGGTCAACAGCTACTACGACGACATGGCCTGGCTGGCGCTGGCCCTGGAGCGGGCTGCCCGCATCGCCGGCGCGGAGCACAAACGCGCCCTGCACAAGTTGAACGACCAGCTCGTCAAAGCGTGGGTACCGGAGGACGGCGGCGGCATCCCGTGGCGCAAGCAGGACCAATTCTTCAACGCCCCGGCCAACGGCCCGGCGGGGATCTTCCTGAGCCGCTACGGCGACCGGCTGCGGCGCGCCCAGCAGATGGCCGACTGGATCGACGACACGCTGATCGACCCCGAGACGCACCTGGTCTTCGACGGCATCAAGGCCGGCTCACTGGTCCGCGCGCAGTACACCTACTGCCAGGGTGTGGTGCTGGGCCTGGAGACCGAGCTGGCCGCACGCACCAGTGACGACCGGCACGCGCCGCGAGTGCATCGCCTGGTCGCCGCCGTCGACGAGCACATGGCACCGGGCGGCGTGTTGCGGGGTGCCGGCGGTGGGGACGGCGGGCTGTTCTCCGGGATCACCGCTCGTTACCTGGCTTTAGTCGCCACGACGTTGCCGGGGGAGTCCGCCGCGGATGCGGCCGCCCGCGAAACCGCCCGCGAAATCGTGCTGGCATCGGCAGAATCGGCGTGGGACAACCGGCAATCGGTGCAAGGGCTGCCATTGTTCGGTCCGTTCTGGGATCGCCCCGCCGAGCTGCCCACGGCCGGCGGGCAGCAGGCCGAGTTCGTCGCGGGCGCAGTCACCGAGTCGGAGATTCCCGAGCGCGATCTGTCAGTGCAACTATCCGGTTGGATGCTGATGGAGGCCGCGCACGCAGTGACCAACGACGAGAGGACCACTGATGAGTAAAGTCCACCCCGACGCCCAGTCGGCGCTGCGCGGCCTGCTGAAGGACGGCATGACGATCGCCGCCGGCGGATTCGGCCTTTGCGGCATCCCGGAGAACCTGATCCAGGCTCTGGTAAACAGCGGCGTCAAAGACCTCACCATCGTCGGAAACAACGCCGGCGTAGACGATTTCGGCATGGGCCTGCTGCTGAAGGCGCGGCAGGTGAAAAAGGTCATCGCGTCTTACGTCGGCGAGAACAAGGAATCCGAGCGCCAGGTGCTGGCGGGCGAACTGGACCTCGTCCTGACGCCGCAGGGCACGCTCGCCGAGAAGTTACGCGCCGGCGGGGCAGGCATTCCCGGCTTCTACACCCGCACTGCCTACGGCACCAATCTTGCCGAAGGCAAGGACACCAGGGTCTTCGACGGCACCGAATACGTTCTGGAAGAAGGCATTCGGGCCGACGTGGCGATCGTCAAGGCGTGGAAGGGGGACACCGCGGGCAACCTGGTCTACCGGAAGACGGCACGCAACTTCAACCCGATGATCGCCACCTGTGGCGCGGTGACCGTGGCCGAGGTGGAGGAACTGGTCGAGGTCGGCGAGCTGGACCCCGACCTGATCCATACCTCGGGCATCTATGTGGACCGGATCATCGAAGGCCGCAACTACGAGAAGCGCATCGAATTCCGCACCACCAGCAGCGGTGCTGCGCTAAAGCACGACAGCCCGATTCGCGAGCGGATGGCCCAGCGCGCCGCTCAGGAACTGCGCGACGGCTACTACGTGAACCTGGGCATCGGCATTCCGACGTTGGTGGCCAACTTCATTCCCGACGACATCAGCGTGACGCTGCAGTCGGAGAACGGCCTGCTGGGCATCGGCTCCTACCCGACCGAAGACGCCGTCGACGCCGATCTCGTCAACGCCGGCAAGCAGACCGTCACCAGCCTTCCCGGGTCAAGCTTTTTCAGCAGCGCCGACTCGTTTGCGATGATCCGCGGCGGCCACATCGACCTGTCCATCCTGGGCGGCCTGGAGGTTGCCGAGAACGGCGACCTGGCCAACTGGATGGTGCCGGGCAAGATGGTCAAAGGGCCCGGCGGCGCAATGGATTTGGTGTCGGGCGTCAAGCGAGTGATCGTCGTCATGGATCACACCGCGAAGGACGGCACCCCGAAAATCCTCAAGCAGTGCACGCTGCCCATCACCGGCAAGGGCGTGGTGAGCATGATCATCACCGACCTGTGCGTCTTCGACGTCGACCCGGAACACGGACTCACGCTGACCGAATTGCACCCCGGGGTGACCGTCGCCGACGTCCGCGCCAAGACTGGCTGCGACTTCAAGGTCGCGGTCTAACGCGCGTTCAATCGGCGACGGGCTGTCGTTCGGGTTCCTGGTCGGGCTCACGGCGGCGCTTGCGGTAAGCGCGTCCCGCCGAGATGAAAGCCGGCAGCATCGACACGAACAAGATCACCAGGACGATCTTCTCCAGGTTTTGGTGGATGAACGGCACGTTGCCCAGGAAGTAGCCGGCGAGCGTCGCGCCGCCACCCCAGAGCACGCCGCCCACGATGTCGAACGCCAGGTACACCGGATAGCGCATGTACGACACCCCGGCGACCACCGGTGTGAATGTCCGGATGAACGGCATGAACCGGGCCAGGATGATTGCCGCGGGCCCGTATTTCTCGAAGAACGCGTGCGACTCGGTCACATGGTGCTGCTTGAAGAAGCGCGAGTCCTCCTTCTTGAACAGCGCGGGTCCGATCCGGCGCCCGATGAAGTACCCCGTCTGGTCGCCGAGCACTGCGACCAGCGCCACGCACGGCGCCAGCACCCAGATGTTGGGTGTGCCGTGGGCGGCCAGCAACCCACCGGTGAACAGCAGCGACTCGCCGGGCAGCAGCGGGAACAGCAGCCCTGTCTCGACGAAGACGATGACCAGGATCGTCGGCAGCACGGCCGACGCGAACAAGCCCTGAGGACCGATCCAGTACATCGGGTCGAGGATGTTCGGCATGGCCATCACGGCAATACTCACGGTGTTCCAAGATACCGGCGAAATTCAACAGCTCCTTAACCGGCGTAGGTTGCGGGGCCGGCGGGGCTGTGAACGAGAATCTGTTGTTGGATACTGATGGCACTCTTCAGGAAGGAAGTTTCATGCCCATCGCAACACCAGAGGTCTACGCCGAGATGCTGCGACGTGCCAAGGAAAACTCGTACGCCTTCCCGGCCATCAACTGCACGTCCTCAGAGACCATCAACGCCGCTCTCAAAGGATTTGCCGACGCGGGCAGCGACGGCATCATCCAGTTCTCGACGGGTGGCGCGGAGTTCGCCTCCGGCCTGGGCATCAAGGACATGGTCACCGGCGCGGTGGCGCTGGCGAAGTTCGTCCGCGTCGTCGCCGACAAGTACCCGATCAACGTCGCCCTGCACACCGACCACTGCCCCAAGGACAAGCTGGACACCTATGTTCGTCCGTTGCTGGAGATCTCGGCCAGGCGGGTCGCGGCCGGCAAGAACCCGCTGTTCCAGTCGCACATGTGGGACGGGTCCGCGGTGCCGATCGACGAGAACCTGAAGATCGCGCAGGAGCTGCTCAAGGCGGCCGCGGCCGCCAAGATCATTCTCGAGGTCGAGATCGGCGTCGTGGGGGGCGAGGAGGACGGCGTCGTCGGCGCGATCGACGACAAGCTGTACACCACCCCGGACGACTTCGAGAAGACCATTGATGCGCTGGGCCACGGCGAGCACGGCCACTACCTGCTGGCCGCGACGTTCGGCAACGTGCACGGCGTCTACAAGCCCGGCAACGTCAAGCTTCGCCCCGACATCCTGGCCCAGGGTCAGAAGGTGGCGGCGACCAAGCTCGGGCTGTCCGACGACGCCAAACCGTTCGACTTCGTGTTCCACGGCGGTTCGGGTTCGGCGAAGTCGGAGATCGAAGAGGCGCTGGGTTACGGCGTGGTGAAGATGAACGTCGACACCGACACCCAGTACGCGTTCACCCGCCCCCTCGCCGGTCACATGTTCAGCAATTACGACGGCGTGCTCAAGGTCGACGGCGACGTGGGCAGCAAGAAGGCGTACGACCCGCGCAGCTACCTCAAGAAGGCCGAAGCGGGCATGACCGAGCGGGTCATCGAGGCGTGCAACGACCTGCACTGCGCCGGCAAGTCCGTCACCGCGGGGTAAAGCTGCCGGCTCGGCTCAACCCGTGCTGGCCTCGCAGATCTTCCACTTGTCGTCGCGGTACTGCAGGTCGAAGCTGCGCGTCGAGCGCACCTGCGGGGCGTAGGCCATGAACGCGGTCACATTGGCCTCCGCGTGGTTTCCGTTGACGACCACCTGGTCGATGTTGGCCACCACCGGATACTGTTTGGCCGCCGCGACCCGACGATAGGTGTCGTTCCATTCCCGCTCGTTGTAGTTGACGTAGTCGTCGCGCATGGTGCCGCAGGTGATGCTGCGCAGCGCGGACAGATCGCCGTTCTGCAACGCGACATCGAAGCTCTGGATGGTGCTGCGGACCTGGTCTTCTTGTGAGGCGTTCGCTTTTTTGTTGCTTCGGGTCATCAGCACCGTGCCCAGCACCGCGACGGCGGCCAACGCCAGGATGATCAGAATCAATGCCAGCACCCATCCCCAGCTGCGCTGGGTCGACGGTCGCAGCTTGGCGCCCAGCCGAGGTGGAATCAGTTGCGGCATCGCGGTTCTGGGCCGTGCTCCGGTCGCCGCAGACGGTGGATGGCCGGCGTCGAAGATCTCGGTGGCGGGCTCGGTGGCGGCGTTGATGACCGCCGTCTCTTTGGCGTCGAACCCGGGGGCAGTGAACCGACGCTCACCCCGCGGGCTGCGCGGTTTGGGCGCCCGCGGCTCGTCCTCGGACGCGGCCATCACCTCGGTCGGCGGGTCGGTCCGATAGCTCTCGGTGGGATCGTCGTCCGAACCCGCGACGTGTTCGGTGGTATCAGCGTCGGATTCCGCCGGGTCGGTCGCGTCACCTCGATCGTCGGCGTCTGGATCGAACCCCGGCGCATTCGACCTGTGGTCGCGGTCTGGCCCTGAGGGATTCGGCATAAGCGCTGCTGTCCTCTTCGCTGTCGAAATACGTATTGCAGCCTAGCGACTCGGCACCGGGTTTGGTGCGGCGGCATCGCACGGCACAATAGCCGCATGACGCCCATGCGTGATCTTCTGGGACCGGATCCGGTCTTATTGCCTGGCGATCCCGAGGCCGAGGCCGCACTGCTGGCCAACGAGAACCCGGCCGTCGTCGCCGCCGCGCATCCGTCGGCCTCGGTAGCCTGGGCGGCGCTGGCCGAGGAAGCGCTCGCCGCCGACAAGGCGGTCACCGCC
>NZ_DATFZD010000073.1:0-12702 GCF_035314665.1 Mycobacterium sp. | reverse complement strand
GCTGTCCATCCGGGCGGGCCGGCCGGTGCGCAGAATCATTGGGGCGATGTGGTCGCCATCCAGCGGTAACCGCGCGCCAACTGCCGGCGGGCTTGGCAGGTCTTGGTTCAGGGCTGCAATAGCCTCTATGACGAGGAAGTCGCCGTCGTGGCGGATCACCGTCGCGTTGTAGGCGTCCAGGCAACTGGCCATCTCCTCGGCCACCGCGTTGAACACCGCCGCCGGCTCCGCCTCGCGGGCGACCAGTTCGGCCACCCGGCGCAATGCCGTCTGCTGTCGAGCCAGCTGACGCAGGCTGTCGCGGCTGGCATTCAGCTGTTCGCGCGCCGCCGCATTGGCGATCGCGGTTGCCACCAGATCGGCGAAGTCTGCGATGCCTACCTCTGTGTCGTCCGGCAGCGGCTCGCCCCGCGAGGCCACGGCAGCCACGCCCCACAACTCTGCCCCGACCATGATCGGGACCGCGACCATGGATGCGATGCCCATCTTGCGGATGCGCGCGGCCGAAACACCCGCCGCATGCTCGTGGCTGTCCATCCGAGCGGGCCGGCCGGTGCGCCGAACCGTCACGGCGACGTGGTCGCCGTCCAGCGGGAACCGCTCACCGACGGCCGGCGGGTTCGGCATCTCAAGGTCCACGCGTCCAAGAGCGGCAATGACGATGGCATCGCCGTCGTAGCGGGCCACCGTTGCGTTGTAGGCGTCCAGACAACTGGCCATCTCCTCGGCCACCGCGTTGAACACCTCGGCAGGCTCCGCCTCGCGGGCGACCAGTTCGGCCACCCGGCGCAACGCCGTCTGATGCCGGGCGAGCTGACGCAGGCGATCGCGGCTGGCACGCAGGCGCTCCCGGCTGGTATCCAGTTGCTCGCGCGCCGCGGTATTGGCGATCGCGGTCGCGATCAGATCGGCGAAGTCTGCGATGCGCGCCTCGGAATCGGACGACAGCGGTTCCCGCTCCGCGGAGCCGGCCGAAACCACCCCCCAGATCTGGCCATCGACAATGACCGGAACGCCAAGTGCGGTACGGATGGCGGATCCTTGGCGGGCGGATTGGCCGGTGCTCAACACCTTCGACAGGAGTTCGTCGTCCGCCAGTGTCAGGCGGGTGCCAGTGGAGAGGTCCTGCATCCCCGGCTCGTGCCGGGCGGTGAGGATGGTGGCCGTCTTGTCGTCTTCGTAGCGGGACAGCTGAGCATCCGTCACGTGCATGCATCTCGCCATTTCGTAGTAGACGGCATCGAACACCTCCACCGGATTGGCCCCACGTGCAACCAGGGTTGCCACCCGCCGCAACCCCGCCTGATGCTCGGCAAGCTCACGCAGCGTGTCGCGGCTGGCCTCGAGCATGGTCCGGGTTTCGCGGAGCTGCTCTTCTTCTTCGCGTTGCCCGGTGACATCGCGGCCGACGGCATAAAACAATCCTTGGTGCGGCGCGACGCTCCATTCGATCCATCGCGAAGAACCATCGCGGGTGGTGGCCCGATTTTCGAAACGAATGGGTCCGCGGTCATCGACCGGTTCGTTGATCGGGTCGCGCAGCCGATCCATGACTTCCCGCGGCACCAATTCGAAAAGGGCGGGCGCCAAGTCGTCCACCGTGTAGCCCAGCGCTTCTACGAAGGCCGGGTTGACCTGGAGCAATTTGTCCTGATCGGAAATGACCATGAGGTCGGAGGTCAGGTCGAAGAACTGTTCCAGTCTTTGACGGCTTTCGATCAATCTGTTGCTGACGTTCTCGCGGTCACGGGCGGTGGCAAGCAAGGCTTCCAGGGTCGGCACCACTCGGAGCAGGCGTTGACGCGTCGTGCGTGGCAGATCGTCGGGCACCTCGACTACGCCCAGTACCAGGTCGTGGTCATGAAGCGGAATTGCCCCGGGCCGGTGTTCGCCGGTCGCATCCGTCAACTGCACGGACGCGAACCGCAAGTTCAAGGCAGCAGCAAGATGCCGGCCCACTTCGTCGGCGGCGGACGGCAGACCGCCTGCGCGCAGCACCAAGTGAGCCAGTTCGGCCGACAACTCGGCCTCGCGGCGGCGATCCTCGCTTGCCGCGGCCGCTGCGACGATACCGGCGATGAAGTTGCCCACCAGGGCTAGACCCATCAGAACCGCATAGACGATGCCGACCGGGTCTTGCGGGTCCACCTGTTTCAGAAGACCGACCAGCACGGCTTCGACTACCAGAAACCCCGCCGCAACGGTAAACGCAATGCCGGGCGTCGCAAGTGCCGACGGCCTCACCAATGCATATAGGCGCGCTGCCGTTGATGTGCGGGCAAAGCGCCGACGTCCGGGCGACATCTGTTCAGTATGTATCGTTCGGACCTTCAGCAAAGCCCCTGCCGTTGCTTTTTGAATTTCCGGATATCGCGCGGCGACATTTTTCCTCATACTGCAAACGTGACGGCGGGCCTCGCCTTCGACCTGATCATCAGCCTGACTGGTGACCTGCCCGCCTGGCCGCCTGACCCTGCTACTGCACAGCGGCCGAGGATCAGCGCCCGGCAGACTTCTAGGAAGGCGGAAATGGCCGCGTTGTCGTACGCCCGGGCGCGATGCACTGGACACGGCGACGGCTAGCGCCCGGCCGCAGTACGCTCATGCGGTGGCGGAAACGTCGTACGCATCCTGCGGCGATCTGAGCCTGGCGTATCAGGTGTTCGGCGACGGGCCCGTTGAGCTCGTCTTCGTCGGGGCGTTCGTCAGCCACGTCGAGCTGTTTTGGACGCTGCCCGAATTCAAGGCGTTCTTCGAGCGTCTCGGCACCTTCTGTCGTGTCGTGATGTTCGATAAGGCCGGGGTCGGGTTGTCGGACCCGGTCCCGAAGGTTCGCTCGGTGGATGATCGAGCGGCCGAGATCGAGGCCGTCATGGACGCCGTTGGCTTCGGAAAGGCCGTCCTCTTCGCTTTGAGCGAGGGTGGCCCGGCCGCCATTGTCTTGGCGGCACGACGACCGGAGCGAACGCGGGCGTTGATCCTCCACGGCACGTACGCCTACTTAGGCGGTCTTGAATGGGACGACTTAGATCGCGGCCCGGACGAGGTCCGGGCGCGTATCCTTCGCGAACTGGGTGAGGACTACACGCCGTCGACGCAGCAGATCGTACGCTGGCAGGAATTCGGCGACGCTGTCCGCTCAGATTGGGGCGACGGTAGGGCACTCAAGTGTCTGGTGCCGTCGGTTCGGTCGATCCGCCAGCTCGGAATGTTGGAGCGGATGTGCGCGAGCCCCGGAATGGCACGGGCCACAGTCGAAGCGTCGTTCGGGATCGACGTGCGGCCGATCCTGCCGACGATCACCATCCCAACCCTCATCGTCCATGCCCGCGGAGACCCCGGGGTGCCGGTGCAGGATGGCCGATACCTCGCCGACCACATCTCTGGGGCGCAGATGCTTGAGGTCGAGGGCGTGGACCATGCGCCCTGGTTCACCGATTCCGACAGGACCACAAAGCGGATCGAGGAGTTCCTCACCGGCAGCCATGCAGCGCCGCCACAGTCACGTCGCGCCCTGCGCACCGTGTTGTTCACCGACATGGTCGAATCGACACAGCACGCCGCGGCGGCGGGCGACGAGCGGTGGCGTGCGGTACTGCACCGCTTTGATGAAATCACGAGCGAGCTCACGCAACGGTTCGAAGGCACGGTGGTCAAGAACACCGGCGACGGCCACCTCGCCACGTTCGACGGCCCGACGCAGGCCATCCGCTGCGCCGAGGCGTTGCGCGCTGACGCCGAGACATTGGGCATCCGGATCCGCTCCGCCATCCATACGGGCGAGTGCGAACTGCTCGACGCGGACATAGGCGGAATCGCCGTACACGTCGCCGCGCGGATACTCGGGCATGCCGGCGCTGGCGAAATCCTCGTCTCCCGCACCGTGCGTGACCTCGTCATCGGCTCGGGCACGGGCTTTGACGACCGCGGCAGCGTCGAGCTGCGAGGAGTGCCCGGCACTTGGCAACTGCTGGCGGTCGACCGGCGCGGTGCGCGGGCGGGAACGGCTGAGGCTGCACTGGCGTCAATGCCAACCCCCGGCCCTCGCACCGCGATGCGCCGGTCGGATCGCGCCGTGGAGGTCATGGCCCGGCGGACACCGTGGATCCTGCGCGGGGTGGCCCGCCTGGCCCCGGCCGCCGACCGCGGATGAGCAGAGATGCGTTGAGCCGCAACGCAGTTTACGTACGTGCGAGCGGTTTTCGCCACCAATACCCTTTACCACTCGCGGAGGATCCGGCGGACATTCCCGTGGCGGCTCGTCCTGGGGCGCAGCCCAATTCGACTCCGCTGTGTCTACGGCCAGCCGCGTGCCTGAAACCGCTGATGCGCGATGGTAAGCGGGTTATCGGTCTCCCGTGGCCACGGCGAGTGGGTGATCGCGGCGGGTGAGGGCGGCGTCGAGTTCGTGGCGTGAGCTGATGCCGAGCTTGGTGAAGATGTTGCGTAGATGCCATTCCACGGTGCGTGCGCTCAGGAACAGTTCGGCGCCGATCTCTGGGTTGGTCCGCCGTGTCCGCGCGAGCTGGACGATTTGATGCTCTTGCGGCGTGAATTCGGCGCTTGGAAGGTCACGTCGGGAGCGTACTTGTTCCCCGCTCGCGTCCAGCTCGCGGCGGGCGCGGTCGGCAAAAGCGTTGGCGCCCATGGCCGAAAACGCGTCAAACGCGGCCCGTAACTGTGTGCTCGCCTCGGCGCGACGATTGTTGCACCGCAGCCACTCGCCGTAACATAGCCGCGCCCGCGCGAGGTGGGACGCCATCCGGGTGTGACTGAGCAGCTCGATGGCCTCCCGGTAGAGGTCTTCGGCCATATCGCCGTCGGCCACCAGTGCCCGCGCAAGCGCCGCCGCACCACGGGCGCTGTCGGTCCCGCTGGCCGCGGCCATCGCCGACAACCGCTCACACGCCGCGGCGGCACGCGCCGGCTGCCCGCTTCGCATCGCAGCCTCCACCAGTTCGGGCAGCGGCCAATGCGGTATGAGCAACCTGTCGTCGCTGCTGGCGCTGTGCGCCGCCACAGCGGCCAGCTCATAGTCGGCCAGGCCGTTATACAGCACCGCCTGGGCATACTCCACGAAGGTCAATGCCATGCCCTCACCCCGGCTGGACGCACTGACAATCATCTGATCGATGAAGTCCGCTGTGCGCGGTGCGTCTCCGCGCCACGCCGCCAGCAGCACCGCGGCGTAAGAGGTAAGGGGTTCTGTGATTCCCAGTTGGATGTTTTTCTCCTCCGATATCAGCGCCTCCGCTTGGGCGAGCTCGCCCACATGGATGCTGAACACCGCCAGCCCGTTGAGGGCTTCGACAAGCCGACTCAGGGTGCCGCTGGAGCGCGCGAGCTGTACTTGACCGTTGGCAATATCAAACCAGGCCTCCTCGTCCCATAGCTCGGCAGCCACTACGCAGTACGGGTGGCACAGCACATCCAGCTCCCGTGGCTGGGCAAGGTATTGGCGCAGCGCGTCTTTGAGGAGCGGCGCGGCGGCGACATAGCCGTCGAGCGCCCGTACCGCAAGCCCGCGCACCAGCATGTGCGGATGCGGCAGCGGCTCAGGGTCCAACGGCACGGATTTCGCCCCCCGCGCCACCTCCGCTAGGCCGCACCCATCCGCCAGGCGCCCGACGTAGATGGCGGCCAGGAGTGCTTCCAGAAGGGTCTGCCGCGCCAGCTCGGCATCCAGCGGCTGCAGGCGCTGCGCGGCGTGTAGTAGAAGTGATGGCGCATCGGCGCCGCGGTTGAGCTTGAAGGCGATCCGCGCGCGCATGAGCTCGACCCGCGCATGGCCGTGCTCGTCGAGGGCACCAATGTCGGCCGCTGCCAACAGTTTCCCGGTGGCCGCGAAATCGCCGGCAGCGTATTTGGCTTCGGCCGCAACCAGTGCGCGAGCCGCGCGCCGGCCCGGATCGGGGGTCAGCGCCACCGCGCGTTCCCAAAACGCCGCCGCCGCCGCCACCCCGCCGCGGCGCGCCGCGCGATCGGCCGACCCGATCAGCTCGGCGGCCAACTCCTCATCGGCAGCACCCGCCGCGGAGGCGCGATGCCAGGCCCGCCGATCCGGATCCAGCTGCGGGTCGGTCGCTTCCGCGAGCGCGGCGTGCGCGGCCCGCTGCTCGTCGACCTCGGCGGCCCGATACACCGCCGAGCGCAGCAACGGATGCCGAAACCGCACCCCCGCACCGATGTCCAGCAGCCCGGCATCGACCGCCAGCTCCAGCGCGCCCACATCCAGGTCCAGCGCGTGAGCCGCACGCGCCAGCAGCGCCGGATCCCCGACCGGATCGGCCGCGGCCACCAACACCAGCCGCTGGGTTCCCCGCGGCAACCCGCGCAGCCGCGTCAAATACTGATCCTCGATACGGCGCGGAACGCTGCCGCTGTCGGGCATCGCGAACCCGCCCGCGAAATCCACCACGCCCAATTCCCGTAAAGCCAGCGGGTTTCCGTGCGCTTCCTCCAGAATGCGTCGACGCACGCTCTCATCGAGGCGGGCGGTGGTCACCGATGCCAGCAGCGCGCGAGCCGACTGCTCATCCAGCCCGGACAACCGCAGATCCGGCAACCCCGCCAGCGGATCCTCCGACGCCGCCGTCGTTCGGGCGGCAAAGACCAGCCCCACCGGCTCGGCCAGCAACCGCCGCCCCACAAACCCCAGCACCTGAGCGGTGGCCTGATCCAACCACTGCACGTCATCGACGATGCACAGCAGCGGCCGCTCCTCGGCGGCCTGCGCCAACAGGTTCAGCGCCGCCAGCGCCACCAAAAACGATTCCGGCGGCTCCCCGGACGCCAAACCCAGTGCCGCGCTGAGCGCCTCACGCTGAGGTTCAACCAACGCGTCCAGGCACGAGAGCATCGGTTTGCAAAGGTCATGTAGCCCAGTGAAGGCCAACTCCATCTCCGACTCGACGCCCATGCACCGCGCCACCCCGAAGCCCGCCGCCTGCTCGGTCAGATAACCCAGCAGCGCCGACTTGCCGATCCCCGCCTCCCCGCGCAACACCAGCACGCCGCTGCGCCCACCACGCACCCGAGCCAGCAGCCCATCCAGCGCCGCACATTCGCGTCGCCGCCCACACAACGACGTCGACGCGTCCGCGGCGCGATGGCGATCGCCCACCAGCAACCACCGTCCTCATCCAGCCAAGCGCCCAGGATTTATTGCGGCAACACTACTCCGTCAGTGGCGCTTGGGCGTTCTCATTGCTACCTCGCGGGGCCGCCGCGACGCACCGATGCCGTGGCCGCCCGCTTGGTCGGCCATAAGCGCCTGCCCTTAACTCTAATTCCGTTGCGAAACAACGTTTCCAACCCGGCATCATCCTCAGACCGGATCGGTTCAGGTTTGGGACGATGTGGTCTTACGCCACGATGGTGAGTAGCACCAAGGCGGCGGCTGCCAGTCCGGTGATCGCTGCGGGAAGTAGAACGGCGCCCTTGTCGTGCGCCTTGAGGTGGTAACCAAGGGCGCCGGCCATCAGGATTAGGACCGCGGCGGCAGTCAGGATGGCAACAGGTTTGACGGCGATTCCGGCTAGCAGGCCCACCACAGCGGCGAGTTCAGCGATACCGATCAGGCGGCTGAGCCGCAAGCTAATGCCGAGATGCGCGGCATTGGTGCGTGCGGTGCCGGTGCCGAGGATCTTGATGATCCCCGTGAATGCGAACTCCACAGCCAGAAGAGTGGATAAGGCGACAGTTGCAATGTGCATCGCTGATTCCCAGAAGTGATTAGCCAGTTGCTAATTGACGCAGATGGTGCCGTTGAAATGCGTGCCGTCCCCGGTAAGGCATCCGTTGGGCGGATCCTTCGGCAACCCAGGCGGGAGGCAGTTTTGCCTCGCGTTGTCCCAGTACCAACCCGTAGGACAGTCGGCCAAGTTCACGGCCGCCGGAGGCACCAGCAGGGCGGACAAGCCGACACTCGCCACAGCTAGCACGGTGGCTACCGACCGAGCAATTCTGAGGTTCTTCACGTCCTCGTTGTCCTTCGCTTGAATCGCGTTTCCTCTTGGTGACCTGCTGTCGGGCTCGAAACGCTCTGCCACCATTGTCGGCATCTTCGGCGGTGAACAGCTTCATGCCACCCACAATCCTGTGTACCGGCTAGCTGGAATTTCACGGTCCGTCACTCCACCAGAAGGCCAACGGCGCAGGCATGCAGATAGACTCACCCGCATCAACTGAAACGTGAAATATTTTGTGAGCCAGAGCATCTGACGATTCGCCCGAAGATCGCCAATCCGGGCACTTTTACCTGCTGGCAGGTATGCCCGTTTGGCGGTGGCGGTAACGACATGCTGTCGCCGAACCCGGATGCTGAAAAACAACACCGCGTCAGCGACCCACCTGCGCGGAATCGCTTGCACGAGCGATGTTCAGGAACGAATGCAAGACGCCCAAGCAGCGGCTGAAGAGCCGCGTGACAAACAGATGGAGCAAAGATCATGGCATACCATACTGTTAACCCGTACAACAACCAGGTCGTGGCTACTTTTGACGACCTGACCGATGCGGAGGCGATGAACCTTCTTGCGCAGGCGCAGAAGACCTTTGAGTCCTGGAGCCAGATGTCGTACGCCGAGCGCGCCGCAGTGTGCCGCCGTGCCGCAGCCATCCTCACCGAGCGGCCCGATGAGTTCGCCCGCCTGCTGACGCTGGAGATGGGCAAGCTCTACACGGAGAGCTTGGGCGAAGTTGCGCTGAGCGCAGACATCTTCAACTACTACGCGGAGAACGCCGAGAAGTTCCTGGCGCCCGAGCGCATCAACACGGTCAGCGCCAACGACGACGCAATGCTCATCAGCGCCCCGCTCGGGGTGATCCTGGGTGTGCAGCCGTGGAACTTCCCCTTGTACCAGCTGGCGCGGGTGGCGGCCCCGAACCTGATGGCCGGCAATGTGGTCATGGTCAAGCACGCCTCCAACGTCCCGCAGGCGGCCGCCGCCTTCGAGCAACTGCTGCTGGAGGCAGGTGCCCCCGAGGGCGCCTACACCAACCTCTTCGCCACCAAGGATCAGATCAACATGCTGCTCGACGACCCGCGGGTGCGCGGTGTGTCGCTGACCGGCAGCGAGGGCGCCGGCTCTGTCGTCGCGGCGCGGGCCGGCAAGAACCTCAAGAAGTCCACCATGGAGCTGGGCGGCTCGGACGCACTGATCGCGCTGGACGACGCCGACCTGGACAAGACGGTCCGTTGGGCGGTGTGGGGCCGGATGAACAACGGCGGGCAATGCTGCGTGGCCTCCAAGCGGATCATCGTCGCGGAGGAAATCGCCGACGAGTTCTTGGAGAAGTTCAAGGCCGCGCTGGCCGCCCTGCAAGCCGGTGATCCGTTTGACGCGGCGACCACACTGCCGCCCATGTCGAGTCAGGTTGCCGCCGACGAGTTGCACGAAAAGATCAAGGCGGCAGTGGAAGCCGGCGCAACGGCCATCCCACTGGGCGAGCCGGTGCCCACCACGGGCGCGTTCGTGCAGCCGACCATCCTGACCGACCTGACCCCGGACAACCCCGCGTACTACCAGGAGTTCTTCGGCCCAGTGGCGCTCTTCTTCAGGGCGACCAGCGAGGACGATGCCGTGCGGCTGGCCAACGACTCGCACTTCGGGCTCGGCGGTTCGGTGTTCACCGAGGACATCGACCGCGGGGTCGAGGTAGCCAAGCGGATCGAGACCGGCATGGTGTTCGTCAACCACCCGACGTGGACCAAGCCGGACCTGCCGTTCGGCGGTGTGAAGCTGTCGGGCTACGGGCACGAACTATCCAGCCTCGGCATCCAGGAATTCGTCAACAAGAAGCTGATCAACGTCGTCCCGATCGACGCACCCGAGTGATCATCGCCCAAGTCGATGACCCAAAGCAGGAGGAACACAACAATCATGGCTGACTTCACCGTGGGGAAATACCTCGCGACCCGGTTCGAGCAGATCGGGCTGAAGCATTATTTCATGGTCCCCGGGGACTACAACCTTGTCCTGCTCGATGAGCTGCTGGAGAACAAGAACGTCGAGCAGATCGGGTGTTGCAACGAGCTCAACGCCGCCTATGCCGCCGAGGGCTACGCCCGGGTCAACGGCGCCGGGGCCGTGCTCACCACCTTCAACGTCGGCGCGTATTCCGCGCTGAACGGTGTGGCCGGCGCCGCCGCCGAACGGCTGCCGGTGATCATGGTGTCATCCAGCCCCAACACCAACGACGCAGGTGAGAATCACATCCTGCACCACACGGTGGGTTCCCACGACTTCACCGCTCAGTACGAGGTGTTTCGGCAGGTGACGTGCGTGGCGGTCCGGATACAGCACCCAGCCAACGCGCCCGCCCTGATCGATGAGGCGATCAGCACCGCGTTGCGCGAGCGCAAGCCCGCCTACATCGAGATTCCGTGCAACCTGTCGGCCGCACCATGCTCTCCGCCGGCCCCATTCTCCACGCTGCAGCCGGGGCAGGTAAGCAACGCGCGGATGCTGGCGGATGCCGTCAGTCGGGCCACCGACCTCATCGCGGATGCCAAAAAGCCGATTCTGCTGGCCGGTGCTCACCTGCGGCCCTATGGCGCCATCGAGGCGTTCCGTGAACTGGCCGAAGCACTCGGCTGCGCGGTGGCGGTCATGCCCAACGCCAAGGGCTTCTTCCCCGAAGACCACCCGCAATACGCGGGCATCTACTGGGGTGAGGTCAGCAGCCCGCAGTGCCAAGCCATCGTCGACTGGTCCGACCTCATCGTGGCCGCCGGGCCGGTGTTCAACGACTACACGACAGTGGGCTGGAGCGCGGAGCCACCGCGGCAGCGATTGATCAACGCCACGGCCCAGGGAGTGCGGTTCGGCGACACCGAATACACCGGCGTCGCGCTGGCCGACTTCCTGTCCGACCTTGCCAAGAAGGTCCAGGCGAACGACGCGACGCTGACCCAGTACAAACGTCTCAGGGGTACGACTTCGGTGGCGCGCCGCGAGGCTGCCGACCCCGCGGCTCCGCTGAGCCGGGTCGAGCTGTGGCGTCAGATCGAGGAGGACCTCGACTCCAAGACCACCCTGTTGGTGGAAACCGGTGATTCGTGGCTCAACGGCATGTACACGCGGCTGCCCGGCAGCGCGAGGTTCGAAATCGAGATGCAGTGGGGCTCCATCGGCTGGTCCGTGCCCGCCAGCTTCGGTTATGCGATGGGCCTCGAGCCTGACCGCCGCCTGGTCTCAGTAATCGGCGATGGGTCCTTCCAGCTGACCGCCCAGGAAGTGTCCAACATGATCCGCCACCGCCAAGAGGTCCTGATTTTCTTGGTCAACAACCGCGGGTATGTGATCGAGTCGGCGATCCACGACGGTCCGTACAACTACTACAAGAACTGGGATTACGCCGGACTGGTCGACGTTTTCAACGCCGAAGACGGCGGCGGCATAGGGCTGACGGCAACCACCGCCGCCGAACTGGCCGATGCGATCGGCAAAGCCCGCGCCCACAAGGGCGGCCCGGTCCTGATCGAATGCCAGATCCCCAACGACGACGCGAGCCCCGAGCTCATCTCCTGGGGATCGAAAGTGGCTCGGGTCAATTCCCGGCCGGACCCGCGGTTCTAAGGGACGACGGCCCCCGGTACACCCGGGCGCTCGTCCTCACATAGCCAGCGGCCGGTAGTGCAGCTCATGGGATGCGCACTACCGGCCGGCTAACCACTCGGAGACGCCGAAATCGGTTGCCTGCCTGGGCTGCCCGCGGCGGGAGCCGGTCAGTCGTCGGCGATCGGCGGTGCACTGAGCGCCGCAACCATGTCTTCATGACGAAGCAAAGACTTTGCGGCAACTGCGAATTGATTGAGCTTGTCGATCACGGTCTGTCCTTCTGGGGTGTGTCCCCAGATGCTGATGCCCTGGTGTGTGATGGGTTCCCAGGTGGATTCATTGACAACGATCGGGTTCCACCCGACCTCCCATTCGAACCCCGAGGGTGTCATCGCATAGTAGGACAATTCCTTGTCGTTGGTATGCTGACCCACCGAAAGAGCCATCTCGAACCCCATTTCCTTCACCCGCTGATAGGACGTGACCATGTCGTCGAGCGTGGCCACTTGGACATTGACATGCTGGATTCGGGTGCGAATCGGGTTGATGGGCAACGCATTCACCGACGCGATCGCCACGGAGTGGTGGCGTTCGTTGACCCGCAAGAAGCGGATCTTGAACTTCAGTCTGTTGATGGTCTCGTCGATGTAGTCGGACAGACGCGCATCGAAGACGTGGTTGTAATAGCCCCGGACGTATTGCGGCTTCTTCGTCATGAGCGCCACGTGGCCGAGTCCGCCTGCGCCGGTGACGAATCCGCTGCCGGGTATGTGCAGGGGCAGGGGTGCGGTGCGGGCGGTGGTGTAGATCTCCTGCGCGAGTCCGTTGGGTCCGGGGAAGCGCAGGAAGCGCTCGACCCCTCGCAGCTTCGCGTCTTCCTCGCTGCCCTCGACGGCCGGCACGCCGTGGTCGGCGACGCGGCGGTTGATCTCGTCGAAGGTGGCGTGGTCGTCGAGGTGCCAGCCGAGTGCGATGACGTCTTCGGCGGGTCCCCGCTGCAGCAGGATGCGGCATTCGTTGGCATCGAGGCGGAAGCGGATCGTGTCGGGTGCCATGTCGTCGCAGTGCATGCCGATGGCGTCGCGGGCGAAGCGGCGCCAGTCGTCGAACTTGTTTGTTTCGATCACGGCATAGCCCA
>NZ_DATFZD010000072.1:0-10874 GCF_035314665.1 Mycobacterium sp. | reverse complement strand
CGGAGCGGCGGCCGTAAGCGGCAACTACGGCGGCGGGCTGACCGAACAGGGAGGTGCCGCGATGAGCAGCTCCGCGAGCGCCGGCCTGACGAACCCGCTGGGCGGTGCGACCCTCAGTGATCAGGTCACCGCCAGCGGTGGCGGAGCGGCCGGGGTCGGCGGCAGCTACGGCGGCCTGGCCGCGCAGGGAGGTGCCGCGATGAGCAGCTCCGCGAGCGCCAGCCTGACGAACCCGCTGGGCGGTGCGACCCTGAGTGCACAGACCGCCGCCAGCGGTGGCGGAGCAGCCGGTTTCCTCGGCAATGAGAGCGCCGCGCTGGGCGGCCACACCAACGCTCAAGCGGCGGGCCCATTCGGTGATGTCAGTCCGACTGACCACGAGAACGCCACCAGTGGCGCAGCCGTCAGAGCCGGTGGTGGGGGGAGCGCAGACTTCCTCAGCCATGAGAGCACCGCGCTGGGCGGCCACACCAACGCTCAAGTCACGGACCCGTCTGGTGGCGTCGCCTCAGCCGGGCAGGTGAACGCTGCAGGTGGCGCAACAGTCGGGGCCGCGGATGGCAGCCACGGCGACATCCTCGGCAACGAGAGTGCAGCGCTTAGCGGCCACAGCAGCGTCGACCAGAGTGCAATTGCCGGTGGCCACGGTTCGACCGTCTCTGTCGGCGACAGCAATGCCATCCATGACAGCGGCTCGACGACGGCCGGTGGCGATGTCACTTCCGCATCACACAGCGGCTCGGTCATCACTGGCTCCGACAGTAGCGTCCACACCAGTGGCGTCAGCTCGGTCAGTCCCAACCACACGTCGACGACGATTGACGAGCACTCCGGCATCAGCTCGTCGACCCATGCGGTCACTGACACGCCGGACCACTCGGTATTCGATTCGTCGGCCCAGTCGGGCACCGATTCATCGAGTCACTCGGTATTCGACACCGGTCACGACACGTCGCTATCACACCCCACTCCGGTCGAGAATGACGCGTCGACGCACACGCACGTCGACCCGCATATGGGATTCTGAGTGCGGAGCCATTGACCAATCGGCAGCAATGGTTGTCGCGGTCCGCAACGGCGGGAACTCGTTGCGAAGGTCAGGGTGACACAACTGCACCACCCGTTCGGGGCGGGGCAGATCACGCAGCCGATGGGTGCCCAGATCGGTCAACCAGACGTCGCACACTGTGCGGTCAAGCCGCGCCGCGGCGACCGCCATCTCGTCGGGTTGGGTCTGCCACAGCCACCTGGGGCCTTGACGTCGGCGAAAGCAGCGTCACCGTTCCGGTTGGCAGGTCGCTCACGCTTGCTCCAGTTCACCGGCGTCTCCGCGCGGGTCAGTGTCGCTCATGCTAGCCAGCATGCGGGGACCGCGTACCGAGCTTGCGGCCGAGGATGGCGGCCAGCAACAGGCGATTTCGAGTCCGGCGATGCCACGGTAATTGGCTACCAGCGCAGCATGGGCAGCGGCTGTGTGGGATGGTGCACGGCGTATCGAGTCAGACCGCGGGCAAGGAAAGCGTGGAAGCCAAGGTAAGGGAGTTCGGCGACAACGGATTTGACACGTGAACGCTCGATGGGTCCACGCAGCAGCCCGCGACTGACATCGATCAGGTCGGCGATGCGAAACGTCTCGGTCATGCGGTCGTGGGCGGGCCGCAGCTTGTGGTGGTGGGTGATCATGGCACGGACATATTCGGTTTCGGTCACAGCGAACTCGCTGGCGTGTGTAGATGCCAGATCGGCTGACGGGGTCAGGTAGTCGAAGGTGCCGGCGGTCCAGATGCCGAGGTCGTGCACGGCCCAGGCCAGCGCGACAGAGTCGGGCACCGGGGTGGCCAACAGCAGTTGGTGATAGGTCAATCCGCGGTAAACGTGGTTGCGGTAGGTCTGGATGTGACTACCCAGCTGGGCGTGGTAACGCTGCAGCACGGTGTCGATGATCGGATGGGCGGTAACGGTTTTCATCGCTTGGGAGTGTCGAGTCGACGGTTATTGAGCCATGAGATGATCTGCTCAGCGAGATGCTCCCAGCCCGGTTCGCCTACCAGCGCGTAGTGGCCGGCATCGTCTAGCCGCAGGTGATCTCCGCGGTAGCGGTGTGCCAGAGCCTCGCCGACGTGGGGGTAGACCAGTCGGTCGTGGGCCGCGCTGATCGACAGCACCGGGCATGTGAGCGCGTCGGCGTCCACATCGACGGCCCCGTAGGCGATCTCGGTAGCGGCGCGGCCGCTTTCGGGGACTTGGCGAGCGAAGTAGGCGCGGCGCTGATCGGCGGGTATTTGGTTGAAGATCAAATCGTCAAGTTCGCCGCGGTGCGGTCGGATCGGCCGGCCCGTCAGCACCGCCGGTAGGTGGCGCAGCGCGCGGCGCGGGTTTCGGGCGCCTTTCCAGCGGACCCCGCCCGGTGGCAGCGCGCACACCAGCACCGCGGCGCGCACGGCCCCCTGGGCGGCCAAGAGCTGCGCGATGAGACCGCCCATCGACTGCCCGACCACGATCGGCGGGGTTCCCAGGTAGGCGCAGGCGTCCAGGGCGTCTTTCAGATATTCGCGCACGCCGACGCGTCCGAGCGCCGCGGAGGGTTGACTGCCGTGGTGGGCGCGGTAGTTGATCGCCAGGCTGCGATATCCCACACGGGTCAGCGCGCGCTGAAACCACGAGAACTGCCACGCGCCGCCCATCATCCCGTGCAGCAATAGCACCGGTGTCTCGGTCGCGGACGCTTGCGGAATTCCCTCCACGCCGGTCAGCCCGGTGGGCAGCCGCACAGGGCTGCCCACCGGCTCGTCGGGTCCGACCGGCGGTACGAACCCCGATATCTTGTCGAGCCGGTTGTGGTTCAACGGGATCGACAATCCAGTGCGCCACGCGAGTGCAGCGCGTGACCGCGGCGCGGCGGCGGCTTGGGTGCGCATCAGTTGGCCGAACTCGGCCGCGAATCCGTCACGCGGATACTGCGCGACGACGGTGCGCAGGTGCTCGGTGGGGATGTGGCGCATCCGGGTGCCAGCGACGTCGAGATGGGTTGCGGCGTGAAGCAGGTGGGCTTCGGGTCCCCGTTGCAGCGGCACATGGATGTTCATGTGCAAGGCGATGACCTCTTCAACGCGCGCGGCGAACTCATCGGGCTGACCCCAGCTCAGGAGTTGCTCGCGAGCGCACCGGCCGCCGTCGACGGCAAAGCAGTGACCATGGGTGGGCTGGCGGGTAAGGGCCATGTCGTGCAGCAGTGCGCTGACGTAGAGCAGCTCGGGGTCGTAGGTGATGTCGTCACGTTGTGCAAACAGGTCGGCCCATTGCCAGCTGCGTAGGCAGTGGCCAATCAGGCCGGGAGTGTAGTTGTTCGCTGCCAGCTCGAAGGCGTCGCGGGCGAGCTGGCTGTCGGGTGTGCTGCGAGTGGCGCTCATGGGCGAGGGGTTTTGACGCCGCAGCGCCGCGAGCAGTTCCGCGGTCGTTTGTGCCATCTGCTGGTTGAGCGCGGAAACCACAAATCCGGCCTGCTCGCTGGGGCTTAGCGCGCCGTGGTCGCGTGCTGCCCATGAGGGAGTGCCTAGATGAGGCTTGGCCATGCGCTGTCCTCCGTGTTGGCGATGGGCGTGGTGGCGTTGAAGGTCTCGATGACCTCGTGGGCTGTTCGGTGCCCGGATTCAACGGCGCCGTCGATGTAGCCGGTCCAGTGGCGGGCGGTTTCGGAGCCCGCCCAATGCAGCGGTCCCACCGGTGTACGCAGCGCCGCCCCGAATCGGCTCAGCGTCGAGGGCGCGGTGAACGCCCCGTAGCAGCCGCCGGTGTATTGTTCGGCTGCCCAGTCACGTTCGATATATTCGATCGGTTCTGCAGCCGCCGGCCCGAAGTAGGCAGCCAAGTCGGCCAACACCTGCCTGCGGCGTTCTGACGGGGACAGCCGGCGCGCCGCGTCAGCGTGGCGGCCCTCGATGAAGGCGACCAGGACACCGGGACTGCCCGGGAGCGGGGTGTTGTCGAAGACGGTGCCGACCGTCCGCCGGTCGCTGTTGGCCTGGCCGCTCAGACGGCGGTCACGCCAGAACGGCTCGTTGTAGACGACATTGGTCTTGATCACCGCCCCCATTGGCATCCGTTGGGTCAGCTGCTCGCGGTCGACGGGCAACGCCGGGGTGTAACGGATCCGCGCGCTCAGCGTCGGCGGGACGGCGATGACAGCCCGCCGTGCCGACAGCGTCGTCGAGTCCGGGAGCGGTATTCGGATACCAGAATCGTCCCAATCCAGTTGCGAAACTGCGCAGTTCAATCTGATTCGCTCGCCGAGCTGGGCCGCAAGGGCCAGGGCGATCTGTTGGGAGCCCCCAACGACGCGGTCCTGCTGCGCGCCGCCCTCGGTATTGATGAGAATGTCGAGCCCGCCGCCGGCGCCGATATACGAAAGCGCCCACAGCGCCGAGAGATCCTCGGGCTCGGCGGCGAAAATTGCCTCGGTGATCAAGCGTATGTACCCGCGGGCGGTCTGGGTGTACAGCAGGTGGCGGATCAAGGTCGCGAAGGTCTGACCATCCAGCATTGCCGCGCATGGGCTCAGCGCGTCACCCGGCGCCGGGAGGGCACGCGCAAGACGACCCAGGCGCCACGAGCCTTGGGCGATGTCGGCCAACACCACCGGATTCAGTCGTGGGATGCGCCCGGTGTAGGTGATCATCCGGCCGTTGAGCTCCACGACGTGGCGGCCCCGCGCGTACGTCGGGTACAGCGAAAGCCCGAGCTCGGCGACCAGCTCAATAACCCGGGTCTGGCCGGCCCCGACCCACTGACCGCCAACCTCAATGGGCGCACCGCCGGGCAGCGTCGCGTTG
Source organism: Mycobacterium sp. (assembly GCF_035314665.1). Lineage (GTDB taxonomy): Bacteria > Actinomycetota > Actinomycetes > Mycobacteriales > Mycobacteriaceae > Mycobacterium. The sequence continues at coordinate 6,045 of NZ_DATFZD010000072.1, read as the reverse complement.
AGCAGCCGGCCACCCACCCGATCACGGGCCTCCAGGACCGTCACCCGATGACCGTTGCGGGTCAGGTCACGGGCGGCTACCAGGCCCGCGACCCCGGCACCGACCACCACGACGTCGACGTCGAACTGATCCACTACCGGCATCCACCGGCATACGTCATGTATGTAGAATACAGAATGTATATGCTATGTCTAGAGCATGGGCGCGGTGAAGTCGCTTCGCGAGACCTACGCCGAAAACACCAGGCGGGTGCTGATGCAGACCGGGCTGGAGTTGTTTGTGCAACGTGGCTACACCGCGGTGTCTGCCGAAGAACTCGTGCAGGCGGCCGGGCTGAGCCGCGGTGCGCTGTATCACCACTTCGACGGCAAGCGTGGCCTGTTCGAGGCGGTCTTTCAGGCACAAGAGGGCGCCGCCTCGCGGCGCGTCGCGGAGGCCGTGGCCGCCCAATCCGACCCGTGGCAACAGGCGGTGGCCGGAATGGAGACGTTCCTTGATGTGTGCTGCCAGCGCGAATATCGCGAGATCGTCCTGCTGCAGGGTCCGATCGCACTGGGCTGGCCGCACTGGCGTGAACTAGACCGGCAGCACTTCGCCGCGCTGCTTGTTGACGCGACGACCCGGCTCATCGACGCGGGGGTGATCCTCGAACGCCCGGCTGAACTGATCGCTGCGGCGGCATACGGGATGCTCACCGAGCTGTCGCTGACAATCGCGGCTGCCGATGATCCCGCTCAGGCACGCACCGACGCGAGCGCGCTGGTGCGCAGTCTGCTCACCGGCCTCGCCGCAACCCCTGATTGACTGGGAATCCGCCGTCTACGACCTTTTACGCGTCGACTTGGGCCGTTTGGCTCTACTGCTGATTCGATGTTCGCCTGCACAGTTGGTACCCGCGTCGTGCCGTGCCACCTCGGGGTCGGGCGGAAGGAAAACTGTTATGGCAGGGGCCAAGTCGTGGTCGGCAGGTGTCGAATCACCGATGAAGTCGGCACTGCGGTGCGATTCGGCACCGCTGATAGCCGGACTCACGGTCGGGTATCTTGCGGTGCTGCGGCCACACATGCTGCGCTGGGGTGCCACCGACGACGAGGTGAACAGCCCGTACCCGACCGCCGAGCTGATTCCCGGCGGCACCCGCAGCGCGACAATGGCCGTCACGATCGATGCGCCACCATCGCAGGTGTGGCCCTGGCTGGTGCAGATGGGGGCCAATCGAGGCGGCTGGTACAGCTGGGACCACCTCGACAACTTCGGGCACCACAGCGCCGACCGTATTCATCCCGAGTGGCAGGCCATTTCCCTGGGCGACCGTTTCGCCGGGGAGCCCAGCGGCCGGGTGGGGTGGGAAGTCGCAGCACTCGAACCCGAGCGATTCTTAGGGCTTCGCATGTCGCTGGATCTGCAGGGCCGCCCCTTCGACCCGGCGCTACCCCGGCGCGGTACTACACCGACTCCACTTGGGGATTCAAGCTGCAGGGTTTGCCCGGCGACCGCACCCGGCTGGTGGTCAGCGGTTATTGGGCGCTGCGGCCGAAGTGGCTACAGCCCATCACCAGTCTGGTGCTGTTGGAGCCGTCGCACTGGGTGATGCAGAACCGGCAATTCGCAAACCTGAAGCGGCTCGCCGAACAATAGCCCTGCGCCCAGTGCCAGCGGTCTATAACTCGGTCAAACCGCTCCAGGGATCGTCGGCTCGCAGATGTCGTCGTTCGGTCGGTGTCAATGCGCCCCATATGCCATACGGTTCGCCTGCGTCGAGTGCGTAGTTGCGACAGTGCTCGAGCACCTCGCAGCCTTGACAGATGCGCTTCGCGTGCCGCTCCTTCCGTCGCAGCCGCGCGCCTCTCTCGTTGTCGGCCGCAAAGAAGATCTCCGTTGGCTCCCCCTGGCACCGCGCCCGCGAGCGCCAGTCCCCCGCTTGCGGCGGCGGCTCGTGCGACGTCGCCGTTGCCCGGCCGACGACGGTCGGCCGCCATGGGTTTCGGTGGCGTTCCGACCTGGACGGACCGGCCATGGACTTCACTGAGGTGAAACCTCCTGCCCGCAACTCGACCACGAATCTTGTGCTGAAACCGCGGCTCGGCCAACCTATTTCAGGTGCGCTAACCGGAGGGAGGCGATCACATCGCCGCCCGGACTACGACGTCCGGACAGACCGCATGCGGAGCCCGGGTCGAGCGATTCGCACACCTGGACCGGTTTACACCATCTGGGTCGCGACGGCACCAATCCCAACGGAATCCATACGGGACCGCCGGAAAAACTTACACACCGCCACCCAGCAACCCGACAGCTGATGATCAGCTGAAGATTCCCGTCGCGGCGGCGGGCTTCAGCCGGTCTTCAGTGCGCCCAGCTACCATCCAAGGCCGTGAAATCTGACCGGCGAGTCTGAAACCGGCACAACCGGATACGTTGCCGAGCGATCGAGGAGTATCCAGTGAGAAGAGCCATCGCCACCGTTGCAGCGCGCCGACCACCGGCAGCTGCCATCATTGATCAGCGGGACGAAGCGTTGTGTGATACAACTTCGGCCACGTGCACTGCGGCACTTCCCCGAAAAGGCGGATGAGGCGAGGCCGTGGCATGAACCGTGACGATCTTCTTCTCATGGTGGGCTTTGTCGCTCTGCTGGCCGTGATCCTGGCCGTGATGTGATCGGCGCGACCGCTGCAGGCGCTGCAGGCCGACCCGCCCTGGTTTAGCGGCCCTACCTGCCGGGTAGGCCACGAACATGGCCAAGGGCAACTCCGTCCCCGGGGACGACCCAGTCGCCGAGGCCGTCGGCACAACGGGACTGTTCCTCATCGTGACCGCCGTGATCGCGTTCGCGGTATGCCTTGGCGGCTTTGGTCTCGCCCAGACCGGAACCGCCACAACTACCGGGTTGATCGGCCTGCTCAGCTTCGGCGGGAGCGTGGCCTGCTTCCTGGCGGAAAGTCGGCCACTACCCGAACGCGAACGCCTCGTCATCAGCGCACGGGCGCCCGTTGCATCTTCGTCTGAAACGGGTCGCCGCACTGCCGCCTAGCCGACGGCTGACGCAACCACGATCGGCACCGACGCATCGTCAAGGCGCCGCGAGGACCGCGAGCGCCTCCGCGTGGACCGCCACGCCATCCGGGCCGATCCGGTCGGCCAGCCTCCTGCGTAACTCGTTCGCCTCCGCGGCATCCAGCGTCAGGTGGTTAGAGTGGGTGAATGCGTGGTCGAGCCACTGCTGCCCGGAATAGTGGAGGTCACGCGGGTACGTGCGTTGCGTGACGGTAAAACCCGCTGAGCTGACCGCCGCGCCGATCTCGTCGAAGCGGCCGTCCGCCGGCGCGCTGTCGGCGTCCATGTAGTCGCTGTAGATGAGGGCGAAGTCATCACGCGTCGGCCGCACCGGTGTCAGCCGGTTCCACAGCAGCGCCAGAGTGCCACCCGCCCGCAGGATTCGGCGCACCTTGGGCAACGCGACAGCGGGATCCACCCAGTGAAACGACGCCGCGAACACCACCAAGTCGAAGGTGCGCCCGGCGGGATCCCACGTTTCAAAGGTCGCGACTTCGGTGACGATGCCCTTTTCCCAGGCGATGGCGGCCATGTGGGCGTCGGGCTCAACCGCCAGCACATCGGCGCCGCGTTGGGCCAGCTGCTGCGAGGCAATTCCGGTACCGGCGGCGACATCAAGGACGCGGCAGGCACCACCCGCCGGCAGATCATCGATCAGAGCCCCGGGGTACCGAGGCCGGTGTGCGTCGTACCTGCGCGCCGCACCACCAAATGAGTTGGCCCGCAAACGGTCCGTGTGAATATTCAGCCTTGGTGGCACCCGGCCGAGCGTAACGAGACAGCATGTGATGGCGCTGAGAACCCACCTCGACCAGCGGTTTGGCGGCCAGTTGGATGAAAACGGGGTGGCGCGGTCGTTGATGACAGTGACAGGCCTCCCGATGTCAGCGCAGCCGCGGGCGGCGGACCCGGGCCGGCCCGCGCCCGCCGGCGGCGCTGGTGGGGGCCACGCGGCTGGCGGCCTCCCGCATCGGCGCCCTGCTGGCTGAGGCGCCCCGGAGCCGGGGACCGTTGACCGAAAGTCCACCCAACGGACGTCTGGTCGTCGCCGACAGCAGGCGTTCCTACCGTTGGAACCCATGACCGCCGGCGGAACGAGACCCACCCGCAACCGGGGCAGCACCGTGAAACGCTTGCGGCGCGGCGAAGAACACCGTCAGGAGACGGTCGCCGAGCATCACCGGAAGCTGACCACCGACGCGATGGCCCAGCTGCCCCCGCTCCACACCGGGCGGTGATCTTCCGGGCGTATTATCTGGAACTCACGACAGCGCAGATCGCAGCCGATCTTCGCATCACCGAAGGCACGGTGGTGTGCCGGCTGCACTACGCGCTGCGCGCCCTCCGCTCGCGCGTGGCCGCAGAGGATGTCGGCCCATCGGGCCGCGTTCGGCTTCCTGCTGGTGTATTTCATGATCTCGATCGCCGCGCCGGTCTACCTGCGCCGCCGCGGTGAAATCACCCGTAAGGACATCGCGGTGCTCGTGCTCGCGCCGGCCTGCCTACTCGTCCCGACGGTCGGCAGCTTCTATCCCGTCCCGCCGGTGCCCGTGCGCTACTTCCCGTACTATTTCTTGATCTACATGCTTGCCGGCGTGGGCTGGCTGATCACCGTCAGCCGACGCAAGCCCGGGGTACTCGCCGACATCGAGACCGACCTGGAGGCGACCGTGGACAGCCACATCGATCCCCCCGCGCACCACAGCCCGGCCGACGCGCCGGTGGGCCCGGTGAGCTCGCGGGCCCCGGCGTGACGTCACCGGCCACCGGCTCGCCCGACGACCGGCCTCTGCTTGTCATCGAGCACGTCGACTGGGAGGAACCGTTCGGGATCCTGGATTCATTTCCCGGTGTCCCCGTGGTGGCCAGCAACGTTCTGCACAGTCCGGAAACGGTGCTGCCCGAACCCGAGCGGGTGCGCGGTGCGGTCCTGATGGGCGGCCCGATGAGCGTCAACGACGTCGGCCGCCTGCCCGGGCTGGGTGCCGAGATCGGGTGGATCCGCGCGGCGATGAGAACCGAGACGCCCATGCTGGGTGTGTGTTTGGGCGCTCAACTCATCGCCAAGGCGGCGGGCGGGGTTGTCGCTCCCGGGCCCGAACCCGAGCTGGGCGTCTCGGCAGTCGAGATCCTCGACGCCGATGACGCCCTGCTCGGATGCGTCGCCCCGGCCATTCCGGCGCTGCACTGGCATGGCGAGTGTTTCGACCTACCGGCGGGCGCGGTGGCGCTGGCGCGTTCACCGCAGACACCGCTGCAGGCGTTCCGGATGGGAGCGACCACCTGGGGCCTGCTCTTTCACCTGGAAGCCGATCGCGACGTGATCGAACGGTGGACGGCCGAGCCGACGATGGCCGCCGAAGCGCGTGCGGTGCTTGGTCCCGACTTCGCGGAGCTGTTGCGAACCCAGGCCGAGCAGCTGGATCCCAAACGCGCGCAACAGGTCTTCGATGCGTTCGCGGCGCTGTGCGCGTCCTGGCCGCCGGCGGCCATCCCGGCCGGCGGGTAACCACGGCACCAGCGTAACCACGCGAGGCAATCCAGCCGCGGCGCCGAGTTCGGTTCTCTCCCAGTCGTATCCGTCGGAAGGCTCAAATGTCCGGTGCCGACGGCACTTTGGTTGATCTGAGTGGGTGCTGTAGAAGATCTGTGGAGATGCTGTCGACCTGGTGCGGATTAGCCACGGCGACAACCGAAACACCGATTTAACCGAGAAGCAGTCCCGCGAAACATCCCAGAGGAAATACTTCCACCGACATCTGCGGCTGCCATGTCGTGTGCGGCAGCGCCGGTGACCCAGTGAAACCCGTCTTCTCGAGTGAGGGATGTATCTGAACCATGTCGCCGTATCCCGATTGGCTTAACCCCGGAGACAATGCCTGGCAGCTGGTAGCGGCCACGCTGGTGGGCTTGATGAGCTTGCCCGGCATCGCGGTGCTGTATGGGGGCATTGTCCAAAAGAAGTGGGCGGTCAACACCATGTTGATG
>NZ_DATFZD010000071.1:0-15920 GCF_035314665.1 Mycobacterium sp. | reverse complement strand
GGACCGCTGGCAGGTACCGCCCGTGCAGCCGGCGGTGACCGTGATACAGGCACTGCCCAAGGCCGAGCGCTCCGAGTTGGCGATCGAGCTGGCCACCGAGGCGGGCGCTGATGCGTTGGTGGCCTGGCAGGCGGCGCGTTGCGTGGCCCGCTGGGACGGGGGCCGCGCCGACAAGGGCCTGCGGCGCTGGCGCGCGGCCGCTCGCGCGGCGGCACAGCAATCCCGTCGCGCATATGTGCCGTCGGTCGATGGTGTGCTGTCCACCGCGGCGTTGACCCAGCGGATCGGCGACGTGGTGGCGTCGGGCGGCACGGTGCTGGCGCTGCACGAGTCGGCCACCGGTCAGCTGGCGAATCTCGCTTTGGCGCAAGCGAAGTCGGTGATGTTGGTGGTGGGCCCCGAGGGCGGCATCGCTCCCGACGAGCTGGCCGCGCTGACCGACGCAGGTGCTGTGGCGGTTCGGTTGGGACCGACGGTCCTGCGGACCTCGACTGCTGCCGCGGTCGCGTTGGGTGCGCTGGGTGTGTTGACGCCGCGATGGGAACCGTCCGACGACGATGGTTCACCCAGCGGCTAATTCTTGGGTCGGATAACTACGCGGCGGTAGACTCAAGGCGCTAACCCGCTGAAAAAACCGCAGAAAGCAGGCATCAGAAACCACGTGACGCCCCGCGAAACCACCGCTGCTGATTCCTCGACATCTCAAGTTCGCAGCAGCATCGACGTTCCGCCCGACCTCGTCGTGGGCCTGCTTGGTTCCGCTGACGAAAATTTGCGTGCACTCGAACGCACCCTGGCCGCAGATCTGCATGTCCGCGGCAACGCGGTGACCCTCTCCGGTGAGCCCGCCGACGTCGCGCTCGCCGAACGGGTCCTCAGCGAACTCGTCGCGATCGTCGCCGGTGGCCAGACGTTGACGCCCGAGGTAGTGCGCCACAGTGTGGCCATGCTGGTCGGCACCGGCAACGAGTCGCCGGCCGAGGTGCTGACCCTCGACATCTTGTCGCGTCGCGGCAAGACGATTCGACCCAAGACCCTCAACCAGAAGCGCTATGTCGACGCCATCGATGCCCACACCATCGTCTTCGGCATCGGCCCGGCGGGCACCGGCAAGACCTACCTGGCGATGGCCAAAGCAGTCAACGCGCTGCAGCGTAAACAGGTCACCCGCATCATCCTGACCCGACCGGCGGTGGAAGCCGGTGAGCGGCTTGGCTTTCTGCCCGGCACGCTGAGCGAGAAGATCGACCCGTATCTGCGTCCGCTTTACGATGCGCTGCACGACATGATGGATCCCGAACTGATCCCCAAGTTGATGGCGTCCGGGGTCATCGAGGTAGCGCCGCTGGCATACATGCGCGGGAGGACGTTGAATTCTGCGTTCATTATTCTCGACGAGGCGCAGAACACCACCTCCGAACAGATGAAGATGTTCCTCACCCGCCTCGGGTTCGGCTCGAAAGTCGTTGTCACCGGTGACGTTACGCAGATCGACCTGCCGGGCGGCAACAGGTCGGGATTACGAGCGGCGGCCGACATTCTCGAGGGCATCGACGACATTCACATCGCGGAGTTGACCAGTGCCGACGTCGTCCGGCATCGGCTGGTGTCGGAAATCGTGGACGCCTATGCACGATACGAGGAGCCCGGTCTTAGCATGAACCGGGCAGCGCGGCGGGCCTCGAGTGCCCGCAGCCGTCGGTGACAGCGGCCCTCATGAGTATCGAGGTCGCCAACGAATCGGGAATTGACGTCTCCGAATTCGAATTGATCAGCGTCGCAAGGTTCGTCATCGCCCAAATGGACGTCAACCCGGCGGCCGAGCTGTCGATGGTGCTGTTGGACACCGCGGCGATGGCCGATCTGCACATGCGCTGGATGGATTTGCCCGGACCGACCGACGTGATGAGCTTCCCGATGGACGAGCTCGAGCCGGGCGGCCGTCCCGATGCCCCCGAGCCGGGGCCGGCGATGCTCGGCGACATTGTTTTGTGCCCCGAATTCGCCGCTGAGCAGGCTGCGGCCGCCGGACATTCGCTGGGCCACGAGTTGGCGCTGCTGACGATCCACGGCGTGCTGCACCTGCTCGGTTACGACCACGCCGAGGCGGACGAAGAAAAAGAGATGTTCGCTCTGCAACGCCGCCTTCTCGAAGGGTGGGTCGCCGACCAAGTCGACGCCTACCACCACGATCGCCAGAGCGAGAGAGACCAGCGATTGCTGGATAAATCAAGGTACTTCGACAATTGAACGGGGCCGGCCCGCTACTCGGCGCGATCGTGCTGATCGGTCTGGGCGGTTTGTTCGCAGCGGTCGATGCGGCGATCAGCACGGTATCAATGGCGCGGGTCCACGAACTGGTTCGTGACGACCGGCCTGGCGCGGTGCGGCTGGCGAAGGTGATGACCGACCGGCCCCGCTACATCAATCTGGTGGTGCTGCTTCGCATCATCTGTGAGATCAGCGCGACCGTGCTGTTGGCGGTCTATTTCCACCGGCATGTCAGCCGCGAATGGGGGCTCTTCGCCGCTGCCGTGGCCATGGTGGTGATCAGTTTCGTCGTCATCGGTGTCGGTCCGCGCACCCTCGGCCGCCAGAACGCCTACTCCATCTCGTTGGTGGCAGCGCTACCGCTGCAAGTCATTTCGGTCTTGCTGGCCCCGCTCAGCCGGCTGCTGGTGGTGCTGGGCAATATGCTGACGCCAGGCCGGGGCTTCCGCAACGGACCGTTCGCATCCGAGATCGAGTTACGCGAAGTCGTCGACCTGGCACAGCAGCGCGGCGTGGTCGCCGCCGACGAGCGGCGGATGATCCAGTCGGTGTTCGAACTCGGTGATACACCGGCCCGCGAGGTGATGGTGCCGCGCACCGAGATGATCTGGATCGAAAGCGACGAATCGGCCGACCACGCGGTGTCGCTTGCGGTGCGCAGCGGGCATTCCCGCATTCCGGTGATCGGCGAGAACGTCGACGATGTCCTTGGCGTCGTATTCCTGAAAGACGTTGTGCAGCATAAATATTATGCGAGTAACGGGGGCCAGGCCACCACCGTCGCGCAGGTCATGCGCCCGGCGGTGTTCGTCCCGGACTCCAAGCCGCTGGACGCGCTGCTGCGCGAAATGCAGCGCGACCGCAACCATATGGCGCTGCTGGTCGACGAGTACGGCGCGATAGCCGGGCTGGTGACGATCGAGGATGTGTTAGAAGAGATCGTCGGTGAGATCGCCGACGAGTACGACGCAGCCGAGGTTGCGCCCGTAGAAGATCTGGGCGACAACCGGTTCCGGGTTTCGGCGCGACTGCCGATCGAAGACGTCGGCGAATTGTACGGCGTGGAATTCGATGAGCACCTCGACGTCGACACGGTCGGCGGTCTGCTGGCCCTGGAGCTGGGCCGGGTCCCGCTGCCCGGCGCCGAGGTGGTATCACATGGGCTGCGGTTGCATGCCGAGGGCGGCCCTGACCATCGCGGACGGGTCCGGATCGGCACCGTGTTGCTCAGTCGCGACGACCCCGATGGCCAGGAGGTAAACCATGATGGCTGAGCCACTCGCAGGCAACGTCCCGCGGTGACCGAATTCCGTTCCGGTTTCGTCTGTCTCGTCGGGCGGCCGAATACCGGGAAGTCGACGCTGACCAACGCGCTGGTCGGCTCGAAAGTGGCGATCACGTCCAGCCGCCCGCAGACCACCCGGCACACGATTCGCGGCATTGTGCATCGGGAGGACTTCCAGATCATCCTGGTCGACACTCCGGGGCTGCACCGGCCGCGGACACTGCTGGGCAAGCGGCTCAACGACTTGGTCCGCGACACCTACGCCGAAGTCGACGCCATCGGTTTGTGCATACCGGCCGACGAGGCGATCGGCCCGGGGGACCGCTGGATTGTTGAGCAGATCCGTTCCGTCGCGCCCACAACGACATTGGTCGCCGTCGTCACCAAAATCGACAAGGTGACGAAGGACAAGTTGGCCGCGCAGCTCGTCGCGGTGCACGAGCTAGCCGGCGACTCCGCTGAGATCGTCCCTGTCTCGGCGGTCACCGGCGAACTAATCGATGTGCTGATCGACGTGCTGGCCGCCGCGTTGCCGCCCGGGCCGGCGTACTACCCCGACGGTGAGCTGACCGATGAACCCGAAGAGGTGCTGATGGCCGAGTTCATCCGGGAAGCCGCCCTGGAGGGCGTGCACGAGGAGCTGCCGCATTCGCTGGCAGTGGTTATCGACGAGGTCGCTCCCCGCGAGGGGCGCGACGACCTGATCGACGTGCACGCCGTTCTCTACGTCGAGCGCGACAGCCAAAAGGGCATCGTGATCGGCAAGGGCGGCGCGCGACTGCGCGAAGTGGGCACCGCGGCACGTGGTCAGATCGAGAAGCTGCTTGGTACCAACGTCTACCTCGACCTGCGGGTCAAGGTGGCCAAGAATTGGCAGCGCGACCCCAAGCAGCTTGGCCGGCTTGGCTTTTGAGCCTGACCAGCAGACGCAAAAGCCCCTAACGCCCCGACGTGTCGGGGGCTTTTGCGTCTGCTCGCGTGTCGGTGCCGGTGTTCCACCACACCTTCGGCTGCTTGGCCGCCCAGCCGCCCAGTGCCTCCAGTTCCGCGGCCAACGAGACCAGCAACGGCTCGCTGTTGGCCGGCCCCATCAGCTGCACACCGATCGGCAAGCCTTCCGAGGTGAAGCCGGCCGGGACGTTGATCGACGGCCACCCCAACACATTCCACGGCCAGCACACCGGGCACGCGGCGATCATCGCCCGGTCGGTGCCCAGGCCGCCCAACCTGTCGAACGCGTGTGCCGGCGGAGGCGGCTGCGCGGTCGTCGGCGCCACCACGACGTCCACGATGCGGAAAATCGAGCCCACCCGGCGCTGATCGGCCGCTTCGTGCGCCCGCGCGGCACGCAGTATCGATTGCGAAAGCAGCCGTCCCATCCGCATATTCGACAATGTGCGTGGATCCCACTCCACGCCGTCACCCAACCGGTCGGCCCAGTCGAGCAGTCCAGAAGTGGAGCGCGACAAGAAGTTCCACGACAACCGCAGCCCGTAATCGGGACTGCCGGACACCACACTGTGGCCGAGCAGCCGAAGCTGATCGCCCACCGCCTGGAGCGCCGCCCTGATCTCCGGATGCAAGCGGGCCGGAAACGCGGTGAACGGGAACCCGGTTGACAGCGCGATCCGCAACGGCCCGGGAGCGATGCCGACGTGCTCGGACACCGTCACCGGTCGCGGCTTGTGCAGATCGCCGTCGACGTTGCCGGACGCCGCATCGAGCACCAGCGCGGCATCGGCGACCGTACGGGCCAGCACGCCGTTGACCGTGATGCCGTTGAACGCCTCCCGCAACGGCCACGTCGAGATGCGGCCACGTTGCGGCTTGATGCCTACCAAGTGAGTCCAGGCCGCCGGGATGCGCACACTGCCCGCCCCGTCGGAGCCGATCGCCGCGGTGACCAGACCGGCGGCCACCGCGGCCGCACTGCCGCCCGACGACCCTCCCGGGGTGTGTTTGCGCGACCACGGGTTGCGGGTGTGGCCGAATCCGGGTCCGCTGGTGAACGGCCATTGGCCCAATTCGCAGGCGTTGGTCTTGCCGACGATCACCGCGCCGGCCGCCTTGAGCCGGCGCACCACTTCGGCGTCCTGGGTGGCGGGCCGAACGTGCCCCGACGTGCCGAAGGCGGTTGGTACTCCGGCGATATCGACGTCGTCTTTCACCGCGATCGGGACACCCAGCAGCGGTGCCAGGTCTCCGTCGGCGCGCCGCATGTCGGCCGCGGCCGCGTCGGCCAGCGCCGTCTCGGTGAGCACCACGCGGAATGCGTTCAGCGTCGATTGGCTCAGGTCGATGGCGTGCAGCGAGCGGCGGACCAGCTCGTCGGAAGTCACCTCACCGCTGGCCAGCTGGTAGAGCTGGTCGGTCAGGGTCGGAAAACGGGGGTTAGCGGCGTCCTTCATTGGTGTCGACCTTATCGGCGCGTGCATGAGGTGGGAGTCGCAGAGCGGTGACAAACTGGTATCCATGCGGCTGTACCGAGACCGTGCGGTGGTGCTGCGCCAGCACAAGCTCGGCGAAGCCGACCGGATCGTCACCATGCTCACCCGCGACCACGGGCTGGTCCGCGCGGTGGCCAAGGGCGTGCGCCGCACCCGCAGCAAGTTCGGCGCACGGCTGGAGCCGTTCGCGCATATCGACGTGCAATTGCACCCGGGCCGCAACCTGGACATCGTCACGCAGGTAGTCTCGCTTGACGCGTTTGCCACCGACATTGTCAGCGACTACGGCCGATACACCTGCGCGTGCGCGATGCTGGAAACCGCCGAGCGCCTCGCCGGTGAGGAGCGGGCACCGGCCCCGGAATTGCACCGACTCACGGTGAGCGCATTGCGGGCGGTGGCCGACGGTCGCCGACCCCGCGAGTTGGTGCTGGACGCTTATCTGCTGCGGGCCATGAGCATCGCCGGGTGGGCTCCCGCGCTGACCGAGTGTGCCCGCTGCGCCACCCCGGGCCCGCACCGGGCATTTCACATCGGCGCCGGCGGCAGCGTCTGCGGGTACTGTCGCCCCGCCGGTGCGACGACACCGCCGCTGGGTGTGCTGGATCTGATGTCGGCGCTGCGCGACGGCGACTGGGAGGCCGCGGAGGCCACACCACACTCGGCCCGCAGCCACGTCAGCGGATTGGTGGCCGCCCACCTGCAATGGCATTTGGAGCGACAGCTGCGAACGTTGCCGCTGATCGAGCGGACAGGCCGGGTTGACTCGGCGTTCAGCGTCTATTCGAGCCTGGCCGACCGCCGCATAGCTCTGGTCAGGCAGGATGTGGCCCATGGGGACGAGCCGGGTGAGCCGCGCAGAGCGGAAGGCTGAGCGCACGCGGAAGGCCACCCACTTCCCACAGCTGCCGCCTGCCCCGGACGATTATCCGACCTTCCCCGACACGTCCACCTGGCCGGTGGTCTTTCCCGCGCTTCCGCCGTCACCCGACGGCGGCCCGCGCCGCCCCCCACAACACGTTTCGAAGGCCGCCGCTCCGCGGATCCCCGCGGCCCAGCTGCCCAACCACGTCGCGATCGTGATGGACGGCAACGGCCGCTGGGCGACCCAGCGCGGACTGGCCCGCGTCGAAGGCCACAAGATGGGCGAGGCTGTCGTTATCGACATCGTCTGCGGCGCAATCGAAATGGGCATCAAATGGCTCAGCCTCTATGCCTTCTCCACGGAGAACTGGAAGCGGTCGGCCGACGAAGTCCGTTTCCTGATGGGATTCAACCGCGACGTGGTGCGACGGCGGCGGATAACCCTGAACGAGATGGGCGTGAAGATACGCTGGGTCGGCTCGCGGCCACGCCTCTGGCGAAGCGTCATCAACGAGTTGGCGATCGCAGAGGAAATGACGATGCGCAACGACGTCATCACGGTGAACTACTGCGTCAACTATGGCGGCCGTACTGAAATTGCCGAGGCAGCAAGGGATATCGCGCGCGAGGCCGCGGCGGGCAGGCTGGACCCGGAACGGGTCACCGAGGCGACCGTCGCCCGCCACCTGCACCGCCCCGACATTCCCGACGTGGACCTGTTGCTGCGGACCTCGGGTGAGCAGCGGACCAGCAATTTCATGCTGTGGCAAGCGGCGTACGCCGAATATATCTTCCAGGACAAGCTTTGGCCCGATTACGACCGCCGCGATCTGTGGGCGGCCTGCGAGGAGTACGCATCACGTAATCGACGATTCGGGACGGCCTAGATGCCTTCGTTGCAGGAGCGATTGCTGATGGTGCTTTCCGAGGTGCTACCGCTGCAGGAGGAATCCGACGGCGCGCTGACCGTGCGGCACGACGGCACCATCGCGTCGTTGCGGGTCGTGACCATCACCGCGGATCTCGACCTGGTGTCACTGACCCAGATCTTGGCGTGGGATCTGTTGTTGACCAAGAAGATTCGTGACAGCGTCGCCGAGCAGGGGCGCAGTACTCTGCTGGGGTCGGTGGCGCTGGTCGAGAAGGCCGGCGATCCCACCGTCAAACGCAACTCAACCAAAACCGCAGACGTGATGCTGCGCTACAACTTTCCGGGCGGTGGCCTGAGCGACGACGCGCTCCGCACGCTGATCCTGATGGTGCTCGACAAGGGCGCCGAGATCCGCCGGGTGCTGACGGGCTAGGTCCGGCCGCGGCACTCCGAGCAGGTGCCGAAGATCTCGATGGTGTGGCCGACATCGGAGAAGCCGTGTTTAGCCGCCACTTCGGCGGCCCACACCTCGACCTCGTGGTCGCCCACCTCGACGGTCGAGCCGCAGCCGCGGCACACCAGGTGGTGGTGATGGTGTTCCGAGCACCGCCGGTAGACCGATTCACCGGTGTCGTTGCGCAGCGTGTCGAGCATGCCCGCAGCGGACATCGACTGCAGTGTCCGGTACACGGTGGTCAGGCCGATGTTCTCGCCGCGCCGCCGCAGCTCGTCGTGCAGTTCTTGGGCCGACCGGAAGTCGTCGAGTGTGTCCAGCAGCGACGCGATCGCCGCGCGCTGCCGGGTCGACCGCTCGCCGGCGCGCGCGGTCATTGCGCCGCTCCTCCGCATCGCTTCGCTCCGCATCGTCGGCGGCGCGCGGTCATGGTTTGTCCTCGCCGGCGTGCGCGACGGCGTCGATCACGATGTGCGCCAAGTGGTGATCGGCCAGCCGGTAGAGCACCTCGCGGCCCGACCGCTCGCCGGTGACCACGCTCGCGGCCTTGAGGATCTTGAGGTGCTGGCTGACCAGCGGCTGCGGCACGCCCAGCGCGTCGACCAGTTCGTGGACGCAGCGCTGGGACTCGCGCAACTGCAGCACAATGGCGATCCGCACCGGCGCGGCCAGCGCCCGTAGCAGCTCACCGGCGGCTTCCAGGATTTCCCGCGGCGGCGGCGCCGGCAGCTGGGTGAAGTCCGAAACGCCGTGCTCATGGCGTTCATCCAAACCGGAGCCGATGTCGTCGTGGCTCTCGGTTGATGCGGCGGGGGACATGACCTCCACTGTCACATGCATGATCACGCATGTCAAAGAGCCCGGGGTGGATCGTTACGATGACGGATGCTCACCGGCTCAGGGCCGGCGTGATCGTCCCGCATCGAAACACAGGAGTCATCACCTCGTGGCGTCCGTCATCGACACCGTCGTCAACCTCGCCAAGCGGCGCGGCCTGGTCTACCCCGCCGGTGAGATCTACGGCGGCACCAAATCGGCATGGGACTACGGGCCGTTGGGGGTGGAGCTCAAGGAGAACATCAAACGGCAGTGGTGGCGCGCGGTGGTCACCGGGCGCGACGACGTCGTCGGTCTCGACTCGTCGATCATCCTGCCCCGCGAGGTGTGGGTTGCCTCCGGGCACGTCGATGTGTTTCACGACCCGCTGGTCGAGTCGCTGATCACGCACAAGCGCTACCGCGCCGACCATCTCATCGAAGCCTACGAAGCCAAGCACGGTCACCCGCCGCCCAATGGTCTGGCCGATATCCGGGATCCGGAAACCGGTGAGCCCGGCCGGTGGACCGAGCCGCGCGAGTTCAACATGATGCTCAAGACCTATCTCGGTCCGATCGAGACCGAGGAGGGCCTGCACTATCTGCGGCCGGAGACCGCGCAGGGGATCTTCGTTAACTTCGCCAACGTGGTGACCACCGCACGCCGCAAGCCGCCGTTCGGTATCGGCCAGATCGGCAAGAGTTTCCGCAACGAGATCACCCCGGGCAATTTCATCTTCCGCACCCGCGAGTTCGAGCAGATGGAGATGGAGTTCTTCGTCGAGCCCGCGACCGCCTCGGAGTGGCACCAGTATTGGATCGACACCCGGCTGGCCTGGTACGTCGACCTCGGCATCGATCCGGACAACCTGCGGCTCTACGAGCACCCCAAGGAAAAGTTGTCGCATTACTCCGATCGCACCGTCGACATCGAGTATAAGTTCGGCTTCGCCGGCAACCCGTGGGGCGAACTCGAGGGGGTGGCCAACCGAACCGACTTCGACTTATCCACGCACGCAAAGCATTCCGGGGTCGACCTGTCTTTTTACGATCAGGGCACCGACACCCGTTATGTGCCCTACGTGATCGAACCGGCGGCCGGGCTGACGCGGTCGTTCATGGCGTTTTTGATCGACGCCTACCACGAGGACGAGGCGCCCAACGCAAAGGGCGGGATGGACAAGCGGACGGTGTTGCGGCTGGATCCCCGGCTGGCGCCAGTCAAAGCCGCTGTGCTGCCGTTGTCGCGGCATGCAGACCTGAGCCCCAAGGCTCGCGATCTGGCCGCCGAGTTGCGCAAGTGCTGGAACGTCGAGTTCGACGACGCCGGCGCGATCGGGCGGCGTTACCGCCGCCAGGATGAGATCGGCACCCCGTATTGCGTGACGGTGGATTTCGACTCGCTGGAGGACCACGCGGTGACCATCCGGGAGCGTGACGCCATGACGCAGGAGCGGGTGGCCATCGACGCGGTCACCGATTATCTGGGATCGCGCCTGCGGGCCTGCTGAACGCGGGATGCGGCGCGGCCGACGGCCACGTTATTCAACACGCGGTAAAAATTTCTGAGAAACTATAAGGCTTCGTTGACGCTTTCCTTGGTTTCTGCTCAACTTTCTCACACGATAAATGTCAAGCATTGGAGGTCTCCCATGAGTCACGCGATCGTTCGTCGTGCAATGGTGGCCGGCCTTGGTGTCGCCGCCGCCACTCTGGCCGCCGCCGGCCTTGCGGCGACCGCCAACGCCGTCCCCGACCCCACGCCCCCTCCCCTTCGATCCCATCACTAGCTACCCTGGCGGCCTTTATGGCGGTAGCGATGTGAACGACTTCTATATCGCCAACGCCGGTGGTACCACTTATACGGAATACCAGTTCACGAGTGATTTTTACTTGGACAGCAGCGGCACGCCGCATTTCGATTTCACGCCCACAATTGTCACCACCGACGGCACCGTTCCGGGTACAATAGCAACTGGTTTTTATGACGACAACGTTTTTCAAACATTCATCGGTAATACCATTGCTCAATACAACACTGTCACCGGGCTCGATGATTATGTGTCCGACAACGATGTCGATCACTTCTTCTTTGGATTGCCCACTACAAACGAATTGTCCATTACGGTCTCGCCCCCGCCTCCGATTCCGGATAACGGGGCCAGCTTGCTGGAGCTTTCCTTCTGGGACGGGGGCGGCTGGTCTACCCTCTTGGGTGATTTGTCTTCACTGTACTCGGACCTCACCAGCCTCTTCTGAGGTGCACACCTGAACTGACGCGGAGACCTCACCGTGGCTGCCGGGCCAGTTCGGCTGGGCCGGCAGCCCGTGAGACGGGCCGAAGTGGCAGTGAATTTCGACGCATATGACCGCGCCGTCACATGCGCCAGCGTGATGAGATGACGCAGGATCGGATGGGCTTCGACGCAGTCGCCGATTATCTGGACAGGGTAAATTCGTCTTCCGTGCTGGCGAATTCGAACAGGTGAATGGAGTTCTTCATCGAGCCCGCGGCCGCGCCGGAATTGGCACCAATATTGGATCGATACTCGGCTGCAGTGGTACATCGATTTGGTTATCGACGCCGACGACCTGTCGTTGTGGGAGCACCCGAAGGACCGCACCGTTAATATCGAGTACAAGTTCGGCTTGTCCGGCAACCGCCGCTGTGCTGCCCCTGTCGCGGCACGCCGATCTGAGCCCCAGGGCTCGCGATCTGGCCGCCGAGCGGGTGGCGCGGTAACCGGTTATCTAGCATCGTGCCTCCCGGCCTGTTGAGCGTCGCCGAAAGCAACGGGAAGCAACTGTGCGAAAAATTTTCGCCAACGTTATCGACTATTGCCCACGTGGCCAATATTATCTAGCCAGCCGGACGAAATGACCGGCTCGTCAGACTTGGCGCGGCAGCACACTAGGGCGTGGTGAGCTGCCGCGCCTTGCCCTTGTCGGGCGCCGCTGCGGGCGCTCAGAACCGTCCGCCGCCGCCCATGAAGCCGCCGTCGGAGCCCGACGAACCGCCAAACGAGGTCGGGCCCCAGCCGTCACCCCAACCGCCGCCGAAACCTCCGCCCATCGATCCGCCAAGCATGTCGCCGATGATGATCCCGCCCATCATCGCGCCCATGTTGTTGCCGCCGTAGCGTCCGGTGTAGGCGATTTGGGTAGATCGAACATCGTCGTTGGCAAGTGACTGAGCCTGGTCGGCCAGTGTCGCCGCGGTATTGACACGGGTGATCGCTTCGTTGATGTCGGTGTCCCGTTCGTCAAGTGCGGCTTGCAGCACCCGGCTCGCCTCGGCGAGCCGGGTCCGCGCCTCGGGCCCGATGCTGCCGCGGCGGGTATCGATGAAATCGGACACGGCGTGGATCCGCGACTGCGCCGTGAACAGCGCTTGCTCGAAAGTACGCTTAAGGCGCTCGGCGGTTGCCTGCTCTTCGGCAACAGTGGCGAGTAGCCGGTTCAAGTCGGCGTCGGCCTTGGTCAGTTGGGTGAACGCGCCGAGCGGATCGGCCGAGCCGGTCGCGCGCGCAGCGTCGAGGGCTTTACTCGCCGCATCCCGGGCGCTGGCCAATTCGCGGGTGTGCGCCGCTTTGGTTTTCAGCGCGCCTTGCAGTTGCCCGTCGGCGTGCCCGATACCGGTCTGGACGTCGGCGATCAGCGAGGGCAGCATGGCGACCGCGTGGTGAATGTCGTTGGCGGCGCTGTCCACCGCATCGAGCAATGCGCGCGCTTGTCCCAGCGCCGACTCGGCCGCCTGCACGGCGTCGACCAGGCCGCTTTGCTCGCCGCTGACCGGCTTCGCGGCCAGATCCCGCGCGCGGGTGAGGTTGTGGTCGGCGAATGCCAACCGGTCTTTGGCCGCCGCGACGTTGCTGGCCACCGAAGTCAGCGCATCAGGGTCGAATTCGTTGTGCAGCTCCGCCATTCGCTGTTCGGCCGGGGCGACGCGTGCGGTCAGCTCGACCATCTGCTGGGTCAGGCCGTCGAGCCGCGATGGTGCGTTGACCACCAGGTCGCGCATCGCTTCGAATGCCTCCCGCTGCGACTCCAGCTCACGATCGGCCTTCGCCGCCGAGACGATCACCTCAGTCAACAGCTCACGCCGCTGCGCTCGTGTCTCGGGTATCGCGTCATCGAGTCGTTGGCGCACGGTGAAGGCTTGTGCCAGAGCGGCTTTGGCGTTGCTGACGGCGCGGGTGAACGGCTCGGTGCGCTGTTCTCCGAACTCCTCGATGGTCAGCGCCAGCTCGTTGGAGCTGGTGCGGACCGCGTTGTCGACGTCGACGACCTTCCACCGCGACAGATCGTTGAGCGCGCCCAGCGACAGCGCCGCCAGCGCATCCGGGTCGGTGGCGTCGACCCGGCGCGCGGCAGCCAGCTCAGCCGCGTGCCGCCGGCGGCGTCGATAACCCTCGGCCACAAGCAAACCCACCACCACGAGCGCGATGATGGCCGCCGCGATCAGCAGCGCGTTCCGGTCCATTGATCGGTGTCCTCGGTCGAGCCCGTTGGCAGCCGCGACCACCGCACCGCTCCAGTCGCCGCGGCGCAACGCGGGCTCGATCTGGTTTCGTCGCAGATCGTCAACCTGGCTTGGGCTGATCGTCTGGACCCGGTTGGGCACCAGGAATGCATAGGAACGGTCGACGGTGGCCACGGCTATCAGCGCATCGAAGTCGCCCAGGTCGCTGGCGGAGCGGGTGTTCTGCGCCCAGCTCACGGCCGGCTGTCCGGAGAAGTTCTCGACGAAAACCACCCACAGCTGGATGTGGCGGTCGTCGTAGAGCTTGCTGGCGGCGTTCGCGACCGCGATGCGGCCCGGGCCGTCCAACGCCCCGGCCTCGTCGGTGATCGAGTCGGTCAGCCGGAAGGGCGGCTGCGCGGCGGCGGACGGTGCCACGAGGAGTGCGGTGATCAGGATGGCCATGAACATGGCGAACGAGCGGACTGTGCTCATGTCCGATAATCTAATCCGCTCAGCTGCGCTATCGGGAGGGGCTGGCAGACTGTTCGGCGATGATTCAACAAGACCCCTATGACGATTTCGACCGCCAGCGGGTGGTTTTCGAAGCGCCGAAGACCGCGGGCTTGCCGGGCACCGAGGGCCAACACCGCAGCGACTTCGCCCGGGATCGCGCCAGGGTGCTGCACAGCGCGGCGCTGCGTCGCCTTGCTGACAAGACACAAGTCGTCGGGCCGCGGGAAGGGGACACTCCGCGCACTCGACTGACCCATTCGCTGGAGGTCGCCCAGATCGGGCGCGGGATGGCGATCGGGCTCGGCTGCGATCCCGATTTGGTCGACATGGCCGGTTTGGCTCACGACCTCGGGCATCCGCCCTACGGGCACAACGGCGAGCAGGCGCTTGATGAGTTCGCGGCGGCGCACGGCGGCTTTGAGGGTAATGCGCAGAACTTCCGAATCCTGACCAGCTTGGAGCCCAAAGTCCTCGATCCGCAAGGACATAGCGTTGGTCTGAACCTGACCCGGGCGGGGCTGGATGCCGTCACCAAATATCCCTGGACGCGGGGTCGGGATCGACGCAAGTTCGGCTTTTACGACTTCGACCGCAACGCCGCCGCATGGGTGCGCGAACACGCGCCCGCGGATCGACCCTGCCTGGAAGCGCAAGTGATGGACTGGGCCGACGACGTCGCCTATTCGGTGCACGACGTGGAGGACGGTGTCGTTTCCGGTCGGATCGACTTGCGGGTGCTCGCCGACGACGACGAAGCCGCCGCGCTGGCCAAGCTGGGCGAACGCGACTTCGCCCGGGTGCGTGCCGACGACCTGTTCGCGGCCGCGCATCGGCTGGCCGGGCTGCCGGTGGTCGCCGCGGTCGGCAAGTATGACGCCACGCTGGCGGCTTCGGTCGCACTCAAGCAGCTGACCAGTGAACTGGTGGGCCGGTTCGCCTCGGCGGCGATCGCGGCCACCCGCGCGGATGTGCGCCCCGGGCGGCTCGCCCGCTATCAAACCGACTTGCAGGTCCCCGAGGTGGTACGCGCCGAGGTTGCGGTGCTCAAGACGCTGGCGTTGCAGTTCATCATGTCCGATCCGCGTCATCAGGAGCGTCAGCGCGCACAGCGGGAACGCATCCACCGAGTGGCGCACTGGCTACTGGCGGCGGCGCCCAGAACACTCGACCCGATATTCGTGCCGGCGTTTAACACCGCCGCCGACGACGGTGAGAGAATGCGGGTCGTCGTCGACCAGATCGCCTCCTTCACCGAGGGGCGTCTGGAACGTATCGAGACCGCTGAGCCCTGAACCGCCGCACTAGGGTGGGGTTTATGTCCAAGCACACCAATGTTGTTGCCGCCACGATGTCCGCACTCGTCGCACTCAGCGCCTGCAGTTCCAGTCAGCAGCCGACGACGGCGTCATCCACCATGAGCACTCCGGCCGGTGCCCAAACACTGAGCGCCGAACTGCACACCGCTGACGGTCGGTCGGTGGCGACTGCCACCTTCGAATTCGCCAACGGCTATGCCACCATCACGGTGAAGACGACCGCGAACGGCATCCTGGCGCCGGGGCTGCACGGCATGCACATCCATGAGATCGGCAAATGCGAACCCAACTCGGCCGACCCGATGGGTGGCGCGCCCGGCGACTTTATGTCGGCCGGTATGCACTACCAGGCCCCGGGCCACACCGGGGAACCGCCTAGCGGTGACCTCTCGACCTTGGACGTGCGCAAGGACGGCGCCGCCTACTTGGTGACCACGACCGACGCGTTCACTAGGGACGACCTGTTGGCGGGCAGCAAGACGGCCCTCATGGTGCACGGCCCGGAGTCTGGCCCCGACGCCGAGAAGCGCATCGCCTGCGGCGTGATCGGCACCGGTTAACCGGGCGTCGTCGAACGGGAGAGCGCTCTACACTGGGCCGATGCCCGGCCGTATCCCTG
>NZ_DATFZD010000070.1:0-3035 GCF_035314665.1 Mycobacterium sp. | reverse complement strand
GGGGCGCACCAAGGGCAGAAGGTCACCAGCCATGACGACCGACGATGTGGCCGGGCCCGGTGCGTTTCCCGCTCGCCGACGGGACCCGCGCCAAAGCGTTGACCGGGATCGATGACCATTCTCGGATGTGCGTGTGCGCGGTTGATGGCCGCCGAGCGCACCCGCGTGGTCTGTGACGAGTTGCGGGCCGGCCTGGCCGCCTACGGGGCGCCAGAGCAGATCTTGACTGATATTCAATCTGGGTGGGCGGCGTTGGGCCTGTCCCGCGGCCGGCAGGAAGGATCGGTGCCGTCCGGCACCCGTTCGTCATCATTGCTCGATCGATTGGAGCGCTTGGCGACTTGTTGCCTGTTGACCATGTTGGCGGGCGGGGCCACTGCCGGAAGTCGAGATGCCCTATTAGGAACCCGGCGACCCGACCGGTAGCGGTCCCCGAACCCGGCAGTGACCGCATCGGCGGCCTCCACCAAAGCCGGTATCGATCTTCGGCTTGGCTCCGGAACACGCCTCGATCACCGACTTCAAACCGCCTGATCTTGCGGGCAAGCTCCGCGACGTGGACGTGACGGTGGGGGCCGAGTTAACGAGTTGTCTCGCGGCGGCAAGAATAATCGAGTGCCCCTGTTGATTGGCCTACACCACGTCACTGTGCCGTCCAGCGATCCGGTGGCGGCCAGCGACTGGTATGTACGGGTCTTCGATTTCGCCGCCCTCTTGATCGAGGAAAGCGAAAACGAGGTAACGGCCGTGCTGCTGCAACATTCGTGCGGTGCCCGTCTGTTGTTGCGGCGCGCCGCCGAGCCGCTGGCCACATTGCGCGGATACCCGTTGTTCGGTCTGAGTGTCGCCAACCACGATGAGTTGCTGCGCTGGGTAGAACGCCTCACCACATTCGATGTCGAACATCGCGGTGTGCACCAGGCGCACCTGGGCTGGGCGGTGACCGTCACCGGCCCGGACCTGGTCCAGATCCAGCTCCACACCGACGAGGGACCCAGCGGCGAAGGCAAGTAGGTTATTGATCGATAACGATTGGGAATCGACCGGAATCGCTGAGTTCACGTCGGTTTACTCAGGTATCGAACTTCCTTGTGGCACAAGGAAATACCGGCACTCTCCGAAATCGCTCAGCCGTCTGAGAAGTCACTACCCCATGGAGGCGAGCATGCTCTTGGCGTCGGGCAATGCCGCCTGAAACGCGTCGGGGCTGATGGCGCGGAAATCGATGAAGCCGGTTTTTTGGGTCGAGGCGTTAAACAGCGTCGTCCAGATCCCGTACAGCTGCGTCGTGCCCTGGTGGGTTTGGCGATTGGCGGTGTAGTTGACCTGCAGGGACTGGGTAAAGTTGTTGCCCTGCACCGTCTGCACCCCCTGGGGTTCCTCAACCACGTTCGCGAGTCCGCTGCGTAGGGTGTCCTGACCGGTCATGAAGCCTGCTTCTTCGGTGATATCCGGCATCGCCGGCTTGCCGGAGTCGGCCTCCATCAGCGCGCTGTTGTCGCTGTTGGCGAGCAAGACCCAGGTCTGTGACGATTGGACGATCGTCCAGCCGGGGGCCACGGTGAGGGTGACTCCGTCCGGGAAATTGATCGTCCCGCCGCCGAGCGCGTGGGGTGTGGGAACAACCCCGCCGCCGGGTCCGGTCCTGGGGGGCATGGGCTGGGTCGATGGGCCGCTGAACACCACGGCTGCGGTGACCCCCACGGCGAATATCACCACCACGACGATGATCGCGGCCACCACCGCCCCGTGCAATCGGTGCTCGACGGGGCCCGCATCGGGCGCGGCGCCGACGGCGGTGTGCAGCGCGGTGCGCGTGACCAACAGGCCCGCCCCGGCCAGCACGAACGCCACCAGCATGGTGAGCACAATCCCGCGCCTCCCGTACGGCTGCAGCAGCGTGGTGGCCAACCCATAGAGCACCACCAACACCAGGCCCTCGATCACGCCCACGGCCGGGTTGACCCCGGGGCTGCGCAACCCCAACACCGCCACCGCCGCCGCGGTGGCCAACACGATCGGCTGCAAAAATCCCAGGGTCAACGCGATGAACGCCACGCTCACCGGGTCACCCGCGGTGGCCTGCAGGTGGGTGAACGCGCCGTGTTGGACCACCACACTCAGGCCCAGCGACAGCGCGGCGCCGCTGAGCGCACAGGTGACCACCACATCCATCGGATGGCGAAACGCCGCGCGGGCGGTCACCAGCAGCGGCGCGACCAGCACCGCCACGAACGCCACCACCGGCACCAGCACACCCAGTTCGAGGATCCGCGACATCGGCGGGAGTCGGTAATGGCCGGCCGCCAGTGCGATCCCCGGGGTGAAATAGGTTTGCAAAAACCCCACACCCACGCCCAGAACCAGTGACAGCGCAAACGTCACGGCGATGACGGTCAGCGGCTCGTCGCGCCACAGATTGTGGTCGTGGATATAGGTCAACACCACCGCCGGCAACGCCGCCGCGGCCAGCACCAGCGCAATCGACAACGACCCGAACGCCGCGGCGATCAACGCCGCCAACAGCGCCAGCGCGATCACGCCGCGGTAAATGTGGTGACGCTCTTCGGCCAGATGCGGCATCAGCGTGCCCACCACCGCCGCCGGGCGGCGCGGCCCATGCGTCATCCACCGATTCGGACTGTCCATCAGTTCCTCCCAGCTCCCCCGGCTATGCGGCGCACCGCAACTCCTCACCCGGGCAGAGGTGGCTCGGCGAGCGTACAACGAATCGGCGGTTGTCAGGTGAAAACATATTCACAGAAGCCCAAAGCAACTCTTCTCTGCCGCAGGCCACGAGCACAAGATCGATCCGCTCCGCCAGGCCCGCGAAGCCTGCTATACGCTGCGCGAATTCATTGAGAAGGACGACCGTTGCTAACTCGGCAGGGCATCGAGCAGCTCTCGCCCTAGCACGGCTTCAGGCCGGGGCGGTGAGGTGTTGCAATCTGCTACAGTTGTAGCAGGTTGCTACATCGGGGAGGGCGTTATGGCGAACACCGCTGATCGGGTGACCCGCGTGGCCGCCGACTTAA
>NZ_DATFZD010000069.1:0-11328 GCF_035314665.1 Mycobacterium sp. | reverse complement strand
AACGTGCCGGACGCAAGCCGGGCGGTGCCGAAGATGGCAGACCAGATGCGGCAGGCCACCGAACGCTGGCGCGACCACGGATTCGACGTGGAGATGACCGACCTGTGGTACGGCGGCGACCGCAACGACGTGGTCGACTATCTGGACGGCCATGGCTGGAACGTTTCGGCCATCAGCGTTGCCGATCTGTTTGCCGCTCAGGGCCTTTCGGTCCCGACCAGCAACGACGAAGAAGCGGCGATCGCCTCCGGGCTCGGCTATGTGACCGCTAGGCGGATCTAACCGCGGCGAGGAGCATCCCTGGGTTCACCGGTGGCCCGCCCCGGGCTCGGGCCACCGGATAGCACAACAGACCGATGAAGATCGCCGAGAAGTGCCCGATCGCAGTGAAGTTCGCATCGATGATCAGCGGGACACCGAAGACGGCGATCAAGATGGCGAGGTAACCCCACCGCCACGGCGTTGCGATGCGGTAGGCGAGCACGGCTATCACGCCGACCATGAAGTAGCTGACCCCGATGTCACGGGCATGGACCAGCCGTTCCGGCGCCTGGTGATACTGGATTTCCAAATACAGCAAGCCCTCGCTGATATAGGTCGCAGCGACGTGTGCAGTCAATCCGACCGTCAGCCAACGAATTTGGCCGAGCCACTGCTCTGCCGGGGCGAGGAACAAGGTGAACAGCAGCAGATACGGCGTCCAGTAGCGGCCATCGATCCAAAGCAGGCTGGAGAACAGCGCGTCCAAGGGATCGGTCGCCAAGTGACGGATATTGGTGGAGTCGTGGACCAGTAGGAAGTGCAGGTACCGTCTGCTCGCGGTGCGCTGAATGATCGTGGTGATCAGCAGCACCGTCAGCCAGAGGTACGTCAACGGCGCGCGGCGAACGAATCGCCACGCCGCGGCCAGCCGGCCTGTCATGCGCTTACCTTTGCACGCTTAGGCGCTTCGCAAACGAGGCTTGATCCGGTAAGGCACCTCGGCGTATCGTTTTAGCCCAATTACGAAACCAGACGTATCGTAATTCCGGGAAAGGATTCCGCCTTGACGCGCAGCCGCTACGCCGGCCGGCCTTTCACCACCTCCACCGCCGACATTGCGGCAGCGCTTGAGCAAGTCAGCATCCCGACCCTGCTGCTGTCGTTGGTACACATCACCGGCGATCCCCGTTTCGTTCGGGACTACAAACCCGCCGGGATCTTCCTCAACGAGGTCCAGGGATTCATGTCCGAGGAGGACAAAGCCCGCGCCCGGGCGGAAGCGCTACCGGTGATCGCCGACTACCGCGACCGCGGCTGCCCCGAGCCCGCCCCGCTGCCTTCCGAGCTCATCAAAGAAATGATGGACTGGGCGGTTTGCGAGAGCGTGCCCGACGACTACCTGCCGCTGCTGGGCGAAGAGATGGACCTGGACGGCGTTGATCCGCGCCGCCCGGCGGCATTGGATCCCGACCGCGCGGCCGAATTTCCGGTCGTCGTAGTCGGATGCGGCGAGTCAGGCGTTCTGGCCGGAATTCGGTTGAAACAGGCCAACATTCCGTTCACCATCGTGGAGAAGAACAGCGGGCCGGGCGGAACCTGGTGGGAGAACACCTATCCCGGAGCTCGGGTCGATGTCGCTAATCATTTCTATTGCTACAGCTTCGAGCCGAGCAACGAGTGGACGCACTTCTTCGCCGAACAGCCGGAGCTGCAGAACTACTTCACCACGGTGATGGACAAGCACGGTCTCGGCGAGCACGTGCGCTGGCAGACCGAGGTGATTGCCGCCGAGTGGGACGACGAGGACGGCCTGTGGACGATCACGGTGCGGGAGCCCGACGAGGGACTCACCACGACACAGGCACGCGCCGTCATCACCGCCGTCGGTCAGCTAAACCGGCCCTACACACCGGAATTCGAAGGTGCTGCGAGTTTCCGCGGACCGTCGTTTCACTCCGCGGAATGGGACCATTCGGTCGATGTGACCGGCAAGCGCGTCGCGCTGATCGGCGCCGGCGCCAGTGGCTTTCAGATCGCGCCGGCCATTGCCGACGACGTCGAGCACTTGACCGTATTCCAGCGGACCGCCCAGTGGATGTTCCCCAACCCGATGTACCACGAGTCCGTCGGCGACGGCGTGCGCTGGGCGATGGACCACCTGCCGTACTACGGACGCTGGTATCGATACCTGGTGCTGTGGCCCGGTTCCGACAAGGGGCTCGACGCGGCGCGGGTCGACCCGGCCTACGCCGACCAGGACTACGCGGTCAGCGAGATCAACGCCGCCGCCCGCATGATGTTCACCGATTGGATCACCAATCAGGTTGACGGAGACCAGGATCTGCTGGCCAAGGTGCTGCCGGACTATCCGGCCACCGGGAAGCGGACGCTGCAGGACAACGGCACCTGGCTGCGCACGCTGCGCCGCGACGACGTCGACTTGGTGCGCACGCCGATTGCACGGATCACACCCGATGGCGTCGTCACCGCCGACGGCGTCGCCCACGACGTCGACGTGATCGTCTACGCCACCGGGTTTCGGCACACCGACGTGTTGTGGCCGATGACAATCATCGGGCGCGACGGTGTCGACTTGCACGACGTGTGGGGCCAGCGACCGTATGCGTACCTAGGGATCACCGTCCCGGGGTTCCCGAACTTCTTTCTCGTCTACGGACCGGGCGCGCACCTGGCCCACGGCGGCAGCCTGATCTTCAACTCCGAACTGCAGATGCGCTACATCAACAGTGTGCTAGCGCAATTGGTCGAAACGAACATCCACTCGGTCGAACCGACCGCCGACGCGGCCACCGCCTGGCATCAACGCACCCAGGCGGAAATCAAACAGATGGTGTGGTCGCACCCGGCGGTCAAACACTCCTACTTCAAAAACGCCGACGGCGAGATTCATACCGTCAGCCCCTGGCGGCTCAACGAATACTGGGCAGCCACCCGCGAACCCGACTGGTCGCAATTCATCGTAACTACTCGGCGGTGACCAGTTCGGCCTAGACTGTGGCGCGATGGGGGTCATCCGGGCAAAGGAGAGCCCCATGCTCAAGGTCGGCTTGGCAGAACAGCTGGTGAACACCCGCCATTGGCCGACAGCTTCGGCGCGAGCCAGTTATCTCACCGCGGTGGCCACCCGAATGGATTCATTCTGGTTGCCGGACCATCTCAACGCGCTGTTCCCCCGCGCGGTCATGACACCGAAGTACGTGGGCACCGCACGGCTGGCACCCGATATCGACGCGTATCTCGAGCCTTGGACCGTGCTCGGGAATTTTGCCGCGCGAAATCGTCTGGGCCGCTTGCGGCTTGGCATCGGCGTCACCGATGCGAGTCGTCGCAACCCCGCCGTCACCGCACAGGCCGCGGCGACGCTGCACCTGCTCACCCGGGGCCGGGCCATTCTGGGGATCGGCACCGGCGAGCGTGAAGGCAACGAACCCTACGGCGTGGACTGGTCCAAGCTGGTGGCACGGTTCGAAGAGGCCATGGCGACCATCCGGACGCTGTGGAACTCCGGCGGTGAACTCGTCACCCGCGATTCACGGTTCTTCCCGCTACACAACGCGATGTTCGCCCTGCCGCCCTACCGCGGCAAATGGCCGGAAATCTGGATCGCCGCGCACGGGCCGCGCATGCTGCGGGCCACCGGCCGCTACGCGGACGCGTGGTTTCCCGCGGGGACGATCCGGCCGAAGGACTACGCGGCCGGCCTGGAAAAGGTGCGGTCTGCCGCCTCCGACGCCGGGCGAGATCCGTTGTCCGTTACCGCTGCCAACTGGCTATTCGTGGTGACCGGCGGCAGCAGAGCGGAGGTCGACGAAGCGTTGGAGTCGACCGCCATGAGAGCGTTCGCGCTCAACCTACCCGCCGAGGAGTGGGCCCGGCACGGGGCGAGCCATCCGCTCGGTGACAACTTCACCGGCGCGCAAGACTTCATCCCGCAAACCCTCGACGAACAGACCGTGGTGTCCGCCGCCGCACAAGTCCCGCTGTCACTCCTCAAAGAATGCGCGCTCACCGGCACCCCTGATGAGGTGATCCAGCAGGCCGCCGAATGGCGCGACCACGGCATGGATTACGTGGTGATCTGCAATGTCAGTGCGGTGCAGCCGAGTCTGCGCCGCGGTCTTGCCGCGACCCTTCCCTTTACGAGAATTCTGCGACAACTGCGGCGACTATGACACCTCGACAAACCGCTCGGTGGCGCCAAACGCCCTATTGAGCCACTCGCTCATGGTGATTGCCAGCCTCTCCCGATTCTCGCGTTTGGTGATCGCGTGTCCGTCGTCGCCGAAAAGTAGGTAGCGCACGTCACGACCGGCCGCGCGCAGTACATCGACGATCTGCTGGGATTCGCTGACCGGGACGTTGGTGTCATGGGCCCCGTGCACCACCAGCAACGGTGCGGCGATCGCGTCGGCACATCGCAGCGGGGAGAGTCGTTCGAGCAGTTCGCGGTCGCTGATCGGGTGGCCGTATTTGGCATAGGCCGCGTCGGCAATCCACTGCTCGGTGTTGCGATAGAAGGTGGTGAGGTCACTCATCCCACAGATGGTGATGCCCGCCGCGAACAACGCTGGGTGAAAGGTCATGGCCGCCATCGTCAGATAGCCGCCATACGACCAGCCCGCGCAGGCAATGCGCTGCGGATCAGCCAATTCGTTGTCGATGAGGAAACGCACGCAGTCCGCGACGTCATCGATGGCCGCGAACCTGAGTGCCTTGTCGTCGGCGTGGCCGAAGCTCCTGCCAAAGCCGCCCGAGCCACGGACATTCGGTGTCAACACCGTGATCCCGTCGTTGACCAGACGGGCAAATATCTCGTCATAACCGGGCCGGGACTGGCCTTCGGGGCCGCCGTGCAGATAGATCACCGCTCCCTTGTTGGCGGTATCGGTGGGGCGGTAGAGCCATGCGTTCAGGCTCAGCCCGTCACGCGCCGTGATCGTCTCCGGGCGCGTGCCCGGCGAGAAGCCGGAAACGATCGGACCGCGGCTGGGTTCGCGGTCGACTCGCTCCCATTCCCGTGTGCGCGGATCGACCAGCTCGACGGTTCGCGGCAACGACGGTCCCTCGACGGTCAACGCTACCATCGAGCCTCCCGCACTGATGGACAGCTCGTTTGCGACCATGCCCGGCAATGGGATCGGCTCGTCCAGTGTGTAGTCGGTGTACTGCAGGATCTGTAACTCGCTGCGGCCCTGCACGTTCCATAGCAATGCGACCGTCGACAGGTCGTCGCTGACTGCGAACTCGTCGAGGTCGCAGTCCGGGCGCTCGGCGACCACGAAGTAGCTGACGCCGTCCTGGGTAGCGGTCACCTCCAGCAGCCGAGCGTGCTCGCAGCCATTCTCGCTGCGGATCAATGCTCGGACGTATCCGCGGCCGAAGCGGTCACCCCGCGTGACCGGGCGGCTGCGGTTGGCCCGGTACGTCTTGGCCGGGCGGTACAGCTTGGTCTGATCGCCATCGGGCCCGTACCGGAGACGGCGCGGATGGTGATCGTCGAGGATGACCCCGTCGGCGGTCGTCGACCCCGGATCGGATGGCAGCAAAGCGATTTCGGTTTGGCCGTGCAGCATGATCAGTTCGTGGTAGCCGCGCGGTCCGACCCGGATCAGCGATGCCCCGGCCCACGCATCGACGAGCCGGCCGCCGGAGCGGGAGTCCAGGACGGTGTAGTCCCCGTCGGCCGGATCGATCAGGCAGGACCGGCCGATTCCGTCCTCACCGGTCAGGATGGCCGCGACCCGGACGCCGTCCCACGCGATCAGCTCGGCGGTCCCGGCTTCCTCGCGATCGATGCGCCGGGCCATCCGATCGTCGGGATCTGTTGTGACGACCCAGATCTGCCGGCGGGTACCCCCATCCGGCGCCACCTCGCAGGCCAGCCACTGGCCATCGGCGGAGTGGATGACACGAGAGACCGGACCCTCTACCGGCAGCTCCACATCACGGGACGAGCTGGCCCGCCAGCCGCGCAGAAATCGTTGCACCGCACGGGGATAGCCGCCGTCGTCGATGAGGTGGGCGAACGCGGTGGCGTCCGGGGACAATGATGCGCCGTAAAGGGCACGCACCTGCTGTCCCATCGGATCAGCCCTCCATACTCTGCAGCCACATCTCGAGCACCCCCAATTGCCAGAGCGTGTTCGCATCCAGCCTGGTCCGTGTCTCGTTCGGCGCGGCCAGCAGGGCCTTGACGCTCTCGGCGCGATACAGCCCACGGCCGCGGGCAGCATCGTTGGTGACCGCGTCACGCACCATGTCCAGCAGATCGCCGTGCAGATGGCGGATGCTGGGCACCGGGAAGTGGCCCTTGGTCCGGTCGATGATTTCGGACGGCAGCAACGCTCGCGACGCATCCTTCAGTACGCCTTTGCCATTCGAGGCCAGCTTCAGCTCGGGCGGGCAGGTGGCGGCCAGCTCGACGAAGTCGTGGTCGAGGAACGGCACCCGCGCCTCCAGACCCCACGCCATCGTCATCGAGTCGACGCGTTTGACCGGGTCGTCGACCAGCATGACCTGAGTGTCCAGGCGCAGTGCCGCGTCCACCGCGGAGTCGGCGCCCGATGCCGCCTGGTGGGCGGTCGCGAACTCGCGGCTCACGTCTTCGTCAATCCCGTACTCGGGGTTGAATATCGACAGCACGTCGTCGTGGTCGCGGTCGAAGAACACCTTGGCGTAGGCCTCGGTGGTCTGTTCGCGGGCGATGTTGGCCAGCGGCGGGTACCAGAAATAGCCCGCCAGAATCTCGTCGGCGCCCTGCCCGGACTGCACCACCTTCACCGATTTACTGACTTCTTCCGACAGCAGGTAGAAAGCCACGCAGTCATGGCTGACCATTGGTTCATTCATCGCCGCAATGGTTTTCGGCACCGCAGGGACCAGCCGCGAGGAGTCGATGTGGATCTTGTGGTGGTCGGTGTCGAAGGTCTTGGCGATCAGGTCGGAATAGAAGTACTCGTCGCCGGATTCGCCTTCGGCAGCGTCGAACCCGATGCTGAACGTGGCGAGCCCGTGCTGGCCCTGTTCGGCGAGCAGCGCCACCACAACCGAGGAGTCGATACCACCGGAGAGCAATACGCCGACCGGCACGTCGGCGACCATCCGGCGTTTCACGCCGGCACGCAATGCGTCCATCAGGGCCGCCTGCCAATCAGCGGCCGACCAGGACGCCTTGTCCGGATCGCGACGAAACTCGGGGTTCCAGTACACGGTGTCGGTGTGCGAACCGTCGGGCTGGATCACCCGCACCGTTGCCGGCGGCAGTTTGTGCACGCCGCGGTAAACGGTTCGCGGCGCCGGCACCACGGAGTGAAATGTCATGTAGTGGTGCAGCGCCTGGCGATCCAGTTCGGTGTCGATGCCGCCGGACCTGAGCAGCGCACGCACCGTGGACGCGAACCGCAGTCGGCCTGGCGAGGCCGCCAGGTACAGCGGTTTGATGCCGAGTCGGTCGCGCGCCATCGTCACCACTCCGGTGTCACGCTCGGCGATGGCGAACGCGAACATGCCCTTGAAGCGGTCGACGCAATGCGTTCCCCATTTGTGGAAGGCCTTGATCACGACCTCGCTGTCGGCCGTCGAGAAGAACCGATAGCCCTCGGCCTGAAGCTCTTTGCGCAGCTCCTTGTAGTTGTAGATGCAGCCGTTGAACACCAGCATCAGCCCGAGATCACTATCGACCATCGGTTGGGCGCCGTGGGCGGACAGGTCGATGATCGACAGCCGCCGATGGCCGAACGCCACCGGCCCATGCGCCACCACGCCGTCGGAGTCGGGTCCGCGCGACGTCATTGCACCGGTCATCCGGACTACGGCGCCGACATCGGCGGCTTGCCCGTCGAAGCGGATCTCACCGCAGATACCGCACATGTCTCCTGCTTCCGTTGAGTGAAGTCTGCCCCGTTAGCCTTCGCCGGCGCTTCCGGCGGTGAGAATCCAGGTGTTCTTACTGCCCCCGCCATACGACGAGTTGACAATCCGCGACCCGCGGCTGGCAACTCGCGTCAACGCCGCAGGTGAGACGTGCGCCGATACCGATCCGCCGGTACCGGCCCGAAGATGGACGAACGCGCGGAGGTCGACATGATGCGGGTATATCCCCTCACCGTCGAACGTGGGATGGGTCGACAGGGCGACCAACTCCTGGGCGACGAACCGCTCCGGTTGTGTGACCAGCTCACGCCGGCGCGCCTCCAGCGCGGCATCGGAGGCGTCCGGCCCGATGAGAACGCCGCTCCCGCCTAGCCCGTCGATGGGTTTCACCACCAAATCGCCCAAGTTGGCCAGCACGAAGTCGCGCTGCGCGCGCTCGCCGCAAATCCACGTCGGCACTTGGGCCAGCATAGGCTTTTCGCCGAGGTAGTACTGGATCATGGCCGGGACGTACGCGTAGATCGCCTTGTCGTCGGCCACTCCGTTGGCGAGCGCGTTGGCGACGGTGAGATGGCCGTCGGTGATCGCGCCGAGCATCCCGGGTCCAAGCGGAGTGCCGTCGTATCCGGTGGAGGTCAGCAGCATGTCCTCGTCCATCCGCGCATAGACGACGTCGACGCGTTGGACGTCAGAACCGATGTGACGCAACAGCTTTCCGTCGCGCACCGATAGGTCCGACGGCTGCACCAGCGCGACACCCATTTCCTCGGCCAGGAAGGTGTGCTCGAACCAGGCGGAGTCGTCCCAGCCGCCGGACAGCAGTACCACCGCGGGGTCGTCGGGGGCGCGCGGCGGCGCCGCTGCGTGCAGCGTCTCAAGCAGCATCGGCGCTGCCCGGTCGACGTCCTCGATCGCGGCGGGCGGTTGCAGCTCGGGGAGGTGCTTGGTCAGTAGCCGGTGGTTGACGATCGCATACCCGGTGCCCGACGGCACCCGCAGGTTGTCTTCGAGCACCATCCAATGGCCGGCGCGGTCGCACACCAGGTCGGTGCCGCTGACGTGCGCGCGCACCGTATCGCCGGCGAGGCGGCCCGTCGAGCGGAAGCCGGGTGCCCGGTCGAGGGCCTGCACACCGATGATGCCGTCAGCGACGATCGCCTGCTCGGAATAGATGTCGCGGAGGAACGCGTCCAGCGCCCGGGCCCGCTGCCCTAGGCCCACGGAAAGCTGCGCCCACTCGTCGGCGGCCACCATGCGCGGCACCAGGTCGACCGGGAACAGCTGGGCGCGGCTCTGGCCGGCGACGCGGAAGGTGATGTTGTCGGCACGCTGCTCCTGCTCTATAACTCCTTCCCGAAACCGCAGCTGCGCCACACCGACGCGGGCAATGGTGTCCAGGACCGTCCGATACCGCTGGCGCGGGTGACCGTCGGCATCGACAGCTTCGTCGTAGCTGACGTCGGTGTTGCCACGGGCGACCCGAACCACCGGGTCGCTGCCGGGTTTGTAGCCGAATAGCAGGGTCGAGTCCGCGCCGACGGCCGTTGCTGTGCTCGGCCAGCGGCCGGCGGTCTCGTCGATCAGCTGATCGACCACGTCGGTGAGACGCCCGCGGTGGCGCAGCGCTCGCCGCTGCCGGGCCGACGACGTGCCCGCGATCAGTACCTGGCGGGTCAACTCGCTGACGATGTCCCAGTCACCGCTGTCTTCCAGTTGCGGGCGCAGCGATCCGATCAGCTCGGTGACCACCTCGGACGCCGGCCTGCTGGCCGGACCGCTGACGTCGACGAGGTCGCCCTCCAACCCTGACCGGGCGGCCCGCCACAGCGCGGCCCGGCCCAGTGCCGGGGACAGGATCGTCGCAGGGGTGCCCGCCCGCGCGGCGTCGACCTCGCGCTCGACCAGCGCCCGGAACAGCCCGGCGATCAGCACGATGGTGTCGACCGACGGGCAGCTGTCGCACACTCGCAGCTCCAACGTCGGAGCCGAGTTTGACGGTCGGACGTCGAAGTAGACCATCCCGGCGTCGGTGATGACGCCGCTGGCCACCAGGGCCCTCACCAGCGCGTCGTATTCTTCGGCCGATTGCACCGGGGCGGCCAGGCCCGTGGTCGGCCAGCGCTGCCAGACCAGTGTGCGCATACTCGAATAGCCGGTGTCTGAGCCGTCGGACGCGAACGGCGAGCTGGCCGACAATGCGAGCAAGGTGGGCAGATACGCGGCCACCCGGTGCGCGACCGCGACGGCCGCGTCGCGGTTGTCGACGCCGACATGCACCTGAGTGCCGCAGATCAGCTGCTCACGCGCCAGCAACTGATAGTCGGCAAGCATTTGCCGGTAGCGCGCGGTCTTGGTGACCTGCATTTCGGCCGGCACCGACAGCGGCATGGCCCCCGCCGCGACCACGCCTATGCCCAATTCGGCGGCGGTGTCGACCAATACCCGGCGGTGGTCGACAAGTTCACCGCGCAACCCGTCCAGCGAATCGACCACGCGGGTGTTCGTCTCGACGACACAGCGCTGCAGCTCGGCGACGTAGTCGTCGGACAGCTCGGCCAGCAGTTCGGGGGCGCGTGCCGTCAGTCGCCTCGTCTTGAGATCGACAAGGTGAAACTCCTCTTCGACACCCAACGTTCGCGGCGACATGTGTCGCATCCGCCAACGGTATGGCCCACCAGTTACCGCCGCATTAAGCATTGACAGAGGTCATCGCCGTGCCGGTTACTCGACGGTAACCGACTTGGCCAGGTTCCGCGGCTTGTCAACGTCGTACCCACGCGCCTGCGCCACTGAAGCGGCGAACACCTGCAGCGGGATGGTCGACAGCAGCGGCTGCAAAAGTGTTGATACCGCAGGGATTTCGATCAGGTGATCGGCATAGGGGCGCACGGTGTCATCGCCCTCTTCGGCGATCACGATGGTGATCGCGCCGCGGGCCTGGACCTCCCGGATGTTGGACAGCAGCTTGGCGTGCAGCGTGGCCGCCCCCTTGGGCGAGGGCATGACGACGATGACCGGCAGACCGTCTTCGATCAGTGCGATCGGGCCGTGCTTGAGCTCGCCGGCCGCAAAGCCCTCGGCGTGCATGTAGGCCAGTTCCTTGAGTTTCAACGCGCCTTCCAGCGCCACCGGGTAGCCGACATGGCGACCGAGGAACAGGATCGTCGACGCCTTGGCGAACCGGTGGGCCAGCGCGGCCACCGGCCTGATCTCAGCGATCACCCGGGCGACCAGATCCGGCATGGACTCCAGCTCGCGGTACTCGCGTTCCACCTCGTCGGGGTATTTGGTGCCGCGGGCCTGCGCCAGCGCCAGGCCAACGAGGTAATTCGCGGCGATCTGCGCCAAGAACGTCTTGGTCGACGCCACCCCGATCTCCGGTCCGGCGCGGGTGTAGAGCACCGCGTCGCATTCGCGCGGGATCTGCGAGCCGTTGGTGTTGCAGATCGCCAG
>NZ_DATFZD010000068.1:0-4535 GCF_035314665.1 Mycobacterium sp. | reverse complement strand
GGACGTCGCTTCGGGCCAGACCTGCCCGCTGCTGTCGTATCAGTGCGCTATCGACGCTGTGACGGCCCGCTGTTTCCCGTCCTATGCCCTGCGGCGACACGCGAAGGCCATCGGCGCGGTGCCGCAGTTGGATTTTCTGCTAGTCAGCGCCGCCCTCGCCGAGGGCTGGGCGGTCTCGGTGCCCGACCACGAAGGCCCCAACGGGATCTGGGGCACGCCGTACGAACCTGGCTACTGCGTCCTCGACGGAGTCCGGGCCGCACTGAGCTCGGAGCGCATCGGATTGTCCGCGTCGGCGCCCGTCGCGTTGTGGGGGTACTCCGGCGGCGGGCTCGCCACCGGCTGGGCTGCCGAAATCTGCGCCGACTACGCACCCGAACTCGACATCGTCGGCGCCGTGCTCGGATCACCCATCGGCGACCTGGGCCACACCTTCCGCCGGCTCAACGGCGGCTTCCTGGCTGGTCTCCCCGCGTTGGTGATAGCCGCGCTGACACACATCTACCCAGACTTGGACCGAGTGATTCAGGAGCACACCAACGAAGAGGGACTCGCTCTGCTGCGCCAGCTGGAGACCATGACCACGGTGGCCGCGGTCATCCGGATGGCGAGAAAGGACGTGAGCGAGTACCTCGACCGGCCGCTGGAGGAGATCCTGACGATGCCGGAGGTCCAGCACGTCTTAGACAGCATCAAACTCGGCACCACGGCGCCGACACCGCCGGTATTGATCGTGCAGGCCGTACACGACTACCTCATCGATGTCGCCGACATCGACGCGCTGGCCGACGCCTATTCGGCCGGCGGAGCCGACGTCACCTACCACCGGGACGCGTTCTGCGAGCACCTGCTGCTACACCCACTGTCCGCCCCGATGACGCTGCGATGGCTGTCGGACCGGTTCGCCAGCCGACCCCTGACCGATCACCTGATCAGGACGAAGTGGCCGACCATGTTCAATCCCGCGACCTATGTCGGCATCGCCCGGCTGGCCGTGTTCGCGGCGAAGGTCCTCACCGGCAGGACGGTCCAGCGCCGTCCGCTGTGACTTATCACCTGGCGGAGGTTTCCGCCGCGCCCGACCGCCGTCAGGTTGTCCATCTCCGCCTGCAGGCGGTCCTTGCCGTCGCGCAGGAAGTAGTCGATGACCTTGGGATAATTGGCTGCCAGCGTGTCACAGAAGACCAAGCGTTCGGCTCGCACGGGAAGTCCGCGTCAGCGATGACTTTGTCCAGCCAGCCGAGATTCTGGTTCGTCAGGTCCAGCGGCATAACCAAGTGCCACTCGGTGATCCGCCAGCCCTCTTTCTGACTGGTCTCGACCACCCGCTGGTATGAGTTCTTGATCTTTCGTTTCTGAGTGCCGGTGAGGTTCTCGCAGTACCTCTTCACCTGATACACCGCCCGCTCGGCCCCGAAGCGCGCCGGGCCGGGCACGAAGATGTCGATGCCGCCGTCGCCCTGACTCGGCCGCACCCGATGGGCGCTTGGGTATCGACTGCACAGCAGCATCGCAACGACAGCCTCAACGTCTTCGCCCGACTGCCGGGTCCATTCAACTCGGGCCACTGTCCACCTCCACAGCACGTCGGTATCGCGTCGACGTGCCAAACATGACTTAACACCATCAGCCCGACACCGTTGCGCAAGACACGCCGGTAGAGCCCCTATTCCGACGCTCGATGAGTCGCAAAGGGTAGATAACGGACGCCGCTCACCTGCTCGCTGAGCGCTACCCCAACGGCATGCCGCCGGAGGAGGCGATCCGGATCGTGACCGCGGTCGCCGACGCACTGGACTACGCCCACCAGCGCCAGCTGTTGCACCGCGACGTCAAGCCGGCCAACATCCTGCTCGCCTACCCCGACTCGGGCGCCGAGTGGGTCATGCTGGCCGATTTCGGCATCGCCCGGTGGGTTGACGACGCAAGCGGGCTCACCGCCACGAACCTGACAGTGGGCACCCTCACCTCGGCCGCCCCGCGTGGTATCACGCGCACTCGAGACCGGCTGATCCTGTTCATCACCGGCATCTGGGGTCGCCATCAGCGGCATCGCGCTGCAGATCAAGTACAGCTGATTCGCCCGCAGCTTGTTTCGCCACTTATCTCGCGCTGGGAAACCAGCGTCCCTCGTAGACGGTGCCGAGCGGGATCGGCCGGCGGCCAGTGCTGCGACCGACCGATTCCCATCGGTGAAGGGATGGAGCTGGATGGGTCCGGTGATGCGCCGTCGTCAGCATTGCCGCCAGCTCCCAGGCCATCCAGCCGCTGCGAGGTCACCGGAAACCTGAGGAAGGCCGCGCTTCGAACGCCCGGCACCACGCGGAGGCGTCAGCGTTAGTCAAACGGGCCGCGCCACTGCAAGTTGGGGAATTTGGCGTAGCCACGGTCATTGGTGATCCACGTGGCGCCGTTTTCGACGGCCAGCGCCGCGTGATAGGCATCCGGCACATCGTTAGCCGTGGCCGAGACATCCCGGCAGAGTTGGGAGAAGATCTGCCAGTGCTTTGCGCCTGGCCGCAGCGG
Organism: Mycobacterium sp.; assembly: GCF_035314665.1. Lineage (GTDB taxonomy): Bacteria > Actinomycetota > Actinomycetes > Mycobacteriales > Mycobacteriaceae > Mycobacterium. Next base: position 2,009 of record NZ_DATFZD010000068.1, on the reverse strand, counting down.
GACTGCGGCGGGCGCGGAGCGCACCGCGCGGCAGAACTCCAATACCTGCTCGGTACTACTCGGCTGGCGGTAAACCCGGTGATTGGTGGCCAGCCGAACAACCCCGGACAGAACGAGCTCGCTGACACCGACCGGTTCCTGTCCGGTCATCGTGTGCCGCAACCACTCGGCGTAGCGGAGGTGATCTGTGCTGTCACGGCGAAACGCGTAGAGCACGACGTTGACGTCAGGGCAAAGCATTCTCGCCCAGCAGGTCGGCAAGGGCTTCCCGGTCGTCGAGATTGACACCGGGCTGCAGGCCCCCGGCGCCGCTGGTGGGAAATGTCCACGTCGACCCGTCCCCTGCCGGCTGTTCGCGCCGCAACAGCACCCGCAGTGCGTCGTCCACCACCGCCCCCACCGAGCGGTGCGTTCGGACGGCGACCAACTTCGCTTCAGCAAGCAGGTCATCGGAGATGTTCAGCGTCGTACGCACGGTCTGCATCATAGCATCAGGTAGTAGCATCAGGATGCGCGCGCTTGGCGTTTCATCGGTGTGGGTCGCATATCGGCTAATGGCCGACCGCTCAGAAGTTGTCGCCGCGACAGCCGACCACATCGACAACGCGGCGGCATACGATGCAACGATCCGTGCGGATCGCCCCTCGGAGGACGCGAAATGCCATGACGTACTATCAGCGCGCCTATTCCAGACCTCACACGGCGGCCATCACGGTCAGTGGGGGTGACCCGGTGGGCACGTGTCATCTGTGTTCCGTGTGCCTTCGTCTCCGTCGGGCGATGATTGACGTATGCCCGCCGTCGGCGCTCTGGTCCGCTCCACCAGCGGTGAGTGGATGGTCCGCCCGCCGACCCGGTGCCCTGCCGGTCACCCGCTAGGTCCGGGCCGGATGCCAGTCGGTCATCAGCCGTGTTCGTGCCCTGGTGGGCACACGACGTGGACGTGCCTTGATTGCGGTGGTGTGGTGTACGCGCCGCCGCTGGCGATTGGATGCCGGATGCTTGCCGGCGCGGCAGCGGTGCGCTAGGAAGGGAAAGTTCATGTCATACACGCGGGCGGCTGAGCATGCGGACCGAGCAGCGGAGTTGGCAGCGTCGGCGCGCCACCATGCCGCTGACGACGATCACGTGACACGGGCGCTGGCCGATGCGGTTCAGGAGATCGCGAAAGCGATCGCCGAGTTGGCGCGGACAACGGCGGTAACACCGACCGGCGACTGAGCCGGCCGAGTTCGTCGGCCTCAATGAGCAGCTGGTGCGACGACCCGCGGCGTTGCCGCTTTGCACATAGAGCGCGGATTCCTTAGGTCAAACACGGTCATTGGTAAAATCCATTGGTTTGCCACCGCAGCGAAAATTCCGGGTCCACCGTTCAAAGGCGAGGCCGCCGGACGCCTTGGCCGACCGGCTCGTCGACCGGCGAGCAACGGCTGGCCCGCGCCATGCGCCAAGCGTCAGAGATTCCTCTCGGCGCGGTCGATGTCGACGAGCTGATCCTCCATGACCTCGATCTCCGCGGCCAACTCGTCGGCCCTCTGACGCAGGACGCGCAGTCGCCGCTTGGCCTGGACCTTCTGGGCTTGGAGGCTGGTGACGAGTTCAGCCGACGAGTAGCTCGACGGGTGACGACGACTGGCGGGAGGACGGTTATCCATCACGGTGACCCCCCTCGGGTGTGCTGGACCCAGCGCAATTAGCCGGGAACCCTGCCATCAAGTCTATTGACCGCCCCTCACTGACGCGGGCGAACTCCGAAAAGCTGAATTCGATGCGGGCCACCCGCCCGACCACGCAATCCCGCGCGCGCTCAGTCCAAGTAGATGGGCCGCCCAACAGGGGCGACCCCATCTAAACTAAATACCCCACAGGACGGCTCCACCGACGGCACCAGCGACGCGCTCGCCCGCCTTGAGGCCGAACTGCCGCGACTGCGGGTGGTGCGCGGCGACGGCCTGCCCGCCGGCTGGGTCGGCAAGCCCTACGCCCTGCACCGTCTGAGCGTCGTGGCC
>NZ_DATFZD010000067.1:0-4992 GCF_035314665.1 Mycobacterium sp. | reverse complement strand
TGAAGGACGGCACCACGGCTTCCCAGATCGCCGCAATCGATCCGGGTCAATTGAATGATCAGATTCAGTTCCCCGGCATCGACACATCAGCAGTGCAGGAGGTCTTGCTGACGACTAGCGCTGGGCGGTGCTTCGTCATTGGCCCGGGCAGTTAGCCGTTCAAGCCCATTTTGGTCACCACCAGCAGGCCGCGGTGGTCGGATCGGCTATCGATGGTGCGGTCGCAGCGGTCGAACTCGGCCGGGGTAGCTTCGAAATCGCTTGCGCCAAAATGCTTGCCGACCGGGCTGCTCAGCTGGTGACGGCGGCCGCCTATCAGACGCACGGCGCTATCGGTATGACGAAGGAGTACCCGTTGCATTATCTGACCCGCCGACTCTGGGCCTGGCGAGACGAAGCCGGCGGACACCATCGCTGGGCGGACCGACTCGGCGTGGCCCTGGTCGCCTGCGGTCCCGACGCCTTGTACCCCGCCATCCAGTCCGGGTCGGAGGTGATTTAGTGAACCGACTGCAGCGCGACGACGGGGTCACGTTGGCCTTCCAGGTGCACAACCCGAAGGCGCCAGGCGTGCCGCTTCTGCTCACACACGGTTTCGGCGCGACCGCGGGTATGTGGGACCCTAATGTCGATGCCTTGAGCGTCGACCGGCCGGTCATCGTGTGGGACCAGCGCGGCCACGGCAGCAGCGACGCACCCGACGACATGAACCGCTACACCGAGCAGATCAGCGTCGCCGACATGGCGGCCATTCTCGACGCCGCGGGTGCCGATCGGGTTGTGCTCGGCGGAATGTCCTTGGGCGGCTACCTATCCCTGGCCTTCCACCTCGTCCATCCGCAGCGGGTGGACGCGTTGGTGCTGATCGACACCGGGCCGGGTTACCGCAATGACGAAGCCCGTGACAAGTGGAATGCGTGGGTAGAACGACGCGCTCAACAACTTGAGCGGGGCGAAATGCCGGCAGACATATCCGCGGAACTCGCACAGGCGGTGCATGCGCACCCCGAGGGGCTGCCCCGCGCCGCCCGCGGTGTGATGGCTCAAAAGGACGCTCGTGTGATCACATCGCTCGACAGCATCACGGTGCCCACGTTGGTGATCGTCGGCGCCGAGGACACCGACTTTCTGGCCGGGGCCAACTACATGCACCGTCACATCCCCAATTCCCGCAAGGTTGTCATCGACAACGCTGGGCATGCGGCGAATATGGACCAGCCCGAGGCGTTCAATGAGGCAGTGCGCGAACTACTGGAACAGCTGTGACCGCTCCGGATGTCACCGTCGAATCCACCGGCCACGTGGCTGTAGTGGAGATCCATCGGCCCCCCAACAACTTTTTTGACAGCGCCTTGATCAAGGGCATCGCCGACGCCTACGAGCGGCTGGACGACGACGTCGAATACCGGGCGATCGTGTTGTGCGCGGAGGGAAAACACTTCTGTGCCGGCGCCGACTTCTCCCGGCCCGCCGAAGATCGTGTGTCGCCCAATGAGCTTTACGCTCAGGCCATCCGGTTGTTCCGCACTAGCAAGCCGGTTGTCGCCGCGGTGCACGGCGCCGCGATCGGCGGCGGACTCGGGCTTGCCCTGAGCGCAGACTTCCGGGTGGCCGCGCCCTCCTCGAAATTTGCGGCCAACTTCAGCCGGCTCGGGTTTCATCCCGGCTTCGGGATAACCGCCACGTTGCCACGTATCGTTGGGCAGCAAAAAGCACTTGAGTGGATGCTCACCGGTGAGCGTTTTGGTGGCGAACTCGCCCACACAGCAGGGTTGGTCGATGAATTGGCCGCCGACGGTGGTGTGCGCCCGGCGGCGATTCGGTTCGCCGAACGAATCGCGGCCTCGGCTCCCTTGGCACTGACAAGCATCCGTGCCACCGCGCGCGCCGGACTCGCTGAGGCTGTCGCCGCGGCCACCGCCCGCGAGTTCGAAGAACAAACCCGACTACAAGCGACCGCCGACTTCCGCGAGGGCGTGGCAGCAGCGGCCCAGCGTCGCGCTCCGACGTTCACCGGTCGCTGAAGGGTGCCAGTGCCCAACTAACTCTGTGGAGCTGCCGGGAATCGAACCAGGTGCAAAAAATGCCTTGAGCTGGGAAAACCTCAGATTCAAGCACGCGAAACGACGCGAGACGACCCGAAATGACCTGCGGATACGCCGAAGGTGTTGATGGCATCAACACGTCATCAACACCAGGGCTTTGTTTCGTCTGCCCGCGTCGAGAACCATCTCATCTGATTTTTACGACCACCTTGCCCTTAGCACGCCCCTTCTCGACGTAGGCCAGAGCTTGGGTGGTCGATTGGAACGGAAAGACCCGGTCTACAACGGGACGAATAGCACCGGAGTCGATGAGCGAGCCGAGCTCGCGTAATTGGTCCCCGCTTGCCCTCATGAACAAGAACGAGTAGGTCACCCCACGGCGTTTAGCTTTCCGCCTGATCTTGAGGCTGAGAATCCGCATCGCTTGTATGAAGAACCAGTTGGCCCCGAACTCCTTGCCGAAATCGGGCTCGGGCGTGCCGGCCACCGAGATGACTTTTCCGCCGGGTTTGAGCACTCGGAGGGACTTTTCGAGAGTCTGACCGCCCTGGGTGTCAAGGACAACGTCGTAATCATGAACGACGGTTTCGAAGTCATTGCTCCTGTAGTCGATGACGACATCGGCTCCTAGGCGCTTCACCCACTCAACGTTCGCAGTGCTCGTGGTGGTCGCGACGGTGGCCCCGAGATGCTTTGCCAGTTGAATCGCGATCGTTCCAACACCCCCGGAACCGGCGTGGATGAGCACCTTCTGTCCGGGTCGCAGCTTCGCTTTTTCTATCAGCGCTTGCCATGCGGTCAGGCCTACCAGGGGTACCGAAGCTGCTTGTTCCATGTCCAGCCCCTGCGGCTTTTTCGCGACGTCGTTCTCACTAATTGCGATCAACTCCGCGAAGGCGCCTATCCGATCCTTGTCGGGCTTCGCGTAGACCTCGTCACCGGGTTTGAACCGCTGCACATTTCGCCCAGCCTTAACGACAACGCCAGCGAGATCGTTGCCCAGCACCAGCGGCAACTTGTACGGCAGCAGGGGCTTGAGCTCGCCACTTTTAATCTTGAGATCCAGGGGATTGACGCTGGCGGCGTGAATCTGGACCAAGACGTCACCGTCCCCCACTTGGGGATCGGGAAGTTCAACCGCTTCAACTCTGTTCGCTTTTCCATACCGACGGATAACGAATGCTTTCATCGTTTGCCTCCGCCGATCTCGGTTCTGGTTGATGGCGTGCGTGATGTCGCTCATGTGGTTCTCCTAGTAGTTACGAGTGATAAACGGCTGCCCGCAGTGTGGGCGGGGTGGAGGTGGTGGGTGAGAAACTCGACCTGGTCGCGTACCAGCGCTTGGAAGACCTCGCCGATGTAGAAATCGAAATGGCCGGCGTCGTAGCGTTTGATCTCGCCTCGGGGTGCGGTACGCGCATAGCGCAGCGTTTGGGTCGGTGGCGTGACGGTGTCGGTATTGCTGACGCAGAACAGGATGGGGAAGTTGATTTTCTTCGCCGCACGCCCGGGCCGGTAGGCCATGAGGGTCGGAGCCACCCGCGCTGCGACCTCGTTCCGGAAAGTCGTGTCAGCCGGCTGTAGCGCCTCGTAGCCCGGAAGAGCGTCCGAGGCGTTCATCAGGGCAATCGAACCGGGGGGCCCGGCGAGCGGAATCATCACAGGCGCCCGGCGTCCGGCTACGGAAGCGAAATCCTTTGCAACAGTGCGTAACACCTTGAGGGATGCAGCCGGGCCAAGTGCGAGTGCGGAGGCCAAACCGTCGGTGAATGGGCACTGGGCCACGGCCGCTTTCAGTTCGGGGTGGCGTGAGGCGACGGTGATGGCGTGGCCGCCGCCAAAGGAGCTGCCCCAGATGGCAATTCGTGCGCCATCGACGTCACCACGATTCTTCACCCAAGCGATGGCCGCGTCCCAGTCGGCGAGCTGTCGTTTGATCGACAGGAGCTGGCGGGGTTGGCCGCCGCTGTCGCCGAAGTGCCGGTAGGTGAAGGCCAAGGCGGCGATGCCGGCCCGGGCGAACCGTTCGGCGAAGGCGTGCAAACGCATTTCGCGGGTGGCGCCGAGGCCATGCCCGAGGATGACCACGGGCGGCGCGGGGACGCCAGCGGGCAGGTAAAGCCATGCGGCGCAAGTGTCCTCGCCGGAGGCGAATGAGACGTCGTGACGGGTTGGGGGTGCTGCAGCGGTCATGACCGGCTCACAGCGCCGTTGGTCGAGCCGTGCCCGCGGATCCGGCCCGCTTCGAGCGCTCGTGCGTACGTGTCCCCGTGGTAAAGAGGTAGCTCGCCGGTGGCCTCGGTGCTCGCAAGGTAGTCCAGCATCAGTTCCTGACCGTCTTTGGACTGATCGGTGCCGAGAAACTCGGTGCGTTCGACGTGCAAGCCTTCCGACAGCTCCATCGAGCCGCCGAAGTACACCGCCCTTTTGATCGCCGCGACCGCCTCTCTGGGCCGCAAGCCGAAGTACTCGGCAAGCTCGGTCGCCCGCGTAACGACGTCGTCAGGCGCCACGACCTCGTCGACGGCCCCATTGGCCAGCGCCTGCGCGGGCGTGAACGGCTTGCCCTCCAGGATCGCAACCAACGATCGGTGGGTACCGATGAGGCGGGTCAGCCGCTGGGTGCCACCACCGCCGGGATTAATTCCCAGGAGCACTTCGGGCTGGCCGATGAAGAACTCCCCGTCAGCCATGACCCTTAGATCGCATGCCCAGGCGAACTCCGCGCCCAGGCCGAGAGCCGAACCGTTCAGGGCGGCAACGAAGATGACACCGCTGGCGTTCATCCGCAAAAACGTCGCGTGCAGGCGGTCGAGTTGGACAGCGCCCCACAACGGAGTCCTGCGCACCACCGGCTCCAGGACACGGGCGCGATCTGCGCCCCTGGCCACGCGTGCGACGGCAGAGGCGCCGCGTCGGCCCAACGGAGGGACCGCAGCACCCTCCT
>NZ_DATFZD010000066.1:0-16248 GCF_035314665.1 Mycobacterium sp. | reverse complement strand
GATAGCCGCGGTCAGTGTGGTCTTGCCGTGGTCAACGTGACCGATGGTCCCGATGTTGACGTGCGGCTTCGTCCGCTCGAACTTCGCCTTCGCCACTTCTGTGTCCTCCTGGACTTGTTGGTGCTTGTTAAAGCAGTGTTGATGTTTTCAGTTATGCCGCGGTTAGTGACCGGGCAAGATTACTCCGCGTGGGTATTCACTCACCCGTCGCCTTCGCGATGATCTCCTTCGACACGTTGGCCGGCACTTCGGCGTAGGAGTCGAAGACCATGGAGTAGTTCGCCCGGCCTTGAGTCTTGGACCGCAGGTCGCCGACGTAGCCGAACATCTCCGACAGCGGCACATGTGCCTTGACCACGCGCGCACCGCTGCGCTCCTCCATGGCCTGGATCTGGCCACGGCGGGAGTTCAAGTCGCCGATCACGTCACCCATGTAGTCCTCGGGTGTGGTGACCTCGACAGCCATGATGGGTTCCAGGATGACCGGTTGCGCTTGCTGCGCAGCCTTTTTCAGCACCTGGGAACCGGCGATCTTGAACGCCATCTCAGAGGAGTCGACCTCGTGGAACGCACCGTCGAGCAGGGTGACCTTCAAATTCACCAGCGGGTAGCCGGCCAGCACGCCGTACTGCATGGCGTCCTGGGCACCCGCGTCCACCGACGGGATGTACTCCCGGGGGATGCGCCCACCGGTGACCTTGTTCTCGAACTCGTAAGTCGCGCCATCCTCGCCGTGGAACGGCTCGAGGTTGATCAGCACCTTGGCGAACTGGCCGGAACCTCCGGTCTGCTTCTTGTGGGTGAACTCGACCTTTTCCACCAACCGCTTGATGGTCTCCTTGTAGGCCACCTGCGGCTTGCCGACGTTGGCCTCGACCTTGAACTCGCGGCGCATGCGGTCGACCAGGATGTCCAGGTGCAGCTCGCCCATGCCGCCGATTACGGTTTGGCCGGTTTCGACGTCCTGGTGAACCTTGAAGGTCGGATCCTCCTCGGCGAGCTTCTGGATCGACAGGCTCAGCTTCTCCTGGTCGCTCTTGGTCTTGGGCTCGATGGCGACCTCGATCACCGGGTCGGGGAACGTCATCGACTCCAGCACGATCTGGTCGTTGGGGTCGCTCAGGGTGTCGCCGGTGGTGGTGTCCTTGAGGCCGATCACCGCGTAGATGTGGCCGGCGGACGCCGTCTCCACCGGGTTCTCCTTGTTGGCGTGCATCTGGAACAGCTTGCCCAGCCGCTCCTTCTTGCCCTTGGTGGCATTGATGACCTGCGACCCGGAATCGACCTTGCCCGAGTAGACCCGCACGTAGGTCAGCTTGCCGAAGAACGGGTGGGTGGCGACCTTGAACGCCAGCGCGGAGAACGGCTCGTCGGTTGACGGCTTGCGGGTGATCAACTCGTCTTCCTTGCCGGGCACGTGGCCTTCGGCGGGCGGCACGTCTAGCGGCGAGGGCAGGTAGTCGATCACGGCGTCGAGCATCGGCTGCACGCCCTTGTTCTTGAACGCGCTACCGCACAGCACCAGGTAGGCCTCGGAGCTGATGGTGAGCTTGCGCAGCGCACCCTTGATCTCCTCGACCGACAGTTCCTCGCCCCCGAAGTACTTCTCCAGCAGTGCTTCGTCGGTCTCGGCGACCGCCTCGATCAGCTTGGTGCGGTACTCGTCGGCCTTTTCCTGCAGTTCCGCGGGGATCTCGATGGTCTCGTAGGTCTCGCCGAGCTTGGTCTCGCCCCGCCACACCTTGGCGTTCATCTCGACCAGGTCCACGACGCCCTCGAAGTCACCCTCGGAGCCGACGGGCAGCTGGATCGGGATGACCCTTGCGCCGAGACGCTCTTCCATGGTCCGCACCGAGAAGTAGAAGTCGGCGCCGATCTTGTCCATCTTGTTGACGAAGCAGATCCGCGGGACGTCGTACTTGTCGGCCTGCCGCCACACCTGCTCGGACTGCGGCTCGACACCCTCCTTGCCGTCGAACACCGCGACGGCACCGTCGAGCACGCGCAGGCTGCGCTCCACCTCGACGGTGAAGTCGACGTGCCCTGGGGTGTCGATGATGTTGATCTGGTTGTCTTTCCAGAAGCAGGTGGTAGCGGCGGAGGTGATGGTGATCCCCCGCTCCTGCTCCTGCTCCATCCAGTCCATGGTGGCGGCGCCGTCGTGCACCTCACCGATCTTGTAGCTGATGCCGGTGTAGTAGAGGATGCGCTCCGTCGTCGTCGTCTTCCCGGCATCGATGTGCGCCATGATGCCGATGTTGCGGACCTTGGTCAGGTCGGTCAGCACGTCCTTCTGTGCCACAGAAGTCTTCCCACTCTTTCGGTTGCTTAGTTAGCTATTGCTCGCGCCTGCGGCCACTGTGCCGATGGCGCCGGGCCGGCGCCTACCAGCGATAATGCGCGAAGGCGCGGTTTGCCTCGGCCATCTTGTGGGTGTCCTCACGTCGTTTTACGGAGGCCCCCAGGCCATTGCTGGCATCCAGGATCTCGTTTGCCAGGCGCTCGATCATGGTCTTCTCCCGACGCTGCCGCGAGAAGCTGACCAGCCAGCGCAGCGCCAGCGTGGTGGACCGATCGGGACGCACCTCGACGGGCACCTGGTAGGTGGCACCACCAACGCGGCGGCTGCGCACTTCCAGGGCGGGCTTGACATTGTCCAGAGCCCGCTTGAGCGTGATCACCGGGTCGGTGCCGGTCTTTTCGCGGGCCTGTTCGAGCGCACCATAAACAATGCGCTCGGCCAGCGATTTCTTCCCCTGCAGCAGAACTTTGTTGACCAGCTGGGTGACCAGCTGGGATCCGTAGACCGGATCGTTGACCAGTGGACGCTTCGGCGCGGGCCCCTTGCGCGGCATCAGCTCTTCTCCTTCTTGGCGCCGTAGCGGCTGCGTGCCTGCTTGCGGTTTTTGACACCCTGGGTGTCCAGCGAGCCGCGGATGATCTTGTACCGCACACCCGGCAGGTCCTTCACCCGGCCACCGCGCACCAGAACCATCGAGTGCTCCTGAAGGTTGTGGCCCTCGCCGGGGATGTACGCCGTCACCTCAACCTGACTGGTCAGCTTGACACGCGCCACCTTCCGAAGCGCCGAGTTCGGCTTCTTCGGAGTCGTGGTGTACACGCGAGTGCACACGCCACGACGCTGCGGGCTGCCCTTGAGGGCCGCGGTCTTGACCTTGGCGATCTTGTCGCGGCGCCCCTTGCGGACCAGCTGCTGAATGGTTGGCATTTACCGGCTTCCTATGTCTTTCGTTCGATTCTCGGTGTTGCAAGTCTCTGTAGTGCAGTTATGCCCTGTCACGGTCCCCCGCGGCCGGGTGTGTCGCATGCGCCCGCCGCCGAACTTCATTCGTTGCGTCGTGGACATGCGAATTGGCCCGGCGCGCGCGTCTTAGGTGAAGCGCCTTAAGCCGCCAGGCCCGAGCAACCACAATACCCGCCGCAGGTCGGGCAGGTCAAAGCGACCGCATCGGCGTCCGGTGCCGCATTACCGGGGCTTATTCGGCGTTGGCTGCGCTGCGGCGCTCCATGCCCGCCGCCAGCCGCAGCACCATGTCGGAGAACACCGTGTCGGTGTCGACGATGTCGTCCATGACACCGGTCATCTCCAGCAGCACGAACCCGTGCATGGCCGACCAGAATTCCAGCGCCGCGTAAAAGGCCTGCTCGACGTCGAGCCCGTAGGACGACAACACGGCCATCACCGGAGCCGCCGCGCCTCTGGTGGCGGCCGAGTATTCGGGATCCTCGCCACCCGACAGCGGCATCCGGGTGAACGCCGAGTACCGGCCCGGGTGGTGATGGGCGTAGCTGCGATAGGCGGCGGCCATCACCAGCACCGCATCGTCGCCGATCCGTCCCTCGGCGACGCGGTTGAGCATGGTGATGATGTCGTCGATCACCCGCATTCGCACCGTGCGGCGCAGGTCCTCCAGGCTGTCGACGTGGTTGTACAGCGACGGACCTTTGGTCCCGAGCTGCGTCGCCAGCGCGTTGATCGTCAACGCGTCCCAGCCCTCCCGGTCCAGGAAGGTGAGCGCGGCGTTGACGATGATTTCGCGGCTCAGTCTGGCCGGACGGGCCGCAGACTTCGCCCCGGCGCCCGACCGACCGGCCGATGACTCCGGCTCAGCTGGCATGGCGATCGCCCTTCGGGTTGCACGGATCGGGTTGTTCACCACCGCTTTCTTGATGGCTAATAAACTAATGACTCTAGTCTGCCGATACCGCCCGCGGTGCGAACGACCCGATGTGGGGCGACGTCCGCGATGCGGTCGGCCGGCAAATCGGGGAAGCCGGCCATGACCGCGGCAATCCACGTACGCTCTGCTGCAGCGGATCACGCGCCATGGCGAGAGGAGCTCACCGTGAAACGGACACTCCCCTACCGAGCCCTGGCCGCCTGCGCGATAGCGATCCCGTTCACCGTGGCCGCCGGAGCGCCGACCGGGCAGGCCAAAAATGGCGATACCCACATCACCGGCGAAGGGGTCGAGCAGACGATCGACTGCAATGGCGCCACGCTGCTGGTCGACGGCACACGGACCACCGTCAACGCGCTGGGCACCTGCTGGGCGGTGACGGTGATGGGCTCGGGCCACACCGTCGTCGCCGACAACGTCGTGCACGACATCACCGTCTACGGCTCTAACGAGTCGGTTTTCTACAAGGGCGGGCAGCCGATTGTGTGGGACCGCGGCCGCGAACTCGGCATGACCAACCGGATCAGTCAGGTAGCGGGGTAACCGAGGAATGCGCGCACACAAAACCTCCCGACCGATAGCCCTGGTTCTTACGCTGTCTGCCGCAGTGCTGATGTTCGGGGTGGGCGGCTGCGGCGGCAAGAATAACAACGCGGCCCCGACGACATCCTCGGGCGCCTCCCCCACGTCCACGAGCTCGACGCCCTCGACGACAAGCACCGGTGCACAGTTCGATATCGGCAACACGATCAACTACGGATCCCTCGGTACCACAACCACTCTCGATTGCGGCGACGGCAAGTCGCTGAACGTGGGCGGCTCCAACAACACGCTGACCGTCAACGGCACTTGCGGCACGGTGAGCATCGGCGGCGCGGACAACAAGATCACCATCGACAAGATCGACAAACATCTCAACGTTGTCGGGTTCAACAACACGATCACCTACAAAGACGGCAACCCGAAGGTCGAGAACCTCGGCAGCGGCAACACCATCAACAAGGCCGGCTAGTCGCTTCGCTGCGCACGCGTGACTGTGGACCCTGACGGCCGCCGCGTTAACGTGAATATCGGGTGTTCACGAAAAGAGAAGAGTTGCAATGCCGTTCGATATCCTCATCAATGGCGGTGGCATCGCCGGACCCAGTTTGGCGTTCTGGCTCACCAGGCAGGGCCACGCCGTGACGGCTCGCGAACTACGCACGGGTGGGCAGTTCGTCGACTTCCGGGGCGCCTCGCTCGTCGTGCTCGAGAAGATGGGTCTGCTGGCGCAGGTGCGAGCGGGTGCCACGCAGATGGGCCCGCTCGTCCTCGTCAACGAACGCGGCAAGGAAATCGGCCGGCTACCCGCCGAAGTCATCAGCGGCGAGGTGGAAATCGTCTGGGGCGACTTAGCCCGCATCCTGTACGAAGCCGTGCGCGAGGATGTCACCTACCGCTTCGGCGTTCGCGTCGCGGCCATTCACGACGACGACGAACGGGTCGAGGTGACCTTCAGCGACGCATCGAGGGGCAGCTATGACCTCGTCATCGGGGCGGATGGGCTGCACTCCGGTGTGCGCGGCCTGACATTCGGTCCGGAAGAGCGGTACGTCACTCAGCTGGGGCAGTGTTTCGGATTCTTCGACATGGAGAACCGCCTGCGGATCGACCATTGCGGGATGGCTTGCGACGTTGGCGGTCGAACCGCAGCGTTGCAGGGCATCGACCCCGACAAGCCCGCCCGAGCGAGTTTCTATCTCACCGACCCTCGACTCGACTTCGACTATCGCGACGGCGAGGGCAACAAACGGCTGTTCGCCGAGCGGTTCGCCGGAATGGGTTGGGAGGTAAACAATTTGCTCGAAGGGCTCGCCGAGGCACCGCAGGTGTATTTCGACTCGATCGCCCAAGTCCACCTGGACTCTTACTCACGCGGACGGATATGCCTGATCGGTGACGCGGCTTGGTGTGCCTCGCCCCGGTCGGGCATGGGCACCAGCCTCGCGGTGGTCGGCGCTTACGTGCTGGCGCACGAGCTGGCAGCGGCGGGCGACGACCACGTGGCGGCGTTCGCCAGATATCAGCGGCTACTGGCACCGTATGTCGCGCGGTGTCAGCGGCTCGCGATCAACGCCCTGAAGACCGATCGTTTCTCCTCCGGCTGGCGCGCCCGACTACGCAACGCCGGTCTTGGGCTGCTGCGCATCCCGGCCGTCAGCAAGCTGGTCGCCAAGCAGTCGCTGGCGGTCGGACGGTCCTTCACGCTGCCGAGCTACTGAGCCGCGACGTCGTTACCCGGCGGCTGCGCCGTGGCGGCCGGCGCCGCCCGCGAAACGTCCAGCACCTTCCATTGCTTCGGCGGCCACCCGGGAAATGCTGGCGAATTCGTAGTCAAGAGCCTCTGATTCGCTTATCCCCCACTGGTGCAGCGCCGACAGGCGATCCGACCGCATGCACTGCTGGGGCAAGGCAGCCAGCTCGGCGGCCAGCTGCTCGGCCGCTTCGCGCGCCTGCCCTTTGGGCACAACGCGATTGGCCAGCCCGATCGCCAACGCTTCGGCGGCGTCGACCGCACGGCCGGTGAGAATCATGTCCATCGCCCGGCTCTGCCCGATCAACCGGGGCAGCCTGATGGTGCCGCCGTCGATCAGCGGCACCCCCCACCGCCGGCAGAACACCCCGAACACGGCGGTCTCCTCAGCCACCCGCAGGTCGCACCACAACGCGAGCTCCAGGCCACCGGCGACGGCGTAGCCACTGACCGCGGCGATCACCGGTTTTGACAGCACCATTCGCGTCGGCCCCATCGGGCCGGGACCCGTCCGATGCACGCCATTGGCTTCCGGCGTGCCGAACGCCTTCAAATCCGCTCCGGCACAGAAGGTTCCGTTATCGCCCCATAACACCGCCACCGAAGCGGTGTCGTCACGATCGAACTCGTCGAACGCCGCGAACAACCCAGCCGCCGTCGGGCCGTTGACGGCGTTGCGGGCCTCCGGCCGGTTCAGGATCACCGTGGTCACCGGCCCATTGCGTTCCACGCGTACCGGATCGGTCATGTCGCCTCCACTAATCGGATACCGTCGCGCCGCTCGGTCAGTTCGGCGGCGAAGTCGTTGTAGGCGGCGCGCAGCCGCGAGCCTGGCCAGTCGTCGGGCAGCAATTCGGCCGGCAACACCGGGTCGGTCAGCAGGTGGCGCACGATCGCCGCGGCGACCACGAACCGAGCCGGAACATCGGTTGCCTCCGACATCTCGGTGAGCATCCGGTGGCCGGTGCGGGCCCATGACGACAGGTCCCACAATTGGCCGGCCAGCTCGGCGGGCGCGTCGTCGCGGGCCTGCACTATCCGCACCCGCGCACGCAGTTGCACGTCCAGGTCGAGTTCGAGGTTGTCCGGGCGCATCCACACGCCTTCGCGCAGTTCTCCGAACCGCTTGTTGTGCAGCGTGGTTCGCAACGCGGCCCGGGTGCGGGGATCGGTGCCGACGCTGGTGACGATCAAGGTGGTCCAGTATCCGTGCCAGGGTCGCAGCTGGGGCCGCATGGCGTCGTCCTGTCTGCGCTGACGAGCCAGCAGCCGATCGGAGAGCCGGTAGCCGTCGGCGGACCGGATCAGGTCACCGGCGCCGACCATCCGGGTCAGCGCGACCCGCAACGTGGTTTCCTTGATGCCGAAGTCGTTGGTGAGCCTTATCAATTCAGCCGCGCTGGCCCACGCGGGATGGGCGCCGAGCAGCACGCTGAGCACCACCGACCGGGCGGTCATGCGGGCCAGCGATTTCGGCATCGTGTTGACCCGTCAGACCTGGGAAGCTCGGCGTCCGTGGTCCCCGAACGGCTCGTCGCGGTGACGCACCGCATCGCGGAAGCCGTGCTCGACGGCGTCGGCGACGAACGCGTGCCCCTCGGGTGTGTGCCGGGCGACCCCGTCGAAGACTGTGCTGACCATCCTGCTGGTGGCCACACCCTGCTGCAGCAGCGCCGAATTGAGCGCGAGTTTGACCATGATCAGCTGATTGACCGGCACCGCAGCGATCCGCTCGACCAGGCGTTCGGTGCGCTCGTCAAGGTCTTCGGGATCGGGCGCGTCGATCGCCAAACCCCACTCGGCGGCTTGCGCCCCGGTGATGCAATCCCCGGTCAGCAGAAGGCGTTTGGCACGCTGGTCGCCCAGCCGATGCGCCCACAGCCCGGCCGCCGGCACGCCCCACACCCGGGTTGGCGGATAGCCGATCTTCGCGTCGGACGCGGCGATCACCTGGTCGGCGTGCAGGGCGATGTCGGTGCCGCCGGCCACACAATAGCCATGGATCTTGACCACCGTCGGCTTGTCCGCGTGCATCAGACTGGAAAAACCGCGGACGAACCGGCTCATCATCTGGTAGTCGATCATCGGGTCCCACGGCTGATTCGGTAAGTGGTTGACCGCCTGGGTCTTACCGTCCAGCACGGTCCCGCTGTAGGCGCCGGTGCCACCGGCCGAGCCGGTGCCATCCGCGTAGGCACTCAGGTCGAAACCCGCGCAGAAACCCTCACCCCGGCCGGAGACCAGGATGACGTGCACGTTCGGGTCCAGATCGGCCCGCTCGACCAGGGCCGACAGTTCCAGCGGGGTGTCGGCGATGATCGCGTTGCCCTTCTCGGGCCGGTTGAACGTGATCCGGGCAACCCGGTCGGTGACCTCGTAGGTCATCGTCTTCAGGTTGTCGAAGTCGACCGGCCTGATGGCGTGCGTCATGCTGCGGCTCAGCCCTTTACCAGAGCTCGCTCCAGGATCGGCGCGAGGTCGAGTCCGTCTGGCATGGTGCCGAACGCCCCGCCCCACTGCCCGTCGAGGCGGGTGGCCAAGAACGCCTCGGCAACCGCGGGATGTCCGTGGCGTACCAGCAGCGAGCCCTGCAGCGCCAGGCAGATGTCCTCGGCAACCTTGCGGGCCCGGTAGGCGATGGTGTCCAGATTGCCGAGCTGCGAGCGCAGCCGCTCGATGTGGCCGTCCAACCGCGGATCCTGGCCCGTGCTCTTAGCAAGCTCGTCGAACAGCACCTCGACACATTCCGGGCGAGTGGCCATGGCGCGCAGCGTATCCAGCGCGCTGACGTTGCCGGAGCCCTCCCAGATACCCATCAGCGGGGCCTCGCGGTATAGCCGCGGCATGCCGGAATCCTCGACATAACCGTTCCCGCCCAGGCATTCCAGCGCCTCGGCGGCGTGCGGCGTGGCGCGCTTGCACACCCAGTACTTACTGGCCGCCAGCCCGATCCGGCGCAGCAGCGCTTCCTGCTGGTCGCCGCGGACCGCCTTGTCGGTGGCGCCGGCCATCCGCATCGCCACCATGGTGGCTGCCTCAGCCTCAACAGCCAAGTCCGCCAACACGTTTCGCATCAGCGGCTGGTCGATCAGATACTCGCCGAAAGCCTTGCGGTGCTGCGCGTGGTGGATGGCGGTGGTCAGCCCGGTGCGCATGCTGGTCGCGCTGCCCAGCGTGCAGTCCAACCGGGTCAGGTTGACCATCTCGATGATGGTTGCCACACCGCGGCCCTCCTCGCCGACCAGCCATGCGGTGGCACCGTCATACTCGACCTCGCTGGACGCGTTGGCGTGGTTGCCCAGTTTGTCTTTGAGGCGCTGCAGCAGCATCCGGTTGCGGGTGCCGTCGGGCAGCACCCGAGGCAAAAAGAAGCAGGACAGTCCGCCCGGCGCCTGCGCGAGCACCAGGAAGATGTCGCACATCGGCGCGGACGTGAACCACTTGTGACCGGTCAGCCGGTAGGTGCCGTCGTCGTTGCGGGTGGCCTCGGTGGTGCCGGCGCGAACGTCGGAGCCGCCCTGCTTTTCGGTCATCGACATGCCGGCGGTGAGCCCGGGTTTCGTCGTCGGCACCTTGAGCTCCGGGTCGTAGTGCCGGCTGGTCAGCAGCGGCTCGTAGACGCCGGCGAGCTCGGGGTTGAAGCGCAACGCCGGGACGACTGCGTAGGTCATGGAGACCGGGCAGGTGTGGCCGGGCTCGACGTTCCAGACCGACATCTTGGCGGCGCGAACCACGTGCGTACCCGGCCGGTCGTCGGCCCACGGTGCGGCGTGCAGGCCGTGCTCGATCGCGGTCCGCATCAGCTCGTGGTAGGCGGGGTCGTACTCGACCTCGTCGACGCGGTGCCCGAAACGGTCGTGGGTGTGCAGGATCGGCCGGTTGCGGTCGGCCAGCTCACTCCACCGGTGCGCTTGCTTGGAACCGGAAATCGCACCGACCGTGGTCACCTCGTCCAGGCCCCACTGCCCGCCTTCGCGGATAAGCGCCTCGATGAGTACCGGGGAGGACGCCGGGTTGTGCTCCTCCAGCGGGGGTACCTGGTTGGTGACGACATGCGTATCTGACATGCCGCTAATATTACAATTTTTCTACAACCGCACAAGACCTGTAATGCTCAATGGGGATGCGCGGCGAAGAATTGCCAGAGTTTTGCGGTCGCGAAGTCGGGCCACTCGTGGCCGCCACCGTCGACTGTGATCAGCACCACGCTGCGGTTGTCGGGGCATCCCGCGGTGGACGTGGCGACCGAACCGCTAGTGGTGGTCGCCGGGGCGCCGCAGTGGTCGACGTTGCGCCAGAAAGCATTCAGCTTCGGAATCGGTGGCCCATCGAGGTGAACGAAACCGTGGCCAGGCCCGCCCGGATAGGGAACCAGCGGATCCTTGGTGCCGTGAATGTGCATGACCGACGTGGGATGTGGAGAGTGGCAGGGATCCAGCTGAGTCCCCGAAACCGGGCCGATCGCGGCGAAGATGCCGGTGTCGCAGGCCAACGTGTAGTCCATCATGCCGCCGTTGCTCATGCCGGTTGCGTAGACGCGCGAAGCGTCGACGCTGACGTTGCGTTCGACGTCGGCAACGGCCGCCGTGATGAAGCCGACGTCGTCGATGCCTTCCTTGGCCGGCCGGCCGCAGCAGCCGGCGCCGTTGACGTTCCAGGCCCGGTTGACACCGTCCGGGTAGGCCACGATGAACTTGGACGAGTCTGCCAATTCATCCCAGCCGTAAGCCCTTTCGGCGTGTGCGGCGTTGCCGAAACCGCCGTGCAGCACGAGAACCAGCGGGGCAGATGCGGGCAATCCCTTAGGCATATACAACCGGTAGATGCGGTCATGGCCGCCGACGCTGAGCGTATGCACGCTGGTGCCCTCGACGAAGGCCGGCGGCTTGCCCGACTCCCTGCCGACGCAACCGGCGATGACCAATACCACTGCGAGAACGGCGACGACCCGCGCAAGCATGGCGGAGGTGTCCCTCAGCTCAGCCGGTCACGAAGAAACGCGATGTCGTCCTTGCGGCCCTCGTCGGCCGTTTCGCAGATAACCGGCGCGCCCGCCGCCCGCACCACCGCCACCAGCAGGTCGGGATCGATCTGCCCGGTGCCGAAGTTGGCGTGCCGGTCGCGGCCCGAGCCCGCCGAGTCCTTGGAGTCGTTGCAGTGCACCAGGTCGATGCGGCCGGTGATGCCCTTGATGCGCTCGACGGCGTCGACCAGCGCCTCGCCCGCCGCCCAGGCGTGGCAGGTATCCAGGCAGAAGCCGATACCGCTGTCGCCGATGTGGTCCCAGAGCCGTCCGATGGTGTCGAAGTGACGGGCCATCGCGTGATCACCGCCGGCGGTGTTCTCCAGGTAGACCGGAACTTTCGTCTGCAATTGGTCGAGCGCCTTACGCCAGCGCTGGAAGCCTTCGTCGAGGTCGCTGTCCTCGGCGACGTGGCCGCCGTGCACGATCACCGCGGCAGCGCCGATCTCGGCAGCCGCGTCACAGGTGTCCTGCAAGATTTTGCGCGACGGGATCCGCACCCGGTTGTTCGCCGACGCGACGTTGATCAGGTACGGCGCGTGAACGTACAGCGGCACGCTCGACGCCTTCAGCGCCTCGGCGTCGTCGCGCGGCTTCGGCTTTTTCCAGCTCTGCGGGTTGCCGAGGAAGAACTGCACCACCTCGGCGCCGTCGGCCTGCGCGGCGGCCAAAGGATCGTCTTGGTGGACATGTGAACCGATAAGCACGTCGGCCAGTCTAATGAGGCAAGCGGACAGTCTGGCCTGCGCGCGTACCGACGGTTGCCCCTCATGTCGCAGCGGGCGATACCGTCCCCAGTCGGTTCAGCTCCAGCGGGCTTTCCGCCACCACAGACCGGTGCCGTCCGTAGACGAATTCAAAGATCGGCGTGGCCATCAGTGTGGTGACGATCGCCACCAAGACCAGAATGCTGAACAGCGTCGGCGTGATGATGCCAGCCTGCAGACCGATGTTGAGAAGAATCAGTTCAATCAGGCCGCGAGCGTTCATCAACGATCCCAGCGCGACGGACTCGCGCCAGGACACGCGTTTGAAGCGTGCGGCCAGCGTGCAGGCGATTCCCTTGCCTGCGATCGAGGCGACCAGGATTCCCAATGTCACCGCCCACAACATTGGCCTGTTCAGCAGACCGATCTGGGTGTTCAGCCCGGAATAGACGAAGAACAGCGGCAGCAGAAAGGTCGTGACCAGAGGTTCGAGAGTGGCAGTCAGATGTCGTGCGAAGAAGCCCCTCGGCATGGCGACGCCAAGGATGAATGCGCCGAATATGGCGTAGATGCCTACGGTGTCGGTGACCCACGCGCACGCCATAAGCAGGATCAGGACCGTGCTCAGCACTGCTGGGGTGATCGTGTTGCGTCGCTGCGAGATCGTGCCCAGCACCCGTAATGCTCTGCGGCCGACCGTCAAAAGCAGGAGCGTGTAGAGGATTCCGCCGATAATCGCCGTGGCGGCGACGGCGACACTGCCGCGGTGGACGGCGAGCACCGTGGCCAGGATGCACCACGACAGTGCGTCGTCGCTGGCACCGCACGCCAGCGCGAGCGTGCCCAGCGACGTTCCGGACAGTCCCCGTTCGTAAATGATGCGGGCCAGCATGGGAAAGGCGGTCGTCGCGATCGACGCACCGAGGAACATCATCGCCATGACGAGCGTGACGCTCTTGTCGAAATAGATTCGGCCGGCCAACAGCGGTGCGGCGAGCATTGCGCCCAAGGCCAGCGGGGTGCCGATGCCGGCCGCCGACACTGCGACCGCAGTACCGACGCGATGCTTGACCAGGTTCACGTCGAAGTTCAGGCCAATCAGGAACATGTACAGCACCAGGCCGATCTGCGCCGCCGTATAAAGCACCACGTTCGCCGGCCCCGGCGGAAACAGGTGCTGTTGCACTCCGGGCGCCAGGCGGCCAAGCAATGACGGGCCCAGCAGCACGCCCGCGACCATCTCTCCGACAACTTGCGGCTGGCCAAGCCGTTGTGACAACAGCCCGACCACGCGACACGTCACCAAAATCGCTGCGAGCTCGAGAAAGAAGTGAACGGCGGTACCTGCGGGCATAAGTGGGGTCCTAAGGCTTAGCGCGCGCATCGTGGACAGGACGGTCAGGTTCGGCGGGCCCTGCAGCTGCGCTCGCGCACCTTGCCTGACCTTCGAGATAGAGTAACCTACTTAAATATTAAGTAACTGTTCTATCTCGAGCCCTTCGAAGGGGGAGATGTGGACCTGCAGGCGCAGCTGTCGCGACTGAGCCCGGAAGCCCGGGCGGGGCTGGCCGAAAAGATCAAGATGCGGCTGGTCGGAGAGGCCCGGACCCCAGCTGACCACGACGTCGTCATTGCCGGAGCCGGAGTTGCCGCGCAGACACTGGCGCTGGAAATCCACCGCGCCCGGCCGCACACCCGGATCGCGATCGTCAGCCCTAACCCGCACCCGGTTCCGGAGATCACTCACACGGTTGGCGAGTCCACCGTCGAAATCGCCGCGCAATATCTGCGTGACCGACTCGACCTGGCCGACCACCTCAACGCCGCGCAGCTCCGCAAGATGGGGCTGCGGATGTTCTTCTCCCACGACGACAACGCCGACATCGCGGGGCGGATGGAACTCGGCAGCTCGACGTTCACCCCCCAGGTCACTTATCAGATCGACCGCGGCAGGCTGGAGAACGAGCTGCATCGGCGGTGCGTGGACGCAGGTATCGACATCATCTGCGGCCGAATGCGATCGGTCGAGTTCGGCGGGGGTGCTGACCCGCACACGGTGTCCATCCAGAATGGCGACAAGGTCACCGCGACCACCGCCCGGTGGGTGGTCGACGCGTCGGGACGCAACCGGGCGCTGCCCCGGCAGTTGGATCTCAAACGAGCCACCGAGCACCATTGCAATGCCGTGTGGTTGCGGGTGGCGACCGAGATCGATGTGGGCCGGTGGAGCGACGACCCGAGTTGGCAGGCTCGTCTCGTCGAAGGTGACCGGGCGATGTCCACCAATCACCTGATGGGAGAGGGTTATTGGGTGTGGCTCATCCGACTCGCGTCGGGGTCCACCAGCGTCGGCATCGTCGCCGATCCCGCGTTTCATGCCTTCAACGACTTCAACACCCTCGCCAAAGCCCGCAGGTGGTTAGATTGCCACGAGCCGCAGTGCGCGGCCGTGCTTGCCGAGAACGAACACCTGATCAAAGACTTCAGGGTGATGAAGCACTACAGCCATGCGGCCACCAAAATCTACGACGCGACGAATCGTTGGTGTCTGACGGGCGATGCGGGCGTCTTCCTCGACCCGCTCTACTCGTCTGGGCTGGATCTCGTCGCGATCGGCAACGGTCTGATCACCGACATCATCACCCGTGAACTTGACGGCGAAGACGTCATCGCTCGATGCGGCATCAACGACTCGCTGTTTCGTTCGCTTACCGACATGTGGCTCAACATCTACTGCAACCAGTACCAGCTGATGGGCTCACCAGCCGTCATGTCGGCGAAAGTAATCTGGGACATCGCTTTCTACTGGGGCTTTCTCGGCCTGGTGTACAGCAACGACCGATTCGCCAGTGTCGCCGACGATCCCGGGGTGGTGCCGCAGCTGGAAGGCCTGATCGAACTCAGCAACCGCATGCAACGATTCTTTCGAGAGTGGGCCCGCATCGAAAGTGCTCGTCCGTCTCAGCAGTTCGTCGATTTGTACGCGCCGCAGAACTTCATGGTGGCGCTGCACACCGCGATGATGGGCCGATCCCCCGACTTCGACACCCAGTTCGACACCAACATCCGAACGTTGCGCCAACTGGCCGGCCAGTTAGTCGAGACACTAATGGCCGAAAAGTGCCGATCGTTTTCCGACGACAACGTCATGCGGCAGATACAGGACTGGCAATGCGACTCGCTGCTGCAAGAACTGCGCGCTACATACCGCGACGAGCAGGGCGCCAACCCGCTCAGCCAGCACTGGATCGTACAAGCCACTCCCGCACTCGAATTCAGTTGAACTCCGCCGAAAACGCCGTCTCCTCGGAACCCGGCGCAAAGCTGAGGCTTGAATGACGATGTCTACGCAGCACGGATACCGGCCATCGTTGGCAATCGTTGGCGTCGGGTGTCACTTCCCGGGCGGTGCACACACCCCCGAGGGCTATTGGGATCTGCTGTGCAGCGCCACCGACGCCACCAGCACTGTTCCCGAAACCCGCTGGAACGCAGCGAAATATTTTGATCCGAACCCGGCGAAGGCCGGCAAGATGACCACCCGTCGCGGCGGGTTTCTCACCGAGATCGACCAATTCGACCCGCAATTCTTCGGCATCTCACCGCGCGAGGCGAACCTGCTTGATCCACAACAACGGCTCCTGCTGCGGACGACGTGGGAAGCATTGGAAGACAGCGGAATTCCGGCAGACAGCCTAGCGGGCACCGAAGTCGGCGTGTTCGTGGGCGGTTTCACACTTGACTACCAACTACTGCAGAATCAGGGCCGCACCAGCCGGTACCGGTTCAAAACCCATTCCGCCACCGGAATGATGATGACAATGCTGGCGAACCGGATCTCGTTTGCATTCGACTTCCGTGGACCGAGCATGACGATCGACACCGCGTGCTCGAGCTCGCTCGTCGCGGTACACCTTGCGGCGCGCAGCATCTGGGACGGCGAATGTGATCTCGCGCTTGCCGGCGGCGTGAATATCATGATCGGCCCCAACACAGCGATCGCGGAATCCAAGAGCGGATTCC
>NZ_DATFZD010000065.1:0-41461 GCF_035314665.1 Mycobacterium sp. | reverse complement strand
TCCGCGATGTCCTCGGACGTCAGGCTGACGCCGGCGACCATGCCTTCCAGCATGGCCACCAGCGCCCGGCCGTGAGATTCACCGGCAGTAGTCCATCGCAACACGTGTCCCATCTTCCCACGACCGGCACTGGGCCGGTCGGGGCGTCAAGCAGCGCGTTGCTCAGTACGCCGCAACCGTCGCAGCGTCGCGAGCTGCCAGACGCCCAGCACAAGCGCAACGTCGCCCGCGCCCGCCAGCGCCCAGTTGCCCGCGGCACTCAGCGGAAGCCAGCCCAGCGCTGCCGCCGCCCACAGCGTGGGTGCCAACAGCAAGTTGGCAACGCCGAAGCCCAACACCAGCCCTCGCGGTGTGGGACGGATCCGGTTCAGACCGAACAGCAGCGCGGGGCCGGCGGCCAGGAACGCCAGTCCGCCGATCAAAAGCTCCGCACGCGGCACGTTCCACCAGTCGCCGAGCCGACCGCTCAAGGCGGCGACCACCCCGCCCACGACGGTCCAAAAGCTGAGGTCGGCGGCGATGGATCGCCAACGCGTGGCGTCGGTTGGGCGGGTTCTGGCTGAAATAGTTGCAGTTGTCATACGGCGATGGTGCGGCCGGAACCACTGCCAACTCGACCAACGGCACTGCCAGAGGCTGCCAGTGGCCGGCGTGACAAGCGTTAGCTATGCCGGTGACAGCCACGGGTAGACCACGTCGACGTATTCGTCGCGGGATACGACAAGCGTTTCGGTGGGGGTGGACGTGTCGACGTAGAAATGGCCGCTGGTTGGACCACCTCCGCTGCCCTTGTCGCTCAGAACAGCAAGGTCTTTGATGATTTCGGCCGCCTTGGCGTGGTCAAGCCGCCACACCACGTGGCTAGAGTCGAGTTCGATATCGGCTGTGCCCGGCTCAATGCGGAACTCATGCGTCACTCCGTCGTGCTCTAGTCGCGACGACTGCTGCGGCTTGGCGTCACTGAGCGCGGCTTTGAACTCGTCGACTCCGCCGCCGTCCAAAGTCAAAAGCACTGCGTCGTCGCCGTAATAAAATTCAGGAAGAAAATTCACGCGAATGACGCTCATGGGTCTCCCTTCACGGCCGGTAGGTTACAGCTGGGCCAGCCCCAGCGCCGCCGCGCTGGCAGCACACATCGACAGGCCGTGCGGCACCGTCGTCGCCGACCAGCCGAGCCGGGCCACCACCCCGATCAGCGCGGTCAGCAGCGGCGCGCCGATCGCCGCGAGCAACCACACGTCGCCGCCGAAGCAGCCGGTCAGCGCACCCAGCCCGAGCGCCAGCTTCACATCCCCGGCGCCCATCGCCGCCGGCGCCGCGGCATGGACCAGCAGATACGCCGCAGCCAGCAGGACCGCCCCCAGCGCAGCGGCCCGGCCGTGCCCCGAGCCGGCCCCGACGAGCATGATTACGACGAAACCCGGCAGGGTCAGCCAGTTAGGCAGCCGACGTTGGCGGATGTCGTAGCCGGTCAGCGCCGCCATCCACAGCAACGCGGCCGCGATCAGCATGCGGGGCAGGCTAATCCAGCGCGGCGGTCATCGCCTCTCGCGGCGCGGGCAGCCCTGTGAATTGTTCGACTTGCGCGAACGCCTGATGCAGCAGCATCTGCAGGCCGCTGATCACCCGACCGCCCGCGGCGGCCACCGCCGTGGCCAGCGGCGTCGGCCATGGGTCGTAGATGGCGTCCAGCAGCACCGGTGCGTCGGCGAAGACCTCGGCGTACCGCCCTGCGACATCGGCCGGCAGCGTGCTGACCAGTACACCCGCGCCGCTCACCGCGCCGGCGACCGCACCGCCGTCCAGGTCGCAGAACCGGGCCGCGACGCCGACCCGGGCGGCCAGTTCGACCAGACGGGCGGCCTTGTCCGGGTTGCGGGCCACCACAGTGATGTCGCCGACGCCCAACTCGGCCAACGCCACAATCGCCGCCGGGGCGGTGCCGCCGGATCCGGATACCACCGCCCGGCCCGTCGCGGTCCCCAGCGCGCCGACCACACCGTCGATGTCGGTGTTGTCGGCGCGCCAGCCGCGCTGCGTGCGCAGCAGGGTGTTGGCCGATCCGACCAGCTCGGCCCGATCGGTGCGCTCGTCGGCGAACCGCAGCGCAGCGAACTTCCCCGGCATCGTCACCGAGACGCCGATCCACTCCGGCCCGAACCCGCCGACCACATCGGGCAGCTCGTCGGCGCCGCATTCGATGCGCTCGTAGGTCCACTCGGCTAGGCCGAGCGCGCGATAGGCGGCCAGATGCAGCTGCGGAGAACGCGAATGCGCGATCGGCGAACCGAGGACCGCCGCCTTTTTGGGGGCTCGGCTACCGCGCGCTGTCGAGGACACCGTTGCGCTTGGCCAGCTCGATGTTCGCCAGATGCTGTTGGTAGTCGCGGGTGAACAACGTCGTGCCCTGCGCATCGATGGTGACGAAGTACAGCCAGTCGCCGGCTTCGGGATGCTCGGCGGCGTTGAGCGCATCGGTGCCCGGCGAACAGATCGGCGTGGCCGGCAGCCCCTCGGCAACGTAAGTGTTCCAAGGCGTTTGCTGCGCCCGGTCGCCGTCAGTGGTGGCCACTTCCCGGCGGTCCAGCGGATAGTTGACCGTCGAGTCGAACTCCAGCGTGCGGTGTTCGGCCAGCCGGTTGTAGATGACCCGGGCGACCTTCGCGAAGTCCTGCGGCTTGGCTTCACGCTGAACCAGCGACGCCACCGCCAGCACGTTGTACGGCGACATGTTCATCGCGGTGGCGGTGTCCAGCAGACCCGATTTCACGTACTGCTCGGTGCTGGCGCTGATCAGCGTCTCCAGAATCGACTGCGGCGAGCCCGACGGGTTGACGTTGAACGTTCCCGGCGCGATCAGGCCTTCGATCCGGCGATGGTCGGCGCCCATCCGGGTGACCGGCTCGATGGCCCACGCCGGCACCGACAGTGAGGCGAGCGGGGTTTTTTCGGCCGCGCCCCGCAGGTCGTCCGCCGAGACGCAGTGCTTGTCCCCATCCAGCTCGACGCAGGTCGCCTTGGCGATCATCGTGAAGATGCCGGGCGTCACGTCGTTGGTCTTGACGTCGGTGGTGTCGTCGAGTTGCTGCCCCTCGGGGATGACCAGCTTGCCTACCCGGCTCCCGGGGTCGACGAGCCGCTTCACCGCCGAGGCCGCCGGGAGTTCGGTCCGCATCCGGTAATAGCCGGGCTGGATTGACGAGATAGCGTCGTTCCCTTCAGCGGCCTCGAGGAACGTTTTGACGGTGCGGACAACGTCGTGCTTCTGCAGCGTCTCGCCGATCGCTGTCGTCGAGTCGCCGGCGTGGACCTGGATCACCAAATCCTTTTTGCCGCTGCCGGCGTAGTCATTCTGCGGGCCGAAACTGTGCCACAGTCGGGAGCCGACGAACACGGCCGCGACAATCACGACGACGAGCAGGCCGAGGGCGAATCCGAGCACGATGTGCCGACGACGACGGCCGCGCTCGGCGCGCAGCCGCTCGGCTCGGGATCGCGCGTGACGCGGCGGCCCGACCGCCACGGGCTTGGCCCGGGCGCGCCCTTCGGTGTCAGACACCGTTGACCTCCCCGGGCGACATGGCACGGCGTTCGTCGAGCCATCCTTGCAGGATCGCCACCGCCGCGGCCTGGTCGATGACCCTACGCTGACCCTTGGCCCGCACCCCCGCCTGGCGCAGCGATCGCTGCGCGCTGACGGTCGTCAGCCGCTCGTCGGCCAGCCGCACCGGAATCGGTGCGATCCGGCCGGCCAGCACGTCGGCCTGCTCGATCGCGTCGAGAGCCGAGGAGCCGGTGCGGTCGGCCAAGGTTCGCGGCAGCCCCACCACAACCTCGACCGCCTGCAGCTCGGCGACTAGCTCGGCCAGCCGTCGCACATGCTTGCCGGAACGGTCGCGGCGGACCGTCTCCACCGGCGTGGCCAGGATGCCGTCGGGGTCGCTGCAGGCCACACCGATGCGCACGCTGCCCACATCGATGCCGAGCCGCCGTCCGGGTCCGGGATCATCCGCGCCGGGCCGATCCGGCAGGCGGTGTGAGGAGTCCACTCAGCCGACCCGCGCTATCTCTGCTCGCACCGCGTCGAGCGCAGCGTCGATACCCGATGAGTCCTTACCCGAGCCTTGTGCGAGGTCGGCCTTGCCGCCGCCCCGGCCGTCCACCGCTCCCGCGAGCTGCTTGACCAAGTCGTTCGCCCGGATCCCCAGGTCCTGGGCGGCCGGGTTGGCGGCGATCGCGTAGGGGACGCTGCCGCCTTCACCCTCGGCGATCAGCGCGACCACCGCCGGGTCGCTGCCTAGCTTGCCGCGGATGTCACCGACCAGCGAGCGCAGGTCGGCGGCGGTCATCCCGCTCGACATCCGCTGCGCCACCAGACGGACGTTGCCGATCCGCTGCGCCCCGGCCGCGGCGTTGACCGCAGCAGACCGCGCCGTCGCCAGCCGGGTGCGTTCGAGTTCCTTTTCCGCGGCCTTGAGTCGCTCCACCAGGTTCGCCACCCGGGCGGGCACCTCTTCGGAGGGCACCTTCAGCGACGAGGCCAGCCCCGCCATCAGGGCGCGTTCCTTGGCCAGGTGTTTGAACGATTCCAGCCCGACGTAGGCCTCCACACGGCGCACCCCGGAGCCGATCGACGATTCGCCCAGGATCGTCACTGGGCCGATCTGGGCTGAGTTGTGCACGTGCGTGCCACCACACAGCTCCAGCGAGAACGGGCCACCGATCTCCACCACCCGAACTTCGTCGGGATAGGCCTCACCGAACAGCGCCATAGCGCCCATCGCCTTGGCCTTTTCGAGTTGCTCGGTGAAGGTGTGCACCTCGAAGTCAGCCTGGACGGCCTCGTTGGTCACCTCTTCGATCTGCGTGCGCTGCTCTTCGGTCAGCGGCCCCTGCCAGTTGAAGTCGAACCGCAGGTAGCCGGGGCGGTTCAACGACCCGGCCTGAACCGCGTTCGGCCCCAGCACTTGCCGCAGCGCGCCGTGCACCATGTGGGTACCCGAGTGGCCCTGGGTGGCGCCCTTGCGCCAGCCCGCGTCCACCGATGCGACGACGGTGTCACCCTCGACGAATTCTCCGGACTCCACGTTGACCCGATGCACCCAGAGGGTTTTGGCGATCTTCTGTACATCGGTCACAGCGGCCCGGGCGCTTTCGCCCGCGCCGGTGCCGCTGATGGTGCCGACATCGGCGAGTTGCCCGCCCGACTCGGCGTAGAGCGGGGTGCGGTCCAGCACCAGTTCCACGCGGTCCGCGATAGCGGCTTCGCCGTGCGCACCATGGGCAATCACCGGCACCCGCTTACCGTCGACAAAGATCCCCAGAATCCGGGCCTGCGACGTCAACTCGTCGAAACCAGTGAACTCGGTGGGCCCGGCGTCAACCAGCTCCCGGTAGGCCGTCAGGTCGGCGTGAGCGTGTTTGCGTGCGGCAGCGTCGGCCTTGGCGCGCTGGCGCTGCTGCAACATCAGCTCGTGGAATCCCGTCCCGTCGACCGTCAGCCCGGCCTCGGCGGCCATCTCGAGGGTGAGTTCGATCGGGAATCCGTAAGTGTCATGCAGGGTGAAGGCATCCGACCCGGACAGCACGCCGGCACCCGATGCCTTGGTGGCGCCGGCCACCTCGTCGAACAGCCGTGAACCGGACTGCAGCGTCCGGTTGAACGCGGTCTCCTCTGCCACCGCGATGCGCCGAATCCGGTCGAAGTCAGCAACCAGTTCGGGATACGACGGGCCCATCGCGTCACGCACGGTGACCATCAGGTCGCCGACGATCGGGTCCTCGATGCCCAGCAGCTTGGCCGAGCGGATCACCCGGCGCAGCAGCCGACGCAACACGTAGCCGCGCCCGTCGTTGCCGGGACTGACGCCGTCGCCGATCAGAATCGCGGCGGTGCGGCTGTGGTCGGCGATGATCCGGTAGCGCACATCGTCGTCATGATTGCCGACGTCGTATCCACGGGGTGCGCGCGCGGCCACCATGTCGATGACGGGGCGCAGCAGATCGGTTTCGTAAACGTTGTGCACCCCCTGCAGCAGCACCGCGACCCGCTCGACGCCCATGCCGGTGTCGATGTTCTTGCGCGGCAACGGCCCAAGGATCTCGTAGTCCTCTTTGCTGGTGCCTTCGCCGCGCTCGTTCTGCATGAACACGAGATTCCAGATCTCGATGTAGCGCTCTTCGCTGGCCAGCGGGCCGCCCTCGGGTCCGTGCTCCGGGCCGCGGTCGTAGTAGATCTCCGACGACGGACCGCACGGCCCGGGGATGCCCATCGACCAGTAGTTGTCGGCCATGCCGCGGCGCTGGATCCGCTCGGGCGGCAGCCGCGCAACATCCTGCCACAGCTGCATTGCCTCGTCGTCGTCCAAATAAACTGTGGCCCAAAGTCTTTCGGGATCAAACCCGTAACCACCGTCGGCAACGGAGTTGGTCAGCAGGGTCCAGGCCAATTCGATGGCGCCGCGCTTGAAATAGTCGCCGAACGAGAAATTGCCGGCCATCTGGAAAAACGTGTTGTGCCGGGTGGTGATCCCGACTTCGTCGATATCCGGTGTACGGATGCATTTCTGGATGCTGGTGGCCGTCTTGTACGGCGGGGTGCGCTGGCCCAGAAAGAACGGCACGAACTGCACCATGCCCGCGTTGACGAACAGCAGGTTGGGGTCGTCGAGGATCACCGAGGCACTCGGCACCTCGGTATGACCCGCTTTCACGAAATGATCGAGGAACCGCTTCCTGATCTCGTGTGTCTGCACTTCTCCGCTTCCTGTTGGGCTGGCCTGCCTGGCCAATTTCCACCCTATTAGGGGGCTTATTCGACCGCATTACAGTACCGGTCCGGTTGCCCGCGCCTAAAAACTCGACGAACCGGACCGAGGCGCGGTGCCGTTCACCCGCTGAGAAAACTCAACCGCACCGAGCGCCGCGGATTGTCCCGGTTGAGGTCGACCAGGACCACGCTTTGCCAGGTGCCCAACTGCGGTTCGCCACCCTCCACCGGCAACGTGATCGACGGCGCAACGATGGCCGGCAGCACATGGTCGGCGCCGTGGCCATGTGAACCGTGAGCGTGCCGGTAGCGGTCGTCGCGCGGCAACAAACGTTCCAGGGTGTCGATGAGGTCGTCGTCGGAGCCGGCGCCGGTCTCTATGATCGCCACCCCCGCCGTTGCGTGCGGGACGAAGACGTTGCAAAGCCCGTCGCCGCGCGGGAAGCAAAACGCCCGCACTGACTCGGTCAAATCCACGATGCGGCGACGCGCGGTGTCCACATCCAGCACATCGGTATGCATCGCACAAGCCTACGGGCGACGCTCGGTGACCTGCCATCTCAAGCCGTGGCCCCCAAGCAACTACACCCATGTCTAACTATTGCCACCGCCGCTCCGGCGGAGGAAGGTGTTGCTTGACCGGTGGCGCCACCGGGGCGCTGCCCCGAGAAGGAAAGGGGTGGGTCGTGTACGCGCGCTCTACCACTATCCAGGCGCAACCATCGTCCATCGACGCCGGAGTTGCGCACATTCGCGATGCGGTCATGCCAAGACTGCAGGAGGTCGACGGGTGCGTCGGCTTGTCGTTGTTGGCCGACAGGCAGACCGGTCGGTGCGTTGTGACCACCTCGTGGGAAACCGAAGAGGCGATGCGCGCCAGCGCCGAGCAGATACGGCCGATCCGCGATCGAGCGGCGGACGAGTTCGGCGGTATCGGCGACCCAATGGTCGAAGAGTGGGAGATCGCGGCGCTGCACCGCGATCACCGCGCGGGTGAGGGCGCCTGCGCGCGGGCCATCTGGGTCAAGCTGCCGCCAGACCAACTCGACACGGGCATCGACTTTTACAAGATGTCCGTCGTGCCCGACCTCGAGGCGCTCGACGGGTTCTGCAGCGCGAGCCTGCTAGTCGATCGCGCATCCGGGCGCGCGGTGAGCTGTACATCCTTCGACAGCCTCGATGCGATGGAGCGCAGCAGGGAGCAGAGCACGGCGTTGAAGAACACGAAGATCGTGGAAGTGGGCGCCGAGGAACTCGACGACTGCGAGTTCGAGCTCCGGCTTGCTCATCTGCGGGCGCCCGAGCTGGTGTGAGCGATTAGAGCGGCGGTAATACCGCCAACCCCGAACAAACGCACCGTCGTAGCCCATTGCCATCGGCAATGGGCCGGAGGAAGGTGGTCAATGGGACCGGTGGCGCCACCGGGGCGCTGCCCCGTTACCAAGGAGGGGATGTGTACGCGCGCTCTACCACTATCGAGGCGCAACCGTCGTCCATCGACGCCGGGATCGCACACGTTCGCGATGTAGTCATGCCCGCACTCGAAAAAGTCAACGGATGCCTTGGTGTGTCGTTGTTGGTCGACCGTGGCTCTGGTCGTTGCATTGTGACCAGCTCATGGCAGAACGAACAGGCGATGCGCGCGAGCGCCCGTGAGGTACGGCCGGTTCGCGATCAGGCGGCGCAAACCTTCGGCGGCAGCCCGACCGTCGACGAATGGGAGATCGCCGTTCTGCACCGCGACCACCCCTCCGGTCCGGGCGCCGGCGTGCGCGCCACCTGGCTCACCGTGCGGCCCGACCAGTTCGACCGGGCCATCGAGTTCTACCGCGAGTCGGTGCTGCCCGCGATCGAGGAGCTCGAAGGTTTCTGTAGCGCGAGCCTGATGATCGACCGCACATCCTGGCGGGCGGTGTCGTCGTCGACATTCGACAGCCTGGAAGCCATGCAGCGCAACGAAGAGCGTGCCCGTTCGCTACGCACCGCCCGGCTTCGCGACCTGGGCGCCGACCAGTTCGACGTCGGCGAGTTCGAATTGGCGATCGCCCACCTGCGGGTGCCCGAGCTGGTTTAGCGCTTCCTAGCGTCGCTGCTATGGCAGCGAGTCGCCGGGAAACCCAAGGCAGCCGTGCACCTCATACGTAAAGACTCCCGCCGCCACTCCGGGGTCGTCGCCCATGATGGCGCTGGTCTCGTCGACGGTCGCCGCAAACACCCCGATGCCGCAGACGTCGGAACCGTCGGTGACCGGCAGGACCACCGCCAGCACGCCGTCGTCGCGCAACCCGAAGTTGCGCCGACCGTGTTCCCAGACGATGCGGGGTGTCGCGTCGTCGCCGAATTTCGGCCCCTGCTTCAGGATGACGACGCTATAGGGCTTGGCGGTGGGCAGCAGTCGGCCCATCTCTTCGTCGGTAAAGGATTTGATGGCTTCCCCCTTCCTCGCGGATGGTCGCGCGCAGGCGCTCGGCGCCATGACGGCTTGGCCGATAGTAGTGCACACCGACCAGCCCGTCGTCGGGTACCGTTGCGCGACAACGCCGTCCGAGTCGCCGCGGGGGGTACGGCTACCCGAGCTCGTCTAGCTGTTTGTTGCGTCGCCGAGCGTCACGCCAGCGTGGCGGCCGACGCCGAGCGTCACGCTAGCTTAGCTAGGGTGACGACGCAGCCGCTCCGGCTAACTTCGCTGCTCGATCAGCGCCGCCCGGGCCAGCGTCGCCTGGGCCATCTTCACGTGTGCGGCGTCGACCAGGACGCCGTTGACGCCGACCGCGCCCAACCCCTTCTGCTCGCCGTCGCGGTAGGCGGCGACGTTGCGCTCGGCGAGCGCGATCTCCTCATCGGTCGGCGAGTAGACCTTGTTGGCCACCGGGATCTGCGTCGGGTGGATCGCCCACTTGCCTGTGTATCCCATCAGCGCGGCCCGTCGCGCGTCGCGCTCGTAGCCCTCGAGGTTTCCGTAGTCGGGGTACGGCGCATCGATCGCGTCGATGCCGGCGATCCGGGCGGCAACGATCACCTTGTTGCGGGCGTAAACCCAGAAGTCGCCGGGATATTCGCCGAGCGGGTCGAAGTTGTTGTCCACGCGCGCGCCCTGCGACAGCGAGAAGTCACCGACACCGAAGATCAGCGCGTCCAGCCGTGGGCTGGCCGTTGCGATCTCCTCGGCGTTGGCCAGTCCCTCGACCTCTTCGATGAGCACTTCGAGGCGGATCGGGCGCGAAAGGCCGAGCTTGGCCTCTAGCTGAGTCAACAGCACGTCGACCCACCAAACATCGCGTGCCCGTAGCGCTTTCGGGATGATGATGGTCTCCAGGTTCTCCCGGGCGTCGGTGACGACCTCGACGATGTCGTCGTGGCACCACGGGGTGTCGAGCCCGTTGATGCGGATCGCCCGCACGGTCCGTCCCCAGTCGAGTTCGGTTAGCGCGCTAATGGCTTTGGCGCGTGCCGCCTCTTTATGTGCCGGTGCGACGGCGTCTTCCAAATCGAGGAATACCAGGTCGGCTTCGGAGGCGGCAGCATGAGCGAACATGTGGTCGTTGCTCGCGGGAACGGCCAGCTCCGAGCGGCGCAGCAGTGATGTCTTCGACGTCATGCCCATTTTCCTTTCACAGCACACCGCGGGCGCGCAGCTCGTCGACGTCGCCGCCAGTGAGGCCGAGCAGTTCGCTGTACACCTCGGCGTTGTGCTCACCGATCCGCGGGCCCAGATGCTGCACCCGCCCGGTCGCCGCCGAGAACCGCGGCACCGGCGCCTGAACGGTCATCGCGCCCAGTTCGTCGTCGCCGACCTTGACGAAGACCTCGCGATGCGCCAGCTGTTCGTCGGCGACCAGATCGGTGATGTCGTAGACAGGCGCGGCGGCCACCTCGGCGGCGTCGAGAATCTCCATCGCCTCGGCCAACGTCTTGGTGGCCACCCAGTCGGCGACCACCTGGTCCACCTCGCGGGCCCGCGCCAGCCGCCGCTGCGGGTCAGAGAAGTCGGCGTCGTCGACCAGGTCGGCGCGCCCGATCGCGCGGAACACCCGCAGCGCCAGCTGCGGTGAGCTGCCCGACATGGCCAGCCAGCGGTCGTCGGCCGTGCGATACGTATTGCGCGGCGCGGAGATGTCCCAGCGGTTTCCCGCCCGCGTCGGCACCAGCCCGAGTTGGTCGTAGCCCAACAGCGTCTGCTCAAGCAGCCGCGCCAGCGGATCGATCAGGTTGATGTCGATCAACTGGCCGGACGCCCCGTGCACGTCGCGGTGGTAGAGCGCCATCATGACCGCGTAGGCGGCGTTCAGCGATGCCACCCCGTCGGCCAGCATGAACGGCGGCAGGGTGGGCGGTCCACCGGCCTGGCCGGTGATGTTGGCAAAGCCGCTCATCGCCTCGCCAAGCGTGCCGAAGCCGGGCCGCTCGCTCTTCGGTCCGGTCAGCCCGTAGCCGGTGATGTGCAGCATGACGATGCGGTCGTTGACGGCCCGCAGCGCCGGGTAGTCCAGCCCCCACTTGCGCAGGGTCGCCGGCCGGGTGTTGACGATCAGCACGTCGGCGTGTTCGACCAGGCGACGCAGCAGCGCCTGGCCTTCGGCCACGCGCAGGTCCAGGGTGATCGAACGCTTGTTGCGGGACAACGACTTCCACATCAGCCCGACGCCGTCAATCTGGTTGCCCCAGCTGCGGATCGGGTCGCCGCTGCCAGGCTGCTCGATCTTGATGACGTCGGCGCCGAACTCGCCGAGATAGGTGGCCGCCAGCGGTGCCGCGGCCAAAGTGGCGGCGTCGAGGACGCGGATGCCTTCGAGCATTATGCTCCGACGGGCGCGCACACCGGCCGTTGCAGGCCGAGGTGCTCGCGCAGGGTCGAGCCACTGTGGGAGTCGCGGAACAGGCCGCGCCGCTGCAACTCCGGGACCACCATTCGCACCACGTCTTCGAACGCGCCGGGCAGATGCGTTGCCGCCAGGACGAACCCGTCGCACGCACCGCCGTCGAACCACTCCTCCATCTGATCGGCGACCTGCGCGCCGGTCCCGACGAAGCGTGGGCCCTGCAGCAGGGTGGCGCGGTGGCCGGCCAGCTCGCGCAGTGTGATGGTGTCGCCGATGTGGGCACGCAAATTCTGCACCAGGCCACGGATACCGGACACCGAGTCGATGAGTTCGTCGGTGATCGGGTCGTCCAGATCGTGCTGGGAGAAGTCGTAGTTCATCAACTCCGAGAGTAGGGTCAGCGACGCCATCGGGTGCACCAGATTGTTGAGGAAGACCTGTTCGCGTTCTTTGGCATGATCCTCCGACTCCCCCACCACGGCGTAGGCCATCGGACAGACCTTGACCGACTGCGGGTCGCGGCCGGCGGCGCCGATGCGCTCCTTCTGGTCGGCGTAGTGGCTGCGGGCCACCTCGATACCCGGGTCGCCGGTGAAGATCAATTCGGCCCAGCGCGAAGCAAATTCACGACCGCGGCCCGACGAGCCGGCCTGGATGATCACCGGCCGGCCCTGCGGGCTGCGCGGCACGGTCAGCGGCCCTCGCACCGAGAAGAACTCCCCGTGGTGGTTGAGTTCGTGCACCTTGTCCGGGTCGGCGTAGACGCCGTTGACCCGGTCGTGCAGGATCGCGTCGTCGTCCCAGGTGTCCCAGAGGCCGACGACAGCGTCCATGAACTCCTCGGCGCGGTCATAACGGGCGTCATGGCCCAGATGCGTTTGGAGGCCGAAGTTCTGGGCTTCGCTGTCGTTGACCGAGGTGACGACGTTCCACGCCGCGCGCCCGCCGGACAGGTGGTCCAGGGTGGAGAACGTACGCGCCACATGGAACGGCGTGTAGTAGGTGGTCGAGCAGGTCGCGCCCAGACCGATCCGCGACGTCGCCTGCGCGAGCACACCGAGCACGATCGACAGGTCCAGCTTCACCGGCCGCGCGCCGTACTTCACCGCGTCGGCGACCGAGCCGCCGTAGATACCGGGCATCGCGAGCCGGTCGTCGAAGAACATCAGGTCGAAGCAGCCCTCTTCAAGTTGCCGCCCGATCTTGGCGTAGTACGAGGCGTCGAGGTAGCCGTGCTCGGTTGCGGGATGACGCCACGACCCCGCGTAGACCGAGGTGCTGCCCGCTTGCATAAAGGCGACAAGCGCCATTTGTCTTGTAATCATTCCTGATGTCTAACATCTGATATATTAGATTTCAAGTGTTAGATTTGAGATTGGCATAAGGTCATCGCTATGCCCAACGACATCGCCGGCACGGTGCGCGAGCGCGCCGCACGCGAGCTGCGCGACCGCATTCTCACCGGCGCGCTGCCCGCTGGTAGCCGGCTCGACCTCGACGCCATCACCAAGGAGTTCGCTACCAGCCGCACCCCGGTGCGCGAGGCCCTACTCGAGCTCTCCTACGACGGCTTGGTGAAGGTCGCGCCGCGCAGCGGGATAACGGTGATCGGCATCAGCCCCGAGGACTTGTTGGATAGCTTCACAATCCTGGGCGTGCTGACCGGCCAGGCGGCCGCATGGGCCGCGCGGCGGGTCACCCACGAAGGCGTCGAGCGCTTGCGCGACCTGGCGACCGACATCGACGCGAATTGGGATTTTCACCGCGAGATCCACCGAGCCGCCCATTCACGGCGGTTGATGGCGCAGATCCGGCAGGCCGTCCGCGTCGTGCCGTCGAACTTCTTGGCAATGTTCCCTGAGCACGAGCATCACTCGTTGGACGATCACCAGGCGCTGGTGTCCGCGCTCGCCGACGGCGACGCCGACAAGGCCCGCGGTATCGCCGAGCGTCATGTGCTGGACGCCGGGCGATCGCTGGCCAGCCGGCTGGAATCTGCCTGAGTCCCACCAGTCTCAGCGGCCTCTTCAGCCGCTGGAAGCAGGTGTCTGCCTTCTACGGTTTTGGAGACACGGGCGATATCACTTTCGCCCGTGATATCGCATGCGCCCACGTTTCCGAAGCCATACCACCTTCCCTGCGGCGGTGCCGGTGGGGCTGCTGTGGCCCGTGTTAAAGAGTCCGACGTTAGCGGCGCCTGATGATCGCCCGCAGTCGCTCGAGGCGGCCGGCGATCTCACGCTCAGCGCCGTGGCTGGTCGGCCGGTAGTAATCCACGCCGACCAGGTCGTCCGGTGAATACTGTTGCGGCACAACACCATCCGGGTCGTCATGGGAGTATTTGTAGCCCTGCGCATTGCCCAGTGCCGCCGCGCCCGAATAGTGGCCGTCGCGCAAGTGCGGCGGCACCAGCCCGGCCTTGCCCGCTTTGATGTCGGCCATCGCCGCACCCAGCGCAGTGGTGACAGCGTTCGACTTGGGCGCGGTGGCCAGGTGCACGGTGGCGTGCGCCAAGGTCAACTGGGCTTCAGGCAAGCCGATCAGTTGCACGGTCTGCGCCGCGGCGACGGCGGTCTGCAGCGCCGTCGGGTCGGCCATTCCGATGTCCTCGCTGGCCAAGATCATCAGTCGGCGGGCGATGAATCTCGGATCCTCACCGGCGACCAGCATCCTGGCCAGGTAATGCAATGCGGCGTCGACGTCGGAGCCGCGCACCGACTTGATGAACGCGCTGACGACGTCGTAGTGCTGATCGCCGTCGCGGTCGTAGCGGACGGCGGCCTTGTCCACGGACTGCTCGACGGCCTCGACGGTGACCCGCTCCCCCGCCTCGGCAGCGACCTCCAAAGCGGTCAGCGCGCGGCGGGCGTCCCCGGCGCCAAGCTGCACCAGCAGGTCGACGGCGTCGGGCTCGACGTCTTGCCCGTTCAGCCCGCGCGGGTCGTCGATCGCGCGCAGCACCACAGTCCGGATGTCGTCGGCGCTCAGTGGCCGCAGCTGCAGGATCAATGACCGGGACAGCAGCGGGGCGACGACCGAGAACGACGGGTTCTCGGTGGTTGCCGCCACCAGCAGCACCACCCGGTTCTCCACGGCGGATAACAGCGCGTCCTGCTGGGTTTTGGAGAACCGGTGGACTTCGTCGATGAACAGCACGGTCTGTTCGCCGTGGGCCGCGGCGCGACGGGCCACGTCGATCACCGCACGGACTTCCTTGACCCCTGCCGACAATGCCGACAGCGCCTCGAACCGTCGGCCGGTGGCTTGCGAGATCAGGGCGGCCAACGTGGTTTTGCCGCTGCCGGGTGGGCCGTAGAGGATGACCGACGCCACGCCCAAGCCCTCGACCAACCGGCGCAACGGCGAACCGAGCTGCAACAGGTGGTCCTGCCCGACCACCTCGTCGAGACTGGCCGGACGCATTCGCACTGCTAACGGCGCCGCGGCCGAACCGCCCTGCGCGCGTTCGGTCAAGCTGGTCGCGTCAGGGACGTCGAACAGACCGTCGGCCACGGTTCAGGCATACCACGCCGCCTCGACATGGAATCACGATGTTCGGGTCCCAGCACGGCCGCCGAATACTTGCTAAGTTCCCGGCTATGAGCCAGCCCCCCGAGCACCCCGGCAACCCGAGCGATCCGTGGGGCGGAAACCCTAATCCCCGCGACTACCCGCCGCCGCCCGGCTACGGCCCACCGCCAGGACCACCCGCCGGACCGCCACCTGGCTACGGACCACCTCCGGGCCCACCGCCAGGCTATGGACCACCTCCTGGACCGCCACCGGGGTACGGCCCGCCGCAACCCGGATATGGCGCGCCCCCACCGCCGCCCGGTTACGGACCGCCGCCTCCCGGCTACGGGCCTCCGCAACCTGGGTACCCGCCGCCGCCGCCAGGGTATCCGCCGACGCCCGGGCAGCCGTTCGACGTGATCGATGCGGTCAAGTGGGCGTGGAACAAGTTCACAAAGAACTGGGTGCCGCTGGTCGTTGCGACGTTGTTGTTCGGGCTGATCGGGTTGGTCGTACACGGGCTGGTGTTCGTGTTGATGGGTGGCGCCACTGCCAACACCGCCGACGTCGAGGGCGATTACGGCGCATCGTTTGCGACGAGTTTGGGCCCTGCCGGCATGCTCGTGTTGTCGATCGTGTCGTTCGTGTTCGGCATCTTCGTGCAGGCTGCGTTCCTGTCCGGGGCGCTCGACCTCGCCGATGGCAGGCCGGTGAGCATCGGTTCGTTCTTCAAGCCGCGCAACTTCGGCAACGTCATTCTGGCCGGCGTGCTGCTCAGCGTAATCAGCGCAGTCTTGGATGCGGTGTCGCTGCTGCCCAGTTTCGTGTTCGCCTTGTTGTCGTTGGTGGCGATCCTTGTCTTCACGTTCTTCGCGCTGTTCACGATCGCGTTCGCAACCGATCGCGCCCTGCCGCCGATCGATGCGCTCAAGGCCAGTTTCGCCACAGTCTGGGCCAATGTCGGCAGCACCCTGCTGTCGTTCGTGGTGCAATTCCTGTTGGTGCTGGTCGGCGCCTTACTCTGCGGCCTCGGGCTCCTCGTGACTTTCCCACTGGCGCTGCTGATCCAGGTCTACACCTACCGTCGGCTCGCCGGTGGCCCGATCGCGCCGCTCACGGCTGGGTGACGAAGTCGATCAGCTCCTCCACCCTGCCGATCAGTGCCGCGTCGAGATCGGTCCAGTCGCGGACCCGCCCTCGGATGCGCCGCCATGCCGCGGCGACGTCAGCCTGGCCGGCGTGCGGCCAGCCCAGCGCCTGACACACCCCGTGTTTCCACTCGATTCCACGCGGTATCACCGGCCACTCCGCGAGGCCCAGCCGGGCTGGTTTGACGGCTTGCCAGATGTCGACGAACGGATGCCCGACCACCAGCGTGTGCGCGCCGCCCGGGCCCCGGCGTACCGCTTCGGCGAGCCGTGCTTCCTTCGAACCGGGCACCAGGTGGTCGACGAGCACACCGAGCCGTCGCGTGGGGCCGGGCCGGAATTGCCCGACAACGCCGACGAGATCGTCGACGCCACCGAGATATTCGACCACCACACCCTCCAGCCGCAGATCATCGCCCCACACCTGCTTGACAAGCTCGGCATCGTGGCGGCCCTCCACGTAGATCCGCCCGGCCCGGGCCGCTCGGGCATGGGCTCCGGTCACCGCCAGTGAGCCCGACGCTGTGCGGGTCACCGCGCTGGGCGCCGGGCGTCGGGGCGCGGTCAGGATCACCGGTTTGCCGTCGACGAGGTAGCCCGGACCTATCGGGAACGGCTTGGTGCGGCCTTGCCGATCCTCGAGCTCCATCCGGCCGTACTCGACACGCACCACGGCGCCGACATAGCCGGTCTGGGCGTCCTCGACGACCATGCCGAGTTCTATTGGCAATTCAACCGACTTGACCCGTCGCGCGCTGTGCGGGTCGCGGGCCAGCACATCCGGACCGTAACGATCATCCACCCGAGCGATCCTAGGAAGGCAGACGCCCAAAACCGGGTACGCCACTCGGGCCACGTTAAATCGGGCTGCGCTGCAGCCTTCTGACTGTTGTGATGGGATCAGCGGTTATGACCATCAAAGTTGCGCTGGAGCATCGCACCAGCTACACCTTTGACCGGCCGGTCCGGGTATATCCGCACGTCGTGCGGCTGCGCCCGGCGCCCCACTCACGCACACCCATCGAGGCCTACTCGCTGCGCATCGAGCCGTCCGACCACTTCATCAACTGGCAGCAGGACGCGCTGGGCAACTTCCTTGCCCGGCTGGTGTTCCCGAACCCCACCAGCCGGCTGACCATCACCGTCGGGCTCATCGCCGACCTCAAGGTGATCAACCCGTTCGACTTCTTCATCGAGGACTGGGCCGAGACCTGGCCTGCCGGTGGCCTGAGTTATCCAAAAGCGCTCGCCGACGACCTGGAACCGTACTTGCGGCCGGTTGACGAAGACGAAGACGGCTCCGGCCCCGGTGAACTGGTCACCGAGTGGGTCCGTGACTTCTCGGTCCGGACCGGCACCCGGACCATCGACTTCCTGGTCGCGCTCAACCAGGCGATCAACGCCGACGTCGGTTACAGCTTGCGGATGGAGCCCGGCGTGCAGACGCCGGATGTCACGCTGCGGACCGGCATCGGCTCGTGCCGCGACTCCGCGTGGCTGCTGGTATCGATCCTGCGCCAGCTCGGGTTGGCCGCCCGATTCGTGTCCGGCTACCTGGTACAGCTGGCATCCGACGTCGAAGCGATCGATGGACCGTCGGGGCCGGCCGCCGACTTCACCGACCTGCATGCATGGGCCGAGGTTTACATCCCCGGCGCCGGGTGGATCGGGCTGGACCCGACGTCGGGGCTGTTCGCCGGTGAAGGGCACATCCCGTTGGCGGCCACGCCGCATCCGTCGAGCGCGGCCCCGATCACCGGCCGCATCGAGCCATGCGAATCGGTGCTGGAATTCAGCAACACCGTTACCCGCATCCACGAAGACCCACGCGTCACGCTGCCCTACACCGACGAGGCTTGGCACACGATCTGTGAAGTCGGCCGCCTAGTCGACGAGCGCCTCGCCGCCGGCGATGTTCGGCTCACCATCGGCGGCGAGCCCACCTTCGTTTCGGCGGGCATCCACCCAGACAAGTCATCCGAGGAATGGACCACCGCCGCCGACGGCCCGCACAAACGCCAACGGGCATCCGATCTGGCTGCCCGGCTCAAGGCGACGTGGGCCCCGCAAGGGTTGATTCAGCGCGGGCAGGGCAGGTGGTATCCCGGTGAACCGTTGCCCCGCTGGCAGATTGGGCTGTACTGGCGGGCCGACGGGCAGCCGTTGTGGACCGACAACGCGCTGCTGGCCGACCCGTGGAGTCCCGACTCCGGCAGCCCATCCGCGGATAACGAGACGGCCTACAAGCTGCTCGCCGACATCGCCGACGGCCTGGGACTGCCGCCGTCACAGGTGCGGCCGGCCTACGAGGACCCGCTGTCGCGGCTGGCGGCCAAAGTCCGTCAGCCCGACGGCGATCCGGTGGCATCCGACGACGACCTCGCTGACGACACCGCCGCCGGCCGCGCCGCGCTGCTGGCACACCTCGACGACTCCACCACGTCCGCGGCGGCGTTCGTGCTGCCGCTGCACCGCCGCGACGACGACCTCGGCTGGGCCAGCGCCGACTGGCGGCTGCGCCGCGGCCGCGTCGTGCTGCTGGACGGGGATTCGCCGGCGGGTCTGCGGCTGCCGCTGGATTCGATCAGCTGGAAGCCGCCACGCACGTCCTTCGCCGCCGACCCGACCGCAGTCGGTGAGACGCTGAGCCTGTCTGAGGGTGACTCGCTGGTAGAGGACGCCGACGATGCGCCGATCACCGCGATGGTCGCCGAGGTTCGCGACGGGCTGCTCTACATTTTCATGCCGCCCACCGAGGCCCTCGAACACTTCGTCGACCTGATTGGCCGGCTGGAGGCCGCGGCCGCGAAGATCGGCTGCCCGGTCGTGATCGAAGGCTACGAACCGCCGCCGGATCCGCGGCTGACGTCGACGACGATCACCCCCGACCCCGGGGTGATCGAGGTGAACATCGCGCCGACCGCCAGTTTCGCTGAACAAGCCCGACAGCTGGAGACGCTCTACGAGCAGGCCCGGCTGGCCCGGCTGGCCACGGAATCGTTCGACGTCGATGGCACCCACGGCGGCACCGGCGGCGGTAACCACATCACCCTGGGCGGCATCACGCCCAAGGACTCACCGCTGCTGCGCCGCCCCGACCTGCTGGTCTCGCTGCTGACCTATTGGCAACGCCACCCGTCGCTGTCCTACTTGTTCGCCGGGCGGTTCGTCGGCACCACCTCGCAGGCGCCGCGGGTCGACGAGGGCCGCGCCGAGGCCCTCTACGAACTCGAGATCGCCTTTGCCGAGATCGCCCGGCTTACTTCGTCTTCCAAGCACGACCGCCCGCAACCCTGGGTGACCGACCGCGCGCTGCGGCATCTGCTCACCGACATCACCGGCAACACTCATCGCGCCGAGTTCTGCATCGACAAGCTCTACAGCCCGGACAGCCCGCGTGGTCGGCTGGGTCTGTTGGAGCTGCGCGGATTCGAGATGCCGCCGCATCTGCGGATGGCGATGGTGCAGTCGCTGCTGGTGCGTTCGCTGGTGGCGTGGTTCTGGGACGAGCCGCTGCGCGCTCCGCTGATCCGGCACGACTCGAACTTGCACGGGCGATATCTGTTGCCGCACTTCCTCATTCATGATATCGCCGACGTCGCCGCCGACCTGCGCGCGCACGGCATCCGGTTCGAGACCAGCTGGCTGGACCCGTTCACCGAATTCCGGTTCCCGCGCATCGGCACCGCGGTGTTCGACAGCGTCGAGATCGAGTTGCGCGGCGCGATCGAGCCGTGGAACACCCTCGGTGAGGAGGCCACCGCCGCCGGGACCGCCCGT
Organism: Mycobacterium sp.; assembly: GCF_035314665.1. GTDB lineage: Bacteria > Actinomycetota > Actinomycetes > Mycobacteriales > Mycobacteriaceae > Mycobacterium. The sequence goes on along the minus strand of NZ_DATFZD010000065.1, from coordinate 21,431 downwards.
TACGTCGACTCGTCGGTCGAGCGCATCCAGGTTCGCATCATCGGCGCCGACCGCCACCGCTACGTGGTGACCTGCAACGGCTACCCGATTCCGTTGCTGGCCACCGACAACCCCGACATTCATGTCGGCGGGGTGCGGTTCCGGGCCTGGCAGCCGCCCAGCGCGCTGCACCCGAGCATCACGGTCGACGGTCCGCTGCAGTTCGAGCTGGTCGACCTGGCCACCGGCACGTCGCGGGGCGGCTGCACCTACCACATCGCCCATCCCGGCGGCCGCGCCTACGACGAGCCCCCGGTCAACGCCGTTGAGGCCGAGTCCCGCCGCGCCCGCCGCTTCGAGGCGACCGGCTTCACCCCGGGCAAGCTCGACCTGTCCGACATCCGGGAAAAGCAGGCCCGAATTTCCACAGATATCGGCGCGCCGGGCATCCTCGACCTGCGGCGCGTGCGTACCGTTCTGCGGTAATGGCATTGGGCGATATGGCTGAAATGGCGTTGCACTCCAGCGAGCCGTCGGCGGTTCCTCCCGACCGCTACGACGCCGACCGGCTGCTGGCCGGGTATCGCGCCGCGCGCGCACAGGAAGCACTGTTCGACCTGCGCCAAGGTCCGGGCGCCGGCTACGACGAATTCGTCGACCAAGACGGGAACGTGCGGCCGGCGTGGACCGAGCTGGCCGACACGGTCGCCGAGCGCGGCCGGGTCGGGTTGAATCAACTCCGCGCGGTGGTGCACAGCCTGATCGACAACGACGGCATCACTTACACCGAAGTCGATCCCCACCGGGACGGGGCCACCGGGGCGTCCAAGCTCCAGGGCGTGGAGCCGAGGCCGTGGAGCCTGGACACACTGCCAGTCGTGGTATCCGCGGCCGATTGGGAAGTGTTAGAGGCCGGGCTGGTGCAGCGGTCGCGCCTGCTCGATGCGGTGCTCGCGGATCTGTACGGGCCCCGCAGCTTGCTCACCGAAGGCCTGCTTCCACCGGAACTGGTGTTCGCTCATCCCGGCTATGTGCGAGCCGCCAACGGAGTCGAGGTGCCCGGGCACCGCCAGCTTTTCATGCACGCCTGTGACGTCAGCCGGCTGCCGGACGGCAGCTTTGCGGTCAACGCTGACTGGACGCAGGCGCCCTCGGGCGCCGGTTATGCGCTTGCCGACCGGCGTGTCGTCGCACACGCGATTCCCGATCTCTATGAGCGGATTGCGCCGCGGCCGATGACACCGTTCGCGCAGGCGCTGCGGCTGGCACTCGTAGACGCGGCACCTGATGTCGCCCAAGACCCGGTGGTGGTGGTGCTCAGCCCGGGCATCTACTCAGAGACCGCGTTCGATCAGGCGTATCTCGCTACGCTGCTGGGTTTTCCGCTGGTGGAAAGCGCTGATCTGGTGGTGCGCGACGGCAAGCTGTGGATGCGCTCGCTGGGCACGCTGAAACGCGTTGATGTCGTTCTTCGCCGCGTCGACGCCGTCTACGTGGACCCGCTGGACCTGCGGGCCGATTCCAGGCTCGGTGTGGTCGGCTTGGTGGAGGCGCAACACCGGGGGACGGTGACCGTCGTCAACACGCTGGGCAGCGGTATCCTGGAAAGCCCAGGGCTGCTGCGTTTTCTGCCCGAGCTGGCCGTGCGGCTGCTGGACGAAGCCCCGCTGCTGGATACCGCGCCGGTCTACTGGGGCGGTATCGCCGGCGAACGCTCGCACCTGCTGGCGAATCTCTCGTCGCTCTTGATCAAATCCACTGTCGGCGGGGAAACCATTGTCGGACCGACACTTTCGTCTTCACAGTTGGCTGAATTGGCCGCGCAGATCGAGAGCACGCCGTGGCAGTGGGTCGGCCAGGAGCTGCCGCAGTTTTCGTCGGCGCCGACCGACCATGCCGGAGTGCTGTCGTCGGCCGGCATCGGCATGCGGCTGTTCACGGTTGCTCAACGCAGCGGCTTCGCGCCGATGATCGGCGGCGTCGGCTATGTACTGGCACCGGGTGCCGCCGCCTACACGCTGAAAACCATTGCGGCAAAGGATGTCTGGGTGCGTCCGACCGAGCGTGCACGCGTCGAAGCGATCACCCTTCCGACGGTTGCGCCGCACGCGAAGACCGCTACGGGCACCTGGGGGATCAGCTCGCCGCGTGTGCTGTCCGACCTGTTCTGGATGGGACGCTATGGCGAGCGCGCAGAGAATACGGCCCGGTTGCTGATGGTCGCCCGCGACCGCTTCCACGTCTACCGGCACCAGCAGGACACCGAAGAAAGCGAGTGCATCCCGGTGCTGATGGCCGCGCTCGGCCGCATCACCGGAACCGACACCGGAGCGGATAACGACCACGCCGAGATGATCGCCATTGCCCCCTCGACGCTGTGGTCACTGACTGTGGACCAGGCCCGGCCGGGATCCCTCGTTCAGTCGGTGGAGGGGCTGGCGCTGGCCGCCAGGGCGGTGCGCGACCAGTTGTCCAACGACACCTGGATGGTGCTGGCGAGTGTGGAGCGCGCGCTCGCACAACGGTCCGACCCGCCGCAATCGCTCGCCGAAGCCGACGCCCTGCTCGCGTCGGCCCACGCGCGCACCATGGCCGGGATGCTGACGTTGTCGGGAGTGGCCAGCGAGTCGATGGTGCGCGACGTGGGCTGGACCATGATGGACATCGGCAAACGCATCGAACGCGGCCTCTGGCTGACCGCGTTGTTGGGGGCCACGCTGATTGCGGTCCGCAGCGCGGCCGCTGAGCAAACCGTTATCGAGTCGACGCTGGTGGCGTGTGAATCCTCGGTCATCTACCGGCGCCGCACCGTCGGCAAGGTCAGCGTTGCCGCAGTGAACGAGCTGATGCTGTTTGACGCAGACAACCCGCGGTCGTTGCTCTATCAGCTGGAGCGGCTGCGGGCCGACCTCAAGGACCTGCCCGGCTCGTCGGGGTCGTCACGTCCGGAACGGATCGTCGATGAGATGAGCACCCGGCTGCGCCGGTCTGGCGCCGCCGAGCTGGGGATGCTCACCGTCGACGGACGCCGTGCCGAGCTGGCGGACCTGCTCGCCGCGATACACGCCGAGCTGCGCGATCTGGCCGAAGCGATAACCGAAACGCAGTTGGCGTTGCCCGGCGGCATGCAGCCGCTGTGGGGCCCCGACGAACGACGGGTGATGCCCGCCTAGCCGCCGACAGCGGCCCTGGGCGAATCCGAGGTCACCTCGTCAATAACGGTGTGGATGAACTGCATCTTGTCCAGAACTTTGGCCGGCAGCACAAACGGATACAGGTCGTCGTGGCCCATCGATCGGTTCACCATGTTCAGCGACCACGACAGCGGCAGCCACAACTCGATGATGTTAGGAAAAGCGCTGGGGCCCAACGCCGGCCGGTCGAAGGTCGCGGTTGCCGGTGCCAGACCGCACCACGCGGAGGTATCTAGAGTGTCGCGGATGTGCAGGTAGTGGGCGAACGTTTCGGCCCAGTCCTCCGCGGCGTGCATGGTCGCATACGACGACACGAACTGCTTCTTCCAACCCTCCGGCGGGCCGTCGCTGTAGTGGCGGTCCAGCGCCTCCTGGTAATCGGCGTCCGGATCGCCGAACAACTCGCGGAACCGCACGTCGTGGTCGCTGGACGGCGAGATCAGCCGATAGAAGTAGTAGTGCCCGACTTCATGGCGGAAGTGCCCCAGCAGAGTGCGATACGGCTCGTCCATCTCGACTCGCAACTGCTCACGGTGTACATCGTCGCCCTCGGCCAAATCGATAGTGATGACGCCGTTTTCGTGTCCGGTCAGCACCTTCTCGTGTGCACTGGACAGCAGCCGGAAAGCCAAGCCGTAGTCCGGATCCTGATCGTGGCCGACAATCGGCAGCTTGAGCTCATGTAGCTCGGCGACCAGCCGTCGCTTGGCTGCTTCGGCTCGGGCGAACTCCGCGAGGCCGGCGGTGTCGGCGTCATTGGGCCGTTCGATAGTGAGCACACACGACGCGCAAAGCAGGCGAGGTTGATTGATCGGGACCAGCCAGTTGCATTCGGCGACATGACGATTGGCGCACAGTTCATATTCGCCGGCGCTGACGAAGCCGGTCTGGTCGGCGTCGTCGCCGGTGGTGATCACCAGCAGGGCCATCTCGTCGAGGGAGAAACCCAGTGTGCTCCCGCACGCCAGGCAAGCCGAGTTCTCGAACGTCAGGCGTTGGCCGCAGTTGGGACAGTGGAAATCACGCATACGGCTCGTCACCTTCGTACGGCACGACGTCCACGGCGACGTCGATCACGCTTTTCTTGGAGTTGGTGTAGATGATCCCGCGCAGCGGTGGGACGTCGGCGTAGTCACGGCCGCGCCCCACGACGATGTAGCGCTCGTCGACCATCTGGTTATTGGTGGGGTCCAGCCCCAGCCACTCGAACCGGCCAGGCGGTTGCGGGGTCCAGATCGCGGCCCAGGCATGGGTTGCGTCGACTCCGATCATTCGATCCTTTCCCGGTGGTGGATCGGTGGCCAGGTATCCGGAAACGTAGGCGGCCGCCAACCCGTTGGCACGCAGGCAGGCGATCGCCAGCCGAGCGAAGTCTTGACATACCCCTTCCCGGGCCATCAGAACCTCATTGACTCCGGTGGAGATCGTCGTAGAGCCGGTTCGGTAGGTGAAGTCGGTGTGGATCCGTGCCGTGAGATCGCGCAGCACCTCGATCAGCGGTCGTCCGGGCGCGAAGCTGGAAGCGGCGTAGTCGCGTATCGCGTCGGTGATCTCGGGCGGATCCAGGTCCAGAGCGAACTCGGTGGCCAACGCGCCCTGCACTCCCACCGGGCGGGACTGCTCCCACGCGGCCTGCGCCGGTCCGCTCCCCCAACGCTCCGGCGGCGATGGGTACACCTCGACGATCGACTCGCTGGTGATGGTCAGGGTCTGGTGCGGCTCGGTGACGTGGAAATACGAGCTGATGTTGCCGTAGGTGTCACGGCTGGTTGAGCTGTCGGCGGGCGCTGGTGAGATCCGCAGCTCGTGAAACAGGCACCGCTGCCGGGCCAGGTCACGCGGGGTCAGGAAGCCCCGCCCGTAGGAGCCGGTCACCACGTGGGAGTAGCGGTATTCGGTGCGGTGGGTGATCCGGTAGCGGGCCCCCGGGCCCGGCGGCTGCTGATCCGGTGCGAGCGGCTCGCCGGGAAGCACGAGATCGGCCACAGCTGTAACACTAGCCAGCCCCGGCCCGACGGGACGACTGAACGACGCTGCGCGGCGTTCCGCGCGCTGGCCACGCGATATGGGAGCACAATGAGTCATGGCCACGTGGGAGGACGTCGCCAGCATCGTCGGCGAGCTCCAGCTCACCGACGAGCGGTCACCGCGCGAATGGCGGGTAGGCAAGAAGCTGATCGCCTGGGAACGCCCGCTGCGTAAGTCCGATCGGGAAGCGTTAGCCGCGTTGGGGAGTGAACCACCAGAGGGCGACATCCTGGGCGTGCGGGTGGCCGACGAGGGCGTCAAGTTCGCGTTGATCGCCGACGAACCGGGCGTGTACTTCACCACCCCGCATTTCGACGGCTATCCGGCGGTGCTGGTCAAACTCGCCGAGATCGATCAGCTGGGACTTCGTGAGTTGATTGTCGAGGCGTGGCTGACGCAGGCCCCGAAGCGGCTCGTGCAGGAGTTTCTGGGCGAGGTCACCTAACCGCCGGCCGGCACCCGCGCGAGCCTCAGAAGTATCAGATGTCACTCTGATAACACCAGCAACTTTAACCACTCTAGATGACTGAATCACGACTAGATAACTCTAACAACTTTAGAAGTCATAAGTAACAATTGCACCAATAACCACCCTAATTAACTTAAATGAACTCCAGCAACTAGAAACGCCGGCGCATCAAAGATCTCATTAAATTGCTAAAGTCCCACCCGTTGACAGTTTTCACGCTGGTTTGTTACACGTGTTAAATGAGTTATTTACGCGGAACACTGAGCATGCAATCGGTGTGCAAGTCGCTGGTGATTTCCGCGTTGGTCGTCCTGGGTATATCGCTGTTCATTGATCCCACTACCGGGGTGGCCTACGCGGAAGGCATGGACTGGGATGCCGTAGCGCAATGCGAGTCGGGCGGCCGCTGGAACGCCGACACCGGCAACGGGTTCTACGGTGGCCTGCAATTCAAGCAGTCCACCTGGGACGAGAACGGCGGCGTCGGCAACCCGGCGACCGCCTCCCGCGATCAGCAGATCGCGGTGGCCAACCGGGTGCTGGCCACCCAAGGGCCCGAGGCCTGGCCCAAGTGCGGCGGCAATCAGGACCTCTTCCCGATTGAAATCGTCAACATCCTGCGGTCCGGGCATCCGATCCGCAGCACGCTGCACAAGCTGTGGTCGCTATCGGTCCCGCAGTAGGGAATTCGCGGGGCCGAAGTAATCGGTCCGTGATCGGCTGGGCCGGTCGCTCGGATCGCCAGCTTGGAAATCTCGCTGGCTAAGCGACCGGCTGCAGCTCGAAAACCGGGATGATCCGGGTAGTCCTCGCCTGATACTCAGCGAAACCCGGGGCCGCCGCGGTGATCTTGGGGAAAAGCTCGTCCCGCTCCGCAGGCGGCAATTCACGGGCAGTCACGTCGGAGGATTCGTTGCCGATCTCGACACGAGCCGACGGGTTTGCGTGCAGATTATGCACCCACGCCGGGTTGACGTCGGCGCCCGCATAAGACCCGAGGATGAGCAGCTTGCCGTCGACACGGAAGAAGGCCAACGGGGACAGTCGAGGCTGACCGGACTTGGCGCCCGTCGTGGTCAACAGCAACAGGTCGGCACCCTCGAATTGGCCGCCGACCTTACCGTCGTTGGCGCGAAATTCGTCGGTGACTGTCTTGTTGAACGCCTTGATCGTCTCGGCATCCGGGATCGGTTGGGCCATATGCTTTGCTCCTCGTTATCGCTTCGCTCTGCATCGACAACCCAGCGGCGTTCTTCGTCTATTCCGTCTCGAGATCGATGCCGTATGCGCCGGCGATTACCTACGTGGTAAAACTTACCTACCTTAACTATCAATTGGATACGAGCCATGACGGACCGCCGGTTTGACCTGCAACTCTCCGACGCCCTCGCCGAGGGAGCCATCTGGGATAGGCGCAAGGGCAACCATGAAGGCGCCGTCGAGATCCTCAAACGCGTCGAGGGCCGGATCGGGACGCGATTTCTTGTCCAAGGTTTGGAGTCAGGGCGCCAGTGGCTCGTCTCCCATTCCACCCTCCTGGGGACCTACGCGCCTAGGAAAACAGCGCCCCCGCTGTGAATCGCTCAGGGCCCGGCAGTTGGGGGCGCAGGTACCACCGACTCGGGCACTATGTCGATACCGGACTCCTTGCGCTGTTGGGCAGTGATCGGTGCCGGAGCGTCGGTCAGCGGGTCGACACCGCCGCCAGACTTCGGGAAAGCAATGACCTCGCGGATGGAGTCCGTCCCGGTCAGTAGCTGGACGATCCGATCCCAGCCGAACGCGATCCCGCCGTGCGGCGGCGCACCAAAGGTGAACGCATCCAGCAGAAATCCGAACTTCTCCTGCGCCTCGGCCGCGCCGATGCCCATCATCGCGAACACCCGTTCCTGAATGTCGCGGCGGTGGATACGAATTGAGCCGCCACCGATCTCGTTGCCGTTGCAGACGATGTCGTAGGCATCCGCCAGCGCGCCGCCCGGGTCGGTGTCAAAGGTGGCCTCCGACTCGGGCTTGGGCGACGTGAACGCGTGGTGCACCGCGGTCCACGCGCCACTGCCCACCGCGACATCACCGGCGGCGGTAGCCTCATCGGCCGGCTCAAACAACGGAAAATCCACCACCCAGGTGAACGCCCACGCGTTTGGGTCGATCAACTCCAGCCGATGCGCGATCTCCACGCGAGCCGCACCCAACAGCGCGCGCGACGCCTTGGCCGGCCCCGCCGAGAAGAAGATGCAGTCGCCCGGCTGGGCGCCGACGTGTGCGGCTAGTCCGTCGCGTTCAGCGTCGGACAGATTCTTGGCGACCGGCCCGCTCAGCGTGCCATCGTCACCGACCAACACGTACGCCAGGCCCTTGTGGCCCCGCTGCTTGGCCCAGTCCTGCCAGCCGTCCAGTGTGCGGCGCGGCTGCGATGCCCCACCGGACATCACCACGGCACCCACATACGGCGCCTGGAAAACCCGAAAAGTGGTGTCCTTGAAGAAATCTGTGCACTCGACTAGCTCAAGCCCGAAGCGCAGGTCGGGCCTGTCCGAGCCGAATCGTCGCATCGCGTCCGCGTAGCTGATCCGCGGCAACGGCAGCGGCACGTCGTAACCGACCAACGCCCATAACGCCTTGAGCACCTGTTCGGAGATCGCGATGACGTCGTCGGCGTCGACGAAACTCATCTCCATGTCGAGCTGAGTGAACTCCGGCTGACGGTCGGCCCGGAAATCCTCGTCGCGGTAGCACCGGGCGATCTGGTAGTAGCGCTCCATACCGGCTACCATCAGCAGCTGCTTGAACAGCTGCGGGCTTTGCGGCAACGCGTAAAACGAACCGGGTTGCAACCGCGCGGGCACCAAGAAGTCGCGTGCGCCTTCCGGTGTCGAGCGCGTCATCGTCGGGGTCTCGATCTCGACGAAGTCATGCGCGGCCAGCACCTCACGCGCTGCGGCATTTACTTTGGAGCGCAACCGAATTGCCCCGCCGGGGCCGTCGCGGCGCAGGTCGAGGTAACGGTGCTTCAGGCGGGTCTCCTCACCGGCCGGCTCGTCGAGCTGAAACGGCAGCGGCGCGCACTCCCCCAGCACCGTCAAGGTCGTTGCGTTGACTTCAATTTCGCCGGTGGCGATCTCGGGGTTGGCGTTGCCCTCCGGCCGGATCTCGACGACACCCTCGACGGCGATGCAGAACTCGGCCCGCAGGCGGTGCGCCTGGGCCAGCACGTCGTCGGCGCGGAACACCACCTGAGAGGTACCCGACGCGTCGCGAAGGTCGATGAAGATCACTCCGCCGTGGTCGCGCCGACGCGCAACCCATCCGGCCAGCGTGACTTTTTGGCCCGCATCGGCGGCGCGCAACGATCCGGAAGCATGACTGCGTAGCACGACAGCACAGTCTAGAGGCGGGTAATTTCAGAGAAGTCATGGATATTGCAGTTGTCGGTCCCGGCGCCGTCGGTACGACGGTCGCCGCATACCTATATGCCGCCGGTCACCCGGTGCTGGTCTGCGGGCGGACACCGCGACCACAGATCGAACTACGGCCCGACGGGGCGGACCCGATCGTGGTGCCCGGCCCCGTCTGCACCGATCCCGCCAAGATCGCCGGGCCGGTCGAGCTAGTCCTAATGGCCATCAAAGCCACCCAAAACGACGACGGAGGTCGCTGGCTGGCGCGGCTGTGTGATGAGCACACCATCGTCGTCGTCCTACAAAACGGTGTCGAGCAGGTCGAGCAGGTGCAGCCGCACTGCCCGTCGTCGACGGTGATCCCCGGCATCGTTTGGTACGGCGCCGAGACTCAGCCCGAAGGATGGGTACGGCTACGCACCGAAGCCCGGCTGGTACTGCCGACCGGGCCTGCCGCAACCACATTCGCCGAGTTGTGGCGCGGCGCGGGCGGCACGGCCGACTGCGATCCCGACTTCACCACCGCCGCGTGGCGCAAGCTGCTGGTCAATGCGGTGGCCGGTTTGATGGCGCTCACCGGGCGACGGGCCGGAATGTTCCGCCGCGACGACTTGTCCGCCATGGCCAGCCGGTACGCGGCCGAATGCCTGGCGGTCGCCCGCGCCGAAGGCGCGCATCTGGGCGACGACGTCGCCGACGGCTCGGTCGAGATGTTTCGTCAGGCGCCCACCGATATGGGCACTTCGATGCTGGCCGACCGCGAGGCCGGCCGCCCGCTGGAGTGGGACATCCGCAACGGGGTGATCATCCGCAAGGCACGCGCGCACGGAATTCCGACACCGCTCAGCGACGTCCTGGTGCCGCTGCTCGCAGCGGCCAGCGACGGCCCCGGTTAGCCGGTCAGTGTTGCCTTGCCCGCGTCCGGCGCTCCGACTCCTGCGTCCGCCGCCGACGACAAACGGTCAGTTGGCTCACCCATGCGCGCCGTCGAGGGGCGGCACCGGTCAACCGTCAGAGCCCGGCGAACCCGCACGCCAACCCGGCGATGGTTTCGATCTGGTCGGGGAGAACCCACTGGTCAAAGGATGATAGGGCGTTGTCGAGCGCAATCAGGCCATAGTCAGTCGTGGGAAGATTTGTGATGTCGGTCGCCAGGGTGACGCCCTCGGTATAGAAGGTTTGCGCTTCGGTGACGGCGGCGGCGTCGCTCGCGGGGGTGGCGAAGGAAAACTCGAAGTCACTGGCGGGGATGACCGGTGTGTTCGTGAGCGCGTCGACCAGACCCACATGGAGGTCGTCCGGAACACCCAGGAGATCGTCGTCCAAACCGATGAAAAGCTGTGTGAGACCAGCCGGCGAATCGCCATCCGTGGACGCGGTTGTGAAAGCGGTCGCAGCGGCGGTTTCCTCGGCCTGGATGTCGGCGAGGATGTCGGAGAAATCGTCGGCGCGAGCGGTCGGCGCGGCTGCTGCCGAGATCATTGCCGCGGCCGCGAAAGCACCGGCAGCCGCGCTTAGGCCGACCAGCAGGGCTCGCGATCTCTTCTGGCCCATGGGAGACTCCAATCTCTCGAAGGCACCATAGATAACGTGCCAGCTGAGAAAATCGGCACCATGCCGCCATGATTTTCTCAGAAAGTAACCTGTTGTTCTCGGCAGGAGGTCGCGATGCGGGCCAGCGAAGGCGCCGGTCAGACACCTTAGGAGTGCCCATGGCGAAGATGTTTCCCTGCGGACGCATCACCGTGAGTTTTACCGAGACCGCGCCGTACACGTTCACCAACCAGTGTCGACCTCGCCATCACACCCGAGCAGCTGTTCGAAGTGCTCACCGACGCGGAGGCCTGGCCAGCGTCAGATGCCGCCGAGCATATCGGTGGCGAGACCTGCGGCGGCGTCAAACATGTTGGGAAGGGTGAAGTCCCCGAGGGGTGTCACCAAGGTGTCCGTGATCGTGTCGGCCCCGCCGGTTGCCGAGACGATGTCGGTGTAGACGTTCTCGAAGCCGCTGGGGCCAAAAGTGACAGTCTCGAATACCGAGCCGACCGGCGGAGCGTCGGCGCCTAGGTCTTTGGTGACTAGGACTGTTTCGGTGGAGTCACCGAACGTGTCCAATGTGTTGCTGACGTCGGCAGTGAATTGTCCGGTCGCGCCATCGGCGTTCGTATAGGCGAAGTCCTGCGTTCCCTGGACGGCGACGTCCCACGGCGGAAGCCCGTTGACCCCGGTGAAATCCAGAGTGCCTAAGGGAGTGAGGTGGTCGCCGCCGGGCAAGTCGATGGCCGGTGTATGTTCGGCTTGGGCGGCCTCAAAGGCGGTGGGAATTTCGAAGTTCCCTAACGGGGTGTTCAACGTATCCGTGATCAGGTCCGGGCCGCCGTTCGTCCCGAGGAGCTCGGAGTACACCAGCTCGATACCACCGTAACCGATGGTGTTGACGATCGAGCCGACCGCCGGAGTATCCAGAGCGGTGGTGCCAACAGTGCCTTCTAGGTCCTTGGTGACGAGCACCGCCTCGGTGTACGTGCCCAGGGCATCCGCGGTAATCGTATCGTCGGCGTTGAAGGCAGGGTTAGCGCTGTTGTCAACGAAGAACTGCTGCGTTCCCTCGAAGGCGACGGTCAGCGGCGAAAGCCCGGTTATTCGATCAACGGCTTGTGAGCCATCGGGATTGATGTCGGTACCGTATCCGATGCTGACGCCATCGGCATCGGCGATGGCGGGATCGGCTGCGTCAAAGGTGACCGGAATGTTGTAGTCCCCCAACGGGGTTTTCAAAGTGTCGGTAATGATGTCGCCGGATGGCGAGTAGATGTCTGAGTACACGTTCACCAAGGTGCCGTTATCAAAGCTATATGTGGCGAACACCGACCCGACTGACGGAGCGTCGGTGCCTGTTGGGTCGGAGGCGACGTAGACCTGTTGGCCGGTAGCGACGACATGGTTAAAGGTGGTCTCTAAGCCGGAGAACTGTCCGCTGTCACCGGTCGTGGTGTCGGTATAGTCAAATTCTTGATCCCCCTCGACGCTTCCCTGCACAGCCGGAGGGGCAAGGTCGAATGTGCCAAAAAATCCGTCGCCGTAAATTCCGGTGACCGTTTCGGTTGAACCTGGGGTGGCAACGATATCCCAGTCGTCGGCCAGGGCGGCGCCAGCCGGCAGGAACGCGGCGCCCAACAAGCCACCTGCGGCCGCGCCCAGGGTGCGAGTGATGCGACGACGAGGACGACGATGACGCACGGGCGACTCCTTCAATGTGCAGGTGGGCTGGCCTGAGGCTAGCGCCCGCAGCGAGCGAACATGTTAAAAACCTGAAGACTTCTCATATTTCTGTAATAAATGCTTATTCAAGTGGTCCAGCTTTCGGTCGAAAGATTCCAGGTTTTCGGACGGCAACCGCGCGATCAGCCGGCCGCGCCCGAGAGCCCGAACGCGTCGTAGACGAACCCGAGGTCGGCTCGGATGCGCTCCGGGGTGAGGCCGAACTGGTCGGGCGAGTGTTCGTGGCGGCTGGTGTAGCTGCGCTGCCGTTCCGCCTGCGCTCGCACCTCCTCTTGAAAGGCCTCGGTGGGCTTGACCTCGATGAAGTCGAGGATCCGCGCCATCGTCGGCTCGAGGTTCTGAATGAGGTCCTCGTAGCGGACCACGCAGAGGTTTTTTTCAGGGATGCGCCCGGTTGAGTTCGCGTCATGGAAGTCGCGGAGCATCGCGCATGAGGCCTGGTAGAGGTTCTCGATCCAGCGTCGTTGGTCTTCTTTTTTCGTGCGGTTCCAGACGTCGTACCCGTTCTCGAGCACGCTGGCGAGCAGCGACATACCGGACGGGATGACCTCGACCGGATCGCGAACGACGTACACCAACCGGCAGTCGGGGTAGCGCCGCAGCAGCGCGTCGAGCCGGAATGTGAGCATGCTCGACTTGACCAGGATGCGGTTGGCGCGCTTGAGCGTCAGGTTCCGTCGCCAGCAGGCCTCGTAGTAATGGAAAAAGCGCTCCTCGTCTCGCGGTGCCACGCCGTCGATCCCGAATTCGCGCCGCGACAGCTCACTCCCCCAAATATCCTGCCAGGCAAGGAAATACGCCCAGGCGAACGGACCGTCGAGGGTACGGAAAAACCACGCCACGTCGTCAGTCTCGATGCCGCGCAGGCTGGTGTCGTGCACGTCTGAAGGGTGGTAACGCGCCGGCGACAGCCGGTCAAGCCGTGGGACGATCCGGCCGAGTAACTTACGTGCCGTAATGGCCGGGAAGAGCATCTCCCACAGCTCGAAGGCGGCCATATCGCCGGCTCCCAGCAGCAGCCGGTGCAGGAAGGTAGTGCCGCTGCGCGGGTTGCCGATGATGAAGATCGGCCGGTCGATCGTCTGCTTGCGGTGGCGGGGATAGACGAGGTGGTCGAGGCCCAGCGTCGTGGTCGAGATCGCCTGGCGCACCTGCAGCAGCGCGAACGCGCCGAGCGGCCGCAACCAGAACCCGAACGTCTTGCCGATGACCCGGTATAGGTGCAGGTAGCGGCTCATCAGCCTTCCCACACCGCGGCGGCAGCCACGATGGTGAACCCGGCCGCGGCGCTGCCGACGACGATTTTGTCGCCGGCCCGCACGGTCCCTGTTTTCAGGCGGTAGTCCAGCGCGAGCGCCCACGAGGTGCTCGCCGTGTTCCCGAACAGCGAGTGGGTGTGGATGCCCGCCTGGGGCCGCGCGCCCAGCTCGCTCAACACTTGCTCCAGGACCGCTTCGCTTGGCTGGTGGAAGGCATAGTGGTCGACGTCCTCCGGCGACCATCCGGCGTCGGCCAGCAGGCGACGGAGCTCCGGCTGCACGTGAACCGAGAGCGCGAACAGCTCCTTCGAATGCGACGTGAAGTGGCCGTCGACAGGCGCCCGGCACAGGGCGTAGTGCTCGGAGAGCGTCTTGTGCAAAATCCCCACCAGCCGCGCGCTGCCTGCCGGCAGCGGCTCCCGCGAAATCACCAGCGCGGCGGCGGCGTTTCCGAGCGTCAGGCCGGCCACACCTACCGCGACGTCTTCGAGCGACTGGATGTCGTGGGTGATCCGGTCACGTGTCAGTTCGCCAGCGCAAATGAGCGCCGTTTGGATGTCGTCGTGCAGGGCGAAATAGCCGGCGGCGACGTGCAGCGCCTCGATGAGTCCGGCACAGGCGCAGGTCACGTCCATGGCGTGCAGTGGCTTCGCGCCGAGGCGCCCTGCGACTTCGGCCGCGGTCGCCGGCTCGAACGCGTCACGGGCAATCCCACCGTAGATCAGCAGGTCGATGTCGGTCGCCGCCACGCCGTTCTCCTGCAGGCAGGCGCTCGCCGCGCGCGACGCGAACTCGCCGGGCGACAGCGCGGGGTCCTCGTCGAGGTAACGCATCTTGCTGTTACATCGGTCAAACACATACCGAATGCTTTGCTGGATCGAATCCCACTCCGATGCCGAACCACGAAACGACTCGCGCACCCGCGACAACACCGCTTCGTTATCAAACGCCGCGTCCGGAAGAACAACCGCCGGCCGCGACAAGTACATACACGGAAGTTTCGAACCCTCACTGGAATTTCTCGACACTTGTGCCCCCGTCCTGGACAGTCGTCAGCAGTGCGCGAACGACTTTCTTAGCCTGCAGAAGTTACCGTGCCCTTGGCGCCGCAGCCACCTAAATCCGGAAAATTGGATGTGCTCGCCTGCGGATCGCCGCGATCAGTAAATACCCTCCCACGCTGAGCGACGTGCAGCGTCCGGGTCGTCGATGATGACGTCGGACGCCGACCGGATGACGCGGGTGGCCCGCCGGCTGTCGTAGCGGGGCCAGTCGTCAGACCACCCCTGACCACCCGACCAGCCCGCGGTGGCGAAGTCCAACCACATCCGCTGCATCCGACGGCCCACGGCGGGTGGTAGCCACCTACCCAGCGGGTGCAGCCGTCGGCCCAGGTACGAGCCGTAATTGTGCTGGATGTGCACGATCTCGCTGCCATGCGTAGCGCCCAAGCCCAGTGCCCGCAGCGTCCACGGCGTGTGGTCGAACCGATAGACATACGTCGGCGCATGCGCACTGTAGGCGTCGGCCAACGCCCAACTCGGGGCGACGAACATGGCGTCGGCGCCGATGGCCTCCAGCGCGCGGCGACGTGGGTAGCCGGGGTAGGCGGCCAGCACCCGATCCCGCATCCCCGGCGCCAGCCGAGTGAAATAGCTGTCGATGTTGGCCGGTGTCGTCGGCAGCATCGGCGGCTTGTCGCGGACGAACAGCGACGCCTCGTTCCGGTTGGTACCGATGATCAACGGGACTCGGGGCACCGTGCCCGCCCGGGCGGCCTCGATCGGATGCCGCGGCAGCAGATCTACCCCGTAGGTCAGCCCATGCGCCAGCGTCGGCGTTGTCGCGATACTCGCCAACTGCAGCGTGCCGGCGGCACGGCGCAACTCGCGCTGCGGCAGTTCTTTCAGCTCGGACGGACTTACTCCCAGTCGGCTCAGGAACCGCTGCGCCTGCTCGGCTCGCGTCGCGTGGTCGGCGATCAGCGGCAAGGCAGGGCTCTGTGCAATCGCCCGGCCGAACAACCCGTCGGCGGCCGGGCTCGCCAGTAGCGCCAATACCGAAGTGGCGCCCGCGGATTCGCCGAACACGGTGACCCGGTCCGGGTCGCCGCCGAACGCGGCGATGTTGTCACGCACCCAGGCCAACGCGGCGATCTGATCGCGCAGGCACAGATTATTTTCGAAGCCTTCGCCGAGATCGCCGAGCTCGAAACCGCCGAACACCCCGACCCGGTATGTCACGTTGACGACGACCACGTTGCCGTTGGCGGCCAGCCGCGACCCGTTGTAGTGCTGCAATTGTCCGGCGCCGTTGAGGAACGCTCCCCCGGGAATCCACACCATCACCGGCACCGCCCCGGATACATCGGGCGACCACACCGTCACCGTGAGGCAGGCCTCGTCGCGGATCTTCGGGTCATTGCGGTCGCCCGCGACCATCGAGCGGCTCTGCAGCGGCAGCGGCGCGTGCTCGACGGCGTCGCGCACACCCGTCCACGGCGACGGCGGCGCAGGCGCGGCGAATCGACGCTGGCCGACGGGTTGCTGCGCATACGGCACACCGCGCCACACCGCGACGCCGCCTTCGACGGTGCCGCGAAGATCGCCGACGGTCGTGTGCGCAAGAGCGGGAACTTCGGCAACCGCGGGCACGCCTGAATCGTAGTGTGCAAAGCTGATCCCGCTGGGCTGAAAGCTCTTGGGAGCCGTGACACACACGCAACGGAGAATGCGATGACCTTCAACGACGGTATGCAGATCGACACCAGTACGACGTCGGCATCCGGCGGAGGCGGGCGGGTGATGGCGATCGGCGGCGGACTGGGCGGACTGTTGTTCATCGTCGTAGCGTTGCTGCTCGGCGTCGACCCCGGCAAAGTGGCGACCCAGCTGCCGATGAACACCAGCCAGGACGTGGCACCCGGCTTCGACCTGAACCAGTGCCGGACCGGAGCCGACGCCAACAAATACGTGCAGTGTCGCGTGGTGGCGACCGGCAATTCCGTCGACGCGGTCTGGAAGCAGCTGATGCGCGGATACACCCGACCTCGGGTGCGGTTGTTCAGCGATCAGGTCAACACCGGCTGCGGCCCGGCCACCACCGCGGTCGGACCGTTCTACTGCCCGGTGGACAAGACCGCCTACTTCGACACCGGCTTCTTCCAGGTGCTGGTCGACCAATTCGGTTCCAGCGGTGGACCATTGGCGCAAGAGTATGTGGTCGCTCATGAGTTCGGCCACCACGTCCAGGATCTGCAGGGAACTCTCGGCCGAGCCCAGCAGGGCGCGCAAGGCTCCGGCGGCAACGGCGTGCGCACCGAGCTGCAGGCCGACTGCTACGCCGGGGTGTGGGCGCACTACGCCTCGACCGTCAAGCAGGAGAGCACCGGCGTGCCGTACCTGGAGCCGCTGAGCGACAAGGACATTCAGGACGCACTCTCGGCGGCGGCCTCGGTGGGAGACGACCGGATTCAGCGAGAATCGACCGGGCACACCAACCCCGAGTCGTGGACCCACGGCTCGTCGGAGCAGCGTCAGCACTGGTTCACGGTCGGCTATCAAACCGGTGACCCCAACCAGTGCGACACCTTCCGCGAACCGAACCTCGGCTAGCTCAGAACAGCGTCGGCTGCGAAACCTCCGCGACCCGATTCGGCGGGGCGGCGTCAGAGCGTCGCTGATCACCGCCCAGCCCGTACTTGGCGACCAGCGGTGCCGCGCGCGTCCGTAGCTCGTCTCGGTACGACGGCGGCAAATATGCTCCGCGCCGGTACAAGTCGCGATACGGCCGCACCAGCTGCGGGTGGGCGCGCGCAAGCCAGGACATGAACCAGCCTCGGGTCGATCCGCGCAAATGCAGCCCGAACACCGTGACGCCCGTGGCCCCCGCCGAGGCGATCTGGCGCAGCAGACCATCGAGGTGCTCGACCGAATCGGTCAGGTACGGCAACACCGGCGCCACCATTACGTGGCAGTCCAGGCCGGCCTCGCGAATCGCCGCGATCAACCCCAGGCGAGACTGCGGGGTGGGCGTACCCGGCTCGACCTGCTTGTGCAGTTCGGGATCAACGACCGCGAGCGAGACGGCGAGGCTGACCGGCACCTGCCCGGCAGCGTCGGCGATCAGCGGCAGGTCACGCCGCAGCAGCGTGCCCTTGGTCAGGATCGACAGCGGCGTGCCCGACCCCGCGAGTGCGCCGATGATGCCCGGCATCAACGCGTAGCGCCCCTCGGCGCGTTGATAGGGATCGGTGTTGGTGCCCAGTGCGACGGTCTCGCGACGCCAGGATCTGCGGCCCACCTCGCGGCGCAGCACCTCGGCGACGTTCGTCTTGACGATGATCTGGGTGTCGAAGTCGTTGCCGCAGTCCAGATCGAGGTATTCGTGCGTGGGTCGGGCGAAGCAGTAGCGACAGGCGTGCGAACAACCTCGGTATCCGTTGACCGTGTATCGAAACGGCAACGCGGCGGCGTCGGGAATTTTGTTCAGCGCGGACTTGCACAACACCTCGTGAAATGTGATGCCATCGAACTGCGGTGTGCGCACGCTGCGGACGAAACCGATGCGGTCCAATCCGGGCAGCGCGCCGTCATCGACCTCGATGCTCTGGCCGTCCCACCTCATACCCTATTCGAACGCTTGTTCTACAAGGTGTCAAGCCCGGCGTCCGCGACCAGGGGCTGCAATTGGCGACGCGAGTCCTCGACAATCCGCCTGCGCATTGCCGGTTGTGATTTAAGGTGGATCATCGTGACGTCTGATTCCGACGCTCCGGGGGGCAACAAAAACCTCAAGTGGGCGATGGGCGCGGTGGGTGCCGTGGCTGTCCTGGCGACGATCGTCGCTGTCGTATTGCTTTTCGGTGGAGGCGGTTCGGGGGCACCGAAAGGGGCTCACCCGGATGACGGTTCGAGTCAAGAGGCGGCGGCCGGCGTGGCGAGTGCGAAAGACAACGGGCCGGTCACCGTGATCACCGAAGACCCCAGCTGCACCGCGTGGACATCGATCAACAGCGAGCTGGCAAACAGCGGCGCAGGTCTCTGGAATGACCGGGATAGGTCTGTTCCGGCCTCGGCGTGGACGCCGAAGCTGCGCGCGCAATTCATCGCAGCCGCGCAGTCGATGCGCGGTGCGGCGGCGCAAGCGGTCGGCTTGGTCAAGTTGACGCCGCATCGCGTGATGCGTGAGCTGTACCAGCAATTCATTGCCTACGCCCGCGCCTATGCCGAACGTGTCCCAAAATACACGCCGGCCGATAACAACCTGGCGGGTGCCGCGAACAGCGCGTCGTCTGCTCTGGGAGCAATCTGCGCTGCAATCAGCGACGGTCCCGCGGCTGCGCGGGGCCCCTTGGTGCCGCCTTCGGCGCCGCCGTCGGACATCGCCCCGGTGGGTAATCCCGTTAACCCGCAGCCCTTTCTCACGACCACCAACCCGGTGTGCGATGACTGGAAGTCGGCGCTAGACCAGTTCGGCAGGGACACCGAGGCATGGCAGAGGCTGGACCCCAACATCCCTGCGATCTACTGGAATCGCGAGCAGAAGGCCGTCAACTATGCGGTGGCCCCGGTGATGAACAGCTATGCGAGCAAGCTCGAACAGTTTGGCCGGCAAAGCGATAACGCGGTCTGGCAGGATTTGGCCAACCTCTCCGCGCAGTATCGGCGCGCATTCGTTACGTCGCTGCCCACCTACACGCCGACCGACAATCATTTGGCCAACGCCGCAAACTACGCGTCGACAACAATCCTCGGCGCCTGCGCAGCGGTGGGCGACTAGTCCAGCCGGCAGAGCCGACCGCAGCGCTGCGGCGAACACCCCTCGAGGCTCCGCCGCAGCGTTACGTTCAGTGCCGGGTTACTGCTGCGAGATCTCAGAACCCCGAGAACAGGTCGACCACCCACCCGCTGGCGTTGGGTGCAAGGTCGCCGCTCAGCAGTGAGGTGATGTCAGCGACGGCGTTGGGGTCGAACGCCGTGGCGATTTCACCTAACGCGGTGTCCGGGTTCAGCAGGGTGCTGATGTCCCCAAAGAGTGCGCTCGAATCCGCGGTCGCGCTGGCGTCGACCGCGTTCAGTGCCTCCTTGGCGCGTTCCCCGAGATCGCCTGCGATCGTCTCAGTCGCCCGACGGATGGTCTCGACCGACCCCTCTTCGCTCAGCAGCCCTTGAGCTCCCACTCTGCTGGTGATGTCCGTCACGTCCGTCCCGAGCATTGTCATTCCGCCACCATCGTCGTCACCGAGGTTGTAGCCGTTGAGGAACCCGTCCAGGATCGTGGAGGGCGCGTTGAGTAGGTCGTTGAAGGCCAAAGTGTCGTCGTTGTTTTGCAACGCGTCGACGATGTCCTGACTGACCCCGGCGAACGCAACCTCGGCGGCACGGGGTCCCAGCAACATAGCCTGCTGAATTTCGGTGAACCATTCCGGAACATTGAACTGACCCAATGAGTCTGAGGCGAAGTTGGTGTAGACGTCGCCCGGGCGCAGGACGTTGTCGAGGTTGTTCGTGATTGATTGAGAGACGTCGAAGAAGGCGTTCTCCAACGGCCGCAGCACACTCAGCGGCGCCTCGGTCAAGAACTGCGAGATGACCTGATCCGCGGCATAGACGTCACCGGACGTCAGATCGCTGGTGAACTTTGACAAAACTTCCGGCAAGTCTTGCAGAGCGTTCACCAGGTTGGTGCCGGAGGTCTCGAACCCCGTCGCGAACTCGTTCGAGTAGTCCAGCTGGTTCTGCATGATCGCCGACAGGATCGGGGTGGGGTCGTTGCTGAAATCCGAGCCAATGTTCTCCAGGTTGGAGAAGGTGTTGGTGAAAACGTCAGCCCAGGTGCTGACTGGGAATTCCTGACCATGCGCGATAGCGGCCGCGCTCACCACATCGGCGACGATGTCCTCGGCGGCAGTGAGCTGCACTGCGCGAGTCTGAATCTCCAGTGCCGGCGGCCCCAGCGGGGCAACGGCAAGCAGGCCGGCGCCCGCTATGACAACACCGGCGGTGACATTAAGGGCGAAGAGCGAGTTCCATGACCATCTCCTTCGACGGAAACCGACCTGTAACGAGCCGCGCTTGTGCGTTCGTGTCGAATGCTAGCTGAGAGCAATCTGAGAAACATCCGAAAACACGAAATCAATTTCCAGAATTCCGGATGTGATGGCCTGCAGGCCGGAGCCCGGCTTTTTGAGCAGGCGGTTAAGCTGGCCGATCGTCGCCGCTCAGCCGGAAAGTAAATAGGCTGTTGCCAACACTCGCGAGCCAGTCCCTACGCTTGTTAGGACAGGGAAAGCCCGCCTTGCCCCGTCGCGCCTGCCTAGGGCATGTGTAGCCCCGATCGCGGCCGGTCTGCGACGTAAAACCGATCATGATTCGGCCCGTTATGAATGCGCAGTGGCTGCATTTGTCGGACGGGCTCAGTCGAACCGTAATCGCCTTTGGCGACGCCCGACTTTCGCCGCGTTCGTATTACTGAACGAAGTTCAATAGCTGCTGAGATTCGCCTGAGAAGCACCGAGTCTCACCAAAAGCAAATGCGCCTGTGACAACGATTACAGAACCTTTACCCGAAATCGAATGATTAACAGCCGCAACAGGTTTCAGCAAGACCTGGGCAGCCGGAAACGACTGTGGCCCGCACACCGGTTGGTGTGCGGGCCACAGTCGGTTGTGTGAGGTTAGGCCCAGCTGCCGCCGACGGCGTTGTCGGTGGAGTTCATGTTGTTCCCCGCCGTTTGCACCTTCTGGCCGTGCTGGTTGGCCTGCTCGTAGATGACCTGGAAGTTACGACCCAACTGGGTGATGAACTCCTGGCAGGC
>NZ_DATFZD010000064.1:0-10133 GCF_035314665.1 Mycobacterium sp. | reverse complement strand
TGTATCCATGCAGACGCCTCACCTAGCGAGGTGCTTGCTTTCGCAATGGTTCCACCGCGAGCGAGGCTAGTCAAGCTGGCCCGCGGAAACGATTGTCGATATTGCGCCCGAAAAGGCGCTTGCGGGAAGTTCACCGCCGGCTCGGCTGGACTGTGACGGCGAGCGAGTTTCGTTGTGGCGGTTGATAAATCACGTTAGACACCGCCGGACCTATCGTGCGGACCCAGTTCTCGACACGGTGGACGTCCACGTCGGGTTCGGCGCCAACTCCGACGCCGGACGCCGACCATGGCGGGCTGGAAAATCACGACGTTGCTCCCTTCTGCTATCCGGCAGCCGGCGGATGGGCCACCACGGTGGGTCGGAACCCGTAGCGGGGAGCGGCAAAGCCGAAGCTGCGACCACCGGAGCCCGCCATCGGCATCCCAGGCATGCCGGGTACCCCCGCCATCCCAGCCTCCGCGCTCGGGGCGTATGCCAAGCCGGCCGATGGTGCCCCGACTGGCGAGCCGGTCCCGGGAGTGGCTGCGGCCCAACTGTGCGGCACCGACATCGCCCCGACCAGGGTTGCGCGGCCCATCCCGGCAGTCACCGCGGATCCGCCCAGGCCTGGTGACCCGAGCGCACCCACCGCCGATCCGACGTGGCTCACTGTGCTCATGGCCGACGGTGCAGCAGCCGCCCCCGTCAACAGGGCCGGATTGAGGCCGCCAACGCTTTGACCGGCCACCGCCAAGAAACCGATGTCAGCGAAGGCACTTGTCACAGCCGGGCTGATGCTGGCCGGGTTGAACCAGTTGCCAGAGAGGACTCCGTTCGACAGCCCGGAGGTTATAAAGCTCCCGACGGCCGACCCAGTCTGTCCGCTGAACATGTTCAAAAACCCGGCAATCCCCGTCGTGGCCGTATTCGACCCTGGCGCAAACGGATTGGTCCCCGCCGCCGATAGCGGCGACGAGAGCCCCTGTAGCGCGTTGGGCATCGCAGAGACCACCTGCGACAGCGTCGACTGCACACCCGCGCTCGACGACGTGCCGGTGGCCTGGGCGACCGTGCCGGCTTGGCTGGCCGCCCCGGCCGCGTTGGTGGTTTCCGGCGGCGAACCGAACGGTGTCACCGTCGAGGCGGCCGCCGATGACGCGGCGTAGCCGTACATCGCCGCGGCGTCCTGCGCCCACATTTCGCCGTACAGCGCCTCGGTGGCCGCGATCGCCGGAGTGTTCTGACCCAGCACGTTGGTCGCGACCAACGCCGCCAGCTGAGTGCGGTTGGCCGCGACTTCCGCGGGTGGCACCGTCATCGCAAACGCTGACTCGTACGCCGCCGCGGCGGCCTTGGCCTGGTAACCGGTTTCCTCGGCCTGGGTGGCGGTGGTGCTCATCCAGTCCACATACGGTGTGGCCGCGGCCGCCATCGATGCCGACGCCGGTCCCAGCCAGGACCCTTCGGCCAGGCTGGAGATCGTTGAGTCATAGGACGAAGCGGCCGAACCCAGTTCGGCGGCCAGCACATCCCATGCCGATGCGGCTGCCAGCATCGGCCCCGAACCGGGACCTGCGTACATGCGAGCGGAGTTGATCTCTGGTGGTAATGCCCCGAAATCCATTGCAGCAGCCCCTTATCCCGCAGCGACCGCGTTGGCGGCCTCGGTGGCCGCGTAGGACCTGGCACTGGTGCTCAAGGTGGACACGAACATTTCGTGAATCGCCGCGGCTTGAGCACTGACCGCTTGATACAGCTGGGCGTGCGCGACGAACTGGGCCGCGGTCAGCGCCGACACCTCATCTGCAGCGGCGGGGGTTACCGCCGTCGTCGGGCTGGCTGCGGCCGCGTTGTGGCCGGCCAGATCCGCACCAACGCCCTGCAGGTCGCCGGCCGCTGCGGACAATGTTTCCGGCTGCGTAGTAACGAATGACATGGACTTCTCCTTAGTGAAAAGTCCGACCCGGACACAGGTCTCGGCCGCTGTGCTGGTGGCGGGTGCGCATGGCCGTGTGCCCGCGCAACGCGGAGACAGGGTTTGGCGCAAACCGGTTCAGTTGGCGAAGTCGCTGCCGCGACCGGATCGGAACGAAACGTTCATCGATATCTGATGGTTCTGCGCAGAACTATCAGTGGAACTAGGTCTCGGCCCCACCTCCTCCTGGCCAGGACACCCCAGGCC
The DNA here is from genome assembly GCF_035314665.1 of Mycobacterium sp. GTDB lineage: Bacteria > Actinomycetota > Actinomycetes > Mycobacteriales > Mycobacteriaceae > Mycobacterium. The sequence goes on along the minus strand of NZ_DATFZD010000064.1, from coordinate 7,969 downwards.
GCCAAGAGAGGTAGGTCGCCCGACGCGGATCGTCGGTGGCACCCCTCTCGCCGGAGCTTTGGCACCACACGGCGTATCCGGCTGAGCCGAAAGCCACTTGGGCTCAACCCTTAACCCGGGAAGAGCTGTCCTGACCCTGGGCGTCTTTCGACGTTCGAGGTCAGTGGCCTATGTCCGTGCAGACGCCTCACCTAGCGAGGTGCATGTAACGTGTTTGTAACTTTATCGTGGCAGTCGCACTGACGCCCGTCAATGCAACTCGCGGCGGATTATCGGTAAATTGCTGGCGATCGTTACAGATGCCGCCGAACCAAGATATTCGCGGGCCGCAGGTGTTAACTGACGAAACCGTCAGAGGCTCGGAGGGCTAGTCGGACTTTTTCTCCGCGACGGCGGCGCTGAGGCCCTCGGCGAGGTCGTCGCGCGTCAATTCCTTGAACCGGCGCAATTGGTCCTCGCTGAACTCGTCCATGTCACTCGACAACACCGCGTCGAGGTCCTCGTCGTCGAGGCGGAAGCTGCGGTGATCACGCGCTTTCTCCACCACGTTGCGCACGAATCCCGCATTTCCCAGCACGTCGATGCCGCGGATCAGGTCGCCATCGTTCGAGATGTTTTCGTCGTCATAGAACCTGGTGTAGGCCGGCAGCAAGACGTCGACCGCCTCATCGGTGATCACGTCTTCGTTTTCCCGGCCCATCAATTGTGTCAGCGCGATCAGTTCCTTCGGGTTATAGCTGAAGAACTCGATCACCGTCGAAAAACGGCGCCGCAGACCCTGGTTCACCTCCAGCATCTTGTCCATCGCCTTGGCGTAGCCAGCTCCGAAGACCACCAGCTCGTCGCGGTGATTCTCCATGTAGAGCAGCAAGGTGTTGATGATCGCGTTGCCGTAGGCGTCGCCGGTGGAGTAGCCACTCTCGTGCAAGTTGTGCATCTCGTCGAAGAAGACGGCCCCGCCCAGCGCCTCCTCGAGCATCTCCTCGGTGTTCTTTTCCGCGTCGGCCATGTAGCGGCCGAGCAGTTTCGAGCGGCTGGTCTCGACAACCAGCGGCTTGCGTAGCACGGTCAAACCGCACAGCTGCTTGCTGAACGCGCGCGCCACCGATGTCTTCCCCGTACCGGGTGGTCCCAACAACAAGGTGTGCCGTGAGGTCACCGGCACCGGCAGCCCCATTTTGGCGCGGGCCAGATTCACCTTGGTGGTCGACTTGATTAGCTTGATTTCCCGCTTGGCGTGTTCCATGCCGAGCATCGCATTGAGCTCGGCATCCCCTTCGTCCAAGTACTTCTTGGCCATCTCGGCGTGACGCGCGGCCTCGGCCTGTTCGCGGGTCGGTGCGCTATCCGGGTCCCACGGATCCGTCCTGGCCTCAATGGTTTCCGGGTCGGTCAACACCAGCCGGAAGTTGGGATTGTCCAGCGCTTCACGTGCCGGCGTGAACTTCGCATCGCGTGAATACACCTGGCGGAGACACTCGGTGGCCTCTTCTTCGCGGCCCAGGTGCCGCAAACACAGTCCCTTGGTGTACATCGCGACGTTTGTCGCGCCGGGCACCCGGTCGACTTCGATCGCCTCCTGCGCGCGACGGGTCGCCTCCTCGAACACCCCTAGCGAGGCCAGTGCGGTGGTCGCCATGGCCGCACCGGCGGCCTTCAGTTCGGGGTGGCGCCAGGTGGTCCCGGGCGGGAACTGGGTGAGGACATCCGGCCAGCGGCCGGTGCGGAAGTACAGCAGCCCCCGAACGTACTTGAGAAGCTCCTCGTCGAACGGGTGGCGTGGCTCGGTGGAATCCAGCAGCGCCGCCGCTTCCGCGAACCGTTTCGCCTCGGTGAGGGCGGCCGCGTAGGCGGCAGCCAAGGACTCCACGCTGGTGACCGCCAGCTTCAGGAAGATCCCGTCGGAGACCTCGGGCCGAAACTCCAACTCGGACAGGCTCAGTCGACGCATCTCCCAGCCGAACGTCTTGACGGCTTCCCACGCGGCTGTGAGCACATCGATGCTCTGGTCGCCGGCGAGTACCCGTGCCAGCCAGGCGTCGCACATGTCCGGATCGAGCCGGGTGGCCGTCGTGAACATCTGCAACGCCACTTGCGGATTCTGGCTCGGCTGTAGCCCGTTGACCGAAATTCCGGACGCCAGAAGCCCAGCCACCATCGCGTTGCGGGCATCTGCCGCGTCGGCCTGCGGCCGGGTCATCGTGCGGCTTCGGCGAGACCCTGTTGATGGGCTACCGCACCGACCGGAACCAAGATGCCCTCGCCGTCGTCGAGTATCCGACTCGGCATCGGGAGCGGCTTACCCGATGTGGGCGCCGGAAGGCTCGCGGCTACCGCGCCCAGCTGGCGGCCGGTGAGCCGGTTCAGCCCGCTGAACGCCTCTTTACGCAGCCGCTGTTGGCTGTGGTAGCGCACCCAGGCAGCCACGTCGGCTTCCCGACCGTCCGCGATCAGCCGGATCGTCATAACGGTGACGTCGGCATCGGCGAGCCACAGCTCCCCGAGCGTCTCGGTGGTGATGTCGGAAGGTGAAACCCAGAAGCTGGTCACGTATCCGTCGGGGGTCTTCAGGTAGCGCCAGAACGGCCGAATGTGAGCCGGTTGGAGCCCGGCCAGCACGGCATCGTCCACGTCGTTGATCTCGTCGGCGGTCAGTGGACGCGCGGCGCAGCTTCGTCCGTCCAGATGTTGAGCCAGCCGCTCGGTAGCCGCCGCCAAGGTGCAGGCGACGGAATCGCGGGCGGCCACTGCCGCGACGTTGTGCAGTGGGTCCATCCGCAGTACCAGCCAGGTGTGGCGCTCCTCGAGCGGGCGTCGACCGCCGGTGGCGCCGAAATCGTCTTGAACCGCCGATTTGACGCCCTTGTTGCCCAGGCGCGTTCCGACCGAAACGATGTCGACGCTGTCGAGCCGGACATCGAACTGACGTAGCGCCTCGATGACCGCTTCCAGCGGCATAGATGCCGGTAACGCATCCCGATGGCGATGCCGTCCCGCTGATGCTGCTTCGCCGGCCCCTTCGACTGCGATCACGCCGATCAGCTGGCCGTCGTACTCACGCACCCCGACCGTTTCCTTGCTGAAGCGACGGCGGTGATCCATCGCAGGCGTGCAACCGACGGTCAACGCCTCCGGGTCGGCGTACCAATTTCGCACGCGCGCAATCGGTGCCGACGCAACGGGCACTCCCCCATTGGTGACCAGGGCGGCGACTGTCACCACCACGGCAAGACCGACAGCCACCCAGAAGGCCGCGTGACCGTGACCGGCCCGCCAAGACTCCGGCAGATGACTCGCAATCACCAGTAGCGCAACGTCAATGAGAAACACTACGGTGATCCGCGGCCACGACAGGGCCAGCCCGTATTCGCGTTGTGCCTTCATTCCTGTCTCCCGGTCTTTCGCATCAGCAGAGCCGCACCTAACACCAAGCCGGCTAGTATTAGCGCGCCAAGTAGTCCACCAGCGGCGACCCATACCGGCACCATGTCGCGCGGAGTAGGCGCCGGAGGCATCTTCAGTGCTGCCCCCGAGTCTTTCGGCAACACAGAACCTTCGGGTACATCCCAGGTCAGCGCGGCGACCGGGTCGACGACCCCGTAGCCGATCTGGTTGTCCACGCCACGAGCGGGTGCCCTGGCGGTGCGCTGCAACCGGTTGATGACCTGGTGCGCCGACAGCTGCGGATATTTCGCCCGCACCAGAGCCGCCACACCGGACACGATCGCGGTGGAGAAACCGGTGCCCGACGGCACCAGCAACGTGTTGTCCGGACCGTCAATCGCGTTGACCAGGCTGTCATCTCGCGGTGAGAACCCGACGACGTCGGTACCAGGTGCCCCGATTCCCACCCATGGCCCGGCCACGCTCAGTTTGTCCATCGGCGCGCCAGAGGCATTCACGGCGCCGACAGTGAGCACGTAGTCGCTGTACCACGACGGGGTTACCACCGTGGTCACGCCACCCCAGTCCCGAGAATCCTTGGGGTGCAAAGGATCTACCATGGGGTTTTCTTTGCAGTCCCGCTGACTGGTGTCGCCGGCGGCGGCGACGATCACGGCATCTTTATCGACCGCGGCGTAACGCACCGCCGCACCAAGATCTGGCGCGTCGATGACACTGCGCGCGCTCATGCACATCACTTCGGAGATGTTGATTACCCGCGCGCCCATGTTGGCCGCGTGCACGATCGCCCGCGCCATGGTGAAAATGCTGTCCCGCTTCTGCCGCGTCTGCGGGTCCTCGTCACCGGTGTACGCGTCCTTGAGGCTAAACGCCTGGCTGGCCTGGCGGATCGAGATCAACTCCGCGTCGGGCGCAATCCCTACGAACGCGTCCGACGGCCCTTCCGGAGGAGGATCCAGCGGCGGCGGTGCGGCCGGTCGCGGGTAATCGACCGAAATCACATGCCCGCCACGGGAATAGCCGGGCAGCACGGTTGTGCCATGACCGCCGTAGGCCGCACCCGGCGACTTGGGCTCTGCCGCCCCTGGCGACTTGGGTTCTGGCGATGCCGGCGGACCGCCGAATGGAGGGGGTGGTCCCTGCTGCTCCGATGACGGCGGCGGCGCCGGAACCATCGTGATGGTCTGGGGAGGCGGCGGCGCCACGCTAATAGTCTGGGGAGGCGGCGCCGGCGGCGGTGGTTCCCTGGTCGGAACTGGCACCGGTCGCCGCGGCCCCGGTCCGCCGGGGGCCTCGCCACTGGCCGGGGCTCCGCCGATCATCGACGCCACCAGCGTGCCGTGCGCGTCGCAGTCGGACAGGCCGTCGCCGCCCATCACATAGTCGCCGCCGGGAACCAGATGCGGCAGTCTCGGGTGCGGGGTCACCCCGGTGTCGATGACGGCGACTCGCACCCCGCCGCCCCGTCCGAAGCGCCACGCTTCGGGCAGGTTGAGCATGTCCATGTATTTCGGCTGCACCCGAAAGTCGCTGCCAGGCAACACGCCAACCTCGGTGCAGTAGGCATTCTGCTTCATGGGCTGGGGTGGACCGGGCGTGCCGTCCGGTGGTACCGCCGCCGGGTCTATCCCCGGAGGGTCGATCGCGTACGCGGGCGAACCGGACAGCGCTACCGAAGCAACGATGAGCGTGGTGGCAGCCACTGCGGCCGCGCGAAGCGGCCGCAGGTGGCGGCTACCGGTAGCGGATCGCTGCATAGACATTCATCAACCACAATGCCAGCGGGAAGATTGGCATCAGGCAGAGGTATTCGACCCATTCCACCAGTTTGCGGAACAGCGGGCTGTAGATGGTGTTGGGCACCGTCGCCGCGGCGACCAGTCCAGCCGCGGGCAGCAGCACCGCTATGCCCACTCCCACCGACACCGACGCCGCTGAGGACAGCGTCAGCACGTAGCGGACGATTATCGCGGCGACGATCAGGACCGACGTCACCGCCAGGATGATCGCCTGCAAACGGTCGACGTAGGAGCGACCGCGCAGCATCAGGAAGCCGGCAGTGAAAGCGGCCAGCAGCAGCGGCAACCACCGTTGGCCAGCGCGCGGATCGGCCAGGCCCACCAGGGACACGATCGTCAGCACACCCAGACCGACCAGCAAGCCGGTCAGGAACGACCGGGCCCGCTCGGCCCGCAGCACGACTTCTTGGATAGACGCGGGGCCTTCCAGGGTCGGACGGCCGCCGTCAATCGGGTGCACCACGGTGGTCGGCAGATCAGGCCGGGCCTCGAACACCCAGCGGCTGGTGGCAGACGGGAACACCGGCAATCGGATGCCGGACAACCAGCGAGAAAGGGCAGGTGCACTTTGGTAGCCGAACACACAGACCAGCAGTATGCAGGTCAGCAGCGTCACCATGCCGGTGTCAAATGCCATCCGGGCGAGGCTGGCGATCGTCGCCGCCAGGCAGACGGTGACGATGGCGGTGCCGGTACCCAGCCGACGGCCGGTGAACCGCATCGCCAGCATCGCGCCGACACCGGCGACCACGAAACCCAGCACCGCATGCGGTGCGCCGACCGGACCGGGAGGCGCCGCAGCCGCCGCCACCGCAAGTGGCGCCAGCCCGCTCCACATCAAGATGTCGCCCGCGCGGCGATTTTGCACCGTCTTGGCGCGCCCCAGGATCATCAGCGCCGCCGTGATCACCAGCACCGCGATGATCGCGGCGTAGGGCGCCGGGACCCACGATGCGTGCTGCGAGCGGAACCAGCCCAGCAGCCCCGAACCCAACAGCACCCCGGACGCGACCATTGCGGCACCGACCTGGACCGCCACCGTCGGGTTGATCGGAGCGAACCGCTTCCTCAGGCTCACTGACACGGCCGTCGAAATGTGCTCGATGACCTGGGATCGGTGCTCGGTGTCTTCGACGAATCGCAGCCACAGCCGGTCGCCGTCATAGATGTCCTGCTCGGTCAGCGACTGGGCGGCCCGCAGCGGCGTGCCGTCAACCAGGCACAGCGCCCATCTGCCGCGCTGCTTGGCTTCCAATGCCGACAGACCCAGCTCCCGCAGTCGGATGTTGATGACCTTGAGCAACGGGTCGATCATCACCGAGACTGGGGCGTTGGCGTCCAGCAGCACGCCGATTTGGGCGCCCTCGCCGGCGATGATGCCGACAACCGCGGACTGAGGCGACGAGATTGCCTCTGAACCAGGCTGTTGCACCTCGGCTACTGCGGTCATCGTGCCACCCCTCTGTCGACGAATTCTGGGTCCATGTGCCTTGCCTTGCTATTGGTAATTGTGACGTCGCGTCCCAATTGTTGAGCAGATTCTAGAATTATTTTGATGCATCCGCACCAGGAGTGAATGCTGCTCCGAAAATCCTTGGTATGCGGGGTACTTCCGTAACGATTGGTTAAACTCTGCTATGAGTTTTCCACTCGCCGTAGGGAAGAGTCTCTAGGACCGTCTTCACCCCGACCTGGACCAACTGCGGAGTGGCCGGGCAGATGGCCAACCAGGCCTCGTTCGACCCGGCGGTACGCGCTTGCTGGTACATCGCGATGCGCCCACCCGATCCGTCTTTCAGCGAGAGCACCGAGGCGCTGGGCGCCTTGGCGTCGTCCTGGTACTGCCTGGCGTAGACCGCGGCCTCAGCAGCCGGATCTGAGAGCGCCTGTCCCAGCGCGGCCACCGTCGCCGCGCTGATGCCGAGTCGCCGCAGATCGCCGCCCGAGAAGACGTTGAACCCGGAGCTCTGCCAGGCTTTCGTGATCTCCAGCATTTCCTCAAGCGGCACGTTGACCGCGTTGATCGCCGCGGGATCGGCGTGGTGGATCGACTCCAGTGCGTCGAAGAGCAGCGCCGCGATCGAGGCAGTATCCGCGATCGCGACGTCGTCGACGGTGATCTCGTCGCCTACCCGCACCGCCGAGACCCAGTGCTGGCCACGGCGGGCCAGCAGAACCCGGAACTCGTTGTCCGGGATATCGCGGGATCCCACCGGCTCGTCTTCGGCGCCTTCTTCCTTCTCCTTGACGCCGTAGAGCAGCTTGCCCCGGGACAGCAGCGCGACGACTTCCAGATCCGGTGCGGCCAGCACCCGCATCCGGGCCGCGATCGACTCGTCGACCGTCTCGCCCGTCACGATGCCCTGTTCCCGCATGATCGCCATGCCGGGATGCTCGTTCAGCCAGTCCATCGAATCGGTGGAAACGAAAGGCCGGCACCGCAACTCGGGCGCGACGTGGCGAATATCCAGCAACGCCTGCAACATCCAAAGGCCCTCGACGTTGACTGTGATATCGGTGCGGGTTGTTTGATCCATCACTACTCTCGTGTCTCGACGTGCTCGGTAACCGCACGACGCGGCAGCACACCCGGATCGGTGTGCTGCCGCGTCAACGGGTGAATTTTAGGCCCAGCTGCCGCCGACGGCGTTGTCGGTGGAGTTCATGTTGTTCCCCGCCGTTTGCACCTTCTGGCCGTGCTGGTTGGCCTGCTCGTAGATGACCTGGAAGTTACGACCCAACTGGGTGATGAACTCCTGGCAGGC